>DHJV01000088.1 GCA_002404515.1 Lachnospiraceae bacterium UBA4711 | reverse complement strand
TTTTTGCTGGAGCGCAGAGAGGATGTGCAGAAAAGTATGATGTTTGATCTGACATACGAAAAACAGATGGAGAATGCAAAACGGGAATGGTATAACGATGGTGTGGAAGAAGGTCGTGCAGAAGGATATTCCGCTGGAATTGTGAAGGGGAATGTTGAGCGACTTGTAAATTCAATTATCAAGAAACTTGGGAAGAATAAATCCATTGAACAGATAGCGGATGAACTCGAAGAATCTGTCGAAGATATCCAGCCGATCTATGATATTGTGAAGAAGCACGCACCAGATTATGATGTTGAAGCAATTACCACGGAAGTGTTGGAAGCACGGGAAAATGAAAAAGCATAAATAGTTATGCGGGAAATAAAGGCAGGATAGCTGATTGAAAGTCAACTGTCCTGCTTTACATGTATAATAGGTTGTTGATGGAACTAGCCAGATATGGAGGTGGACTTATGTGTGGAATGACAACTGATTTATAGATATCTATGAATTGGAGGTTTTTATGAATTACACTATAAGAAAATTGAAAAAAGAAGAAGTAAAGATATTAGATATATTTTTATATGAGGCTATTTTTATTCCCGAAGGTGTTGAGGCACCACCAACGGAAATAATTAATCAACCAGAATTGCAGGTTTATGTTGAGGGGTTCGGGGAAAGGAATGGAGATATTTGTTTTGTTGCAGAATCTGATGACAAAATAGTAGGTGCTGTATGGGTTCGTATTATGAATGACTATGGACATGTTGATGACGAAACTCCATCATTTGCAATCTCATTGTTAAAGGAATATCGAGGGCAGGGGATTGGCACAGCATTGATGAAGAGGATGCTTGCAGAATTACAAGCTTGTGGATACAAGAAGGCATCGTTAGCTGTTCAAAAACAGAATTATGCCGTAAAGATGTATAAAAATGTAGGATTTGAAATCGTGGACGAAAACACAGAAGAATATATAATGATTTGTCGACTGTGTGGCAAGGCGGCGCACATTTACATGGATTACAGAAAGAACATAATCCCCCAATGCCATACGAAAAAATGATACTATTAAAAGATAAATTCTGAATTGTATATTATTGGGGGTGAATGACAGATGAAACCATATCATTTGATTCTGGATTTTACACATGTATATGATGATGAAATCTGTGCGGACCGAGAACAATTTTCATGGATTGACTGCTCGGATATTGAAGGAAGCAACCTGTATTGTTCGCCACAGGCAGAGCGGGAGATTCGCAGGAGAATAGAACCGTATGGAGTACATGGAATCCATTTTGTGGATTCTGGCAATTACCATTATGTAACAAAGATATTTACGGACCAGATTCACAGTCCGTTTTCTTTGATCGTTTTTGACCATCATACAGATATGCAGCAACCGTTAATGGAAGGAATGATGAGTTGTGGCGATTGGGCGGGAATGGTGCTTGATCAGAATCCGGCATTGCAACAATTTATTTTGATAGGACCGGCGGATGATGATATACGGCAGATTCGGACGGAGCGCCCAGATAAACTGATAACTTTTTCGGCTGAGGAAATCCGTAAGGGAGAAGGTGTGGAACGGTTAAAGCAACTTCAGGGCGGTGTCCCATGGTATATTTCAATTGACAAGGATGTGCTTTCCGAACAATACAGTGAGACAAATTGGAATCAGGGAGAACTGACGCTTGGCATGCTCGAACATATGATTCAATATTTTCTGGAACAGGCACCCGTATATGGCGTAGACATCTGTGGGGAATGCTCTACGGCGATTGCACTGCCGGAATATTTTCAGGCAGAGGGTGTAAATGGTAAGACAAACGTAGAACTGTTTCGATTTTTGCGTAGTTATTGTTGTAGTTGATCTGGATACAAATGTGCGAAATACAGGAGCAAGAAATTTGCACCAGAGGTAAGGTTATGAAGAGATAGGAAACGATAAATGAAGAAAACTACACAGAAAACTGCATATTACCACCTTCCGGGGCTATTTGAATTCTATGAGTTATACGAATTATTTCTGCCGTTGTTCCGTGAGCACCGGGAATACTTTTTTGATTGGTGTGAAATTGGCTCCATCTATGGGGCACCGGCAGATTGTATCTGGGGCGGCGGACGGATCGGTGACGGCGATCACAGTGCACAGGAAGTGCTGCATCTGATGCAGGAATATGGTATTTCGGCGAGACTGACATTCAGTAATTCGTTGTTGCAGGAAGAGCATTTATCCGACAGGAAATGCAATGCACTCTGCGAGTTATTTGAAAAAGGAGGAACAGTGCAAAATGGAGTGATTGTGCATTCGGATTTGCTGTTGGCGTACCTGAAGAGGCAGTATCCGGGATTGTATGTTGTCTCATCAACTACAAAGGTTCTGACGGAGTTTGAACAGTTCCGGGATGAGTTAAAACGGGACGAGTTTCGATATGTAGTGCCGGATTTCCGGCTGAATAAGCGGTTTGAAGATTTGAATACACTAACGGCTGGACAAAAGGCGAAGGTTGAGTTTTTGTGCAATGAATGTTGCTGGTTTGGGTGCAAAGACAGGAAAGTATGTTATGAGGATGTGAGCCGGAAAGCACTAGGCATAAAAGCACCGGATCATAGATGCACTGCACCGGAGTCGGAACATGGATACCGGTTCTCAAAGGCAATGTCGAATCCGGGATTTATTGGAATCGATGCGATAAAAGACATCTATCTGCCGATGGGATTCTCCAATTTCAAGATTGAAGGACGTGGACTGGGAAGTGCATTGGCGTTGGAATTTTTGCTTTATTACATGACAAAGCCGGAGTGTCAGATTCGCGTGAGAGAAGCAATTTATCTGGATAATATGTTGGATCTTTTTTGAGAAAATATGAATGAAAATGAGGAGGGTGTATTGTTGGGTAAATTGAAAGCAATAGAGTATAAGCGTTTTGAAGATATAAAGCATATACGAGAAGATGGAAGCGAATATTGGAGTGCAAGAGAACTAGGTGTTGCTTTGGAGTATGTGCAATGGAGAAATTTTGAAAAAGTAATAAAAAGAGCAATGATTTCTTGCGAGAATAGCGGACATAGAGTTATAGACGATTTTGCTGAGGTCAGCAAAATCGTAGAAGCAGGAGCAACGCATAAACCAACAAAAGATTATGAATTATCCAGATATGCGTGTTATTTGATTGTGCAAAATGGAGATCCAAGGAAAGAAGTTATTGCATTAGGTCAAACATATTTTGCCATTCAAACATATAGACAAGAAGTTGCAGATCATTTTAATGAGTTGGATGAAGATAATAGAAGACTTGTTGTACGAGGCGATATCAAACAATGGAATCAGATGTTGGCGGAAACTGCACATAATGCAGGAGTTATTACGAATGAGGAGTTTGCTATTTTTCAAAATGCAGGATATATGGGACTTTATGGTGGATTAGATGTAGATGATATTCATGAAAGAAAACAATTAGAAGTAGGTCAAAAGATACTGGATTATATGGGAAGCACGGAACTGATTGCGAATTTGTTTAGAATATCGCACGCAGACAGAGGAAAAAATCAGAAAGGATAATGTACAGGGGACTGATAAGGCGACATCAGTTCATTATAACGTTGGGAAAGAAGTAAGGAATGCAATAGAAAAAATAGGTGGTACTATGCCAGAGGATTTGCCAACGCCCGAAAAAAGTATTCAACAAATTGAAAAGGAACAGATGGAGAGATTGAGAGGTAAGGCAAAAAATGGAAAACTCATGTTAGATGAGTGAGAAATATCTAATCGTGAAAGGAAACCTATATCTATGAATCATATCGATATCTTAGACAACGAAATAACGATCAATGGGAACGTACTCACATTTCCGATGTCCTACGAGGAAGTCAAGTCTGTACTCGGAGATGCGCGGATCGAGAAGGATGAGCAAAACCACAATTATTATATATATGATGAGCTGGGAATTTATTTTGAAGAGGGAAATGTTGCATGGTTGAAAAAGCAGCGGGCATACAAGGACGCGGAGCACCGGATTACGAGCGTATATTTGCATGTAGCGGACGAGCTTTCCGATGCGGATATCAGGCCAGCGCAGCATTATGTCGGAAATGTAACCTTCTTCGGAAAGCAGAAAGAGCATGATGTCCTGAATCGATTCATGGGATGTTATCAGGACTGTATTCGCTCGGCGGATGGGGAGCTTGAACTGGCACATGTTGGTGCATATGTCGGTGGCAAGGATGACGAGCCAAATTATGCGGGTGATCGGTTTCTGAAATCCTTGGATATTGCATATAAACCAAGAAAACCGAAGACGACACAGAATTATGCAATGCAGAATACCGGTGAGGCGGCTCTGGTATTTGACACCTTTAATTTCAAACTGGCAGTGATCAATGAGTTAATGTATGAGCAGGAAATCTTAAAGCCATATTTTGATATTTATGAGTATATGGATTTTAAGAAAGCACATTGGAATCTGGAAACAGAGAAAAATGTCAGGGCTGCGGTACAGTTTTTCAAGGAATTGCCGGTACCGGTAACGTATGCAGATAAGGTCACGGCGATATGCATGGACGGCGGAAATGAGATATATCAAAACATTGCGCCATTATGGGATGGCGAGGATGAACGATTTGATATAGATAAGCTCACCGAGGCGGAATTGCGTCAGTTTCCGAATCTTAAATCTATGACAGTGATGACAACGAAACTGGAGAAGCTACAGAAAATCTGTGAGGAATGTGGGATGGAAGTTTCTGCATTATAAGGAGATGGATATTGAGGCATTTGCGGAGAAGCTGGGACACCGATCTGATTTAGAAAGGAAACATATTTTACAGGGGCATTAACATGTTGAAGAAAAGTGCCGAAATATAGTATAATAAAAATGTTACAGAGACAGCAACATAGTGGAGAAAACGGGATGAAACAACACAAAAAAAACCGTGGATTTACATTGGTGGAACTGATTGTTGTGATAGTGATTCTTGCAATTCTGGCAGCAGTTCTGGTTCCGGCATTGTTGGGCTACATAGATAGGGCAAAAAAACAGAAAATTATATCGGAAGCGCGGGATGTCTGGGTTGCTTCTCAAGCGGCATTGTCAGAATGTTATGGACTGCATCCGGAAAGCTTTAAGGAATCTTGCAAGTTTACTTCAAACATTGGTGGAAAAACGTATTCAAAACTTGGAAGAATATCAAATAGTGCCCTTGGCACTCTACAAAATAATTCGAAAGTTCCTTGGGAAGAAGGAACATCCAGTCGAAGAATTGCCGGGCAGGTGCTAAAATATCTGGATAGTGCAGACATAAATGCGAATCCTCGTTACACGTTTGGAAATGGAGTTATCCCGGACGGGAATACGAAGCCGAGCAATTATAACTGGGGGTGGAATCGGAAATCAACCGATATAATCATTCAGATATTTTATACAGCTAAAGGGAAAATGGCTGCATTGAATTTTGCGAAGGATGGTTATATGGTAACAATGATAGCAGGTGGAGAAACTACCTGTGTTTATGACGGGAAATGTCTGCCATCTTGGTAGTAACGATGAAGTATATGATTTGTAGAAATCGGCGATCCAATTGAGGAAGCGAGGGAAAAAAGCGGTGGAGACAATCTGCTGAGAAAACGAGAATAAATTATAATACCACAGCTACTTGACATTACAAAGTAGCTGTGGTATTTTCTTATTATGCTACTTGGCGATAAAAAGTAGCAAGGCAGGAGACGATTTGGAAGAAATACGAAAACTGCCTCATAACGGAGGAACTACCATGATAGATACACAATTAATGAAAGGAATTCTGGAAGGATGCGTGCTATCGGTGATTGCAGAGCATGAGACATACGGCTATGAGATTCTGCAACGATTGACGGAATCCGGATTCGCTGAGCTTGGCGAAGGAACGATGTATCCGGTGCTCACACGGCTGGAGAAGAATGGCTACATCCAATGCCGTAAAGAGAAATCCCCGCTCGGACCAATCCGGAAATATTATTCGGTGACTGATGCAGGAACAAAGCATCTGAAGGATTTCTGCGAGAGTTATAAGAGCATTACGGAAAGTGCAAAGAAAATATTAAGGATGGAGGAGTGAGACGAATGAAAGCAGATTATGTTTTATTACAGGATAGGCTGAAAGGCGAATACAAAGATGCATTTCAGAAGGTACAGATGTACAGCACAAGCAATCTGATCGGCGAAGATACAGAAAGTGAACTGATGATGGAATTGCTCGACCATATGCTTATGGCGCAGGAGGAAGGCAAAACGGTTTCAACGATTGTCGGAGATGATATCGAGGGATTCTGTGAGATTTTTTTCAGTGAGTACAAGCTTGGCAACCGGTTCGTAGATTTTCTGAAGACGCTGTATCGTATGGCTTGGATTATGCTGGTCTTTGCAATTCTGGATCTTGTCATCGGAGATGGTGTGCTGTCGAGCAGCGATATCAGTGCCATTGGTGCCATTGTGCTCGGTGGACTGAGTGGTAGTTTGTCGATTCTGATTATATATCTTCTGATCCGACCACTCGTGAAGAAGCGGAAGGTAAACGCGACCGCGCTCAATGCCATCTATATTGTTCTGTTGCTTGCCAGCGTTATAATTACTTGTGTACTTGCCAACCGGTATTCCATCAATGTGCCGGCGTGGGTTGCAGTTACGCTTCCGACCGTTTACATCGTCGTATATTATATCGTAAATGCAGTTACGAACTATAAGAAATGTGGAAGCATACGGAAACCGAAGGAAGCGAAGCTTTCGTTCTTTGGCGGCGTCAAAGAGTCGGTAAGCCGGGAGTTGCCGGAAGAATGGCTGAAGCAGTGGACAAAGAAAAATGAACGGCGCAGGAGAAAAGGACAGACACCATTATCCGAAGAAGAATTCATGGAGAAACTGGATAAGCAGTACGATTACCGAAGAAGTTTGATTATGAATGTGCTTGTATTTTCTGTCTGTACATTTGGTCTTTTATTGATGGAGCTGGTGTTTGCGGCACCACCGATGAAGGAATTTGCATGGCATGCGGCAATCCTTATCCTATGTGAGAGTGGCGTGTGTGCATTTTACAGCAGCAGTGGAAAAAACGCATGTGCAACCTATGCGAAGATGCGTGCACGGATGAAAGCGGAGAACTTAACGCTTGCGGAGTATGTCGCGAAGGGCGGCACGGCGGAATAAAAAAATTAGAAATACAGATTGATTGGATCGTTGGACGAAAAGAGGAACGAACATGACGGAGAATGAACCGAAGAAGATTGTAGTACGGGGCGCAAACGTACATAATTTGAAAAATGTCAATGTGGATGTGCCATTGCATCAGATCGTTGGGATTGCAGGTGTGTCCGGATCGGGCAAATCATCACTTGCGCTTGGCGTGTTGTATGCCGAGGGTTCCAGACGATATCTGGAATCGTTGTCGACCTATACAAGGCGGCGGATGACCGGAGCAGCGAAGGCGAAGGTGGATGAGGTGCTATATGTACCGGCAGCACTGGCACTGCACCAGCGACCGGGCATTCCGGGGATTCGCAGTACATTTGGAACCGGAACGGAGCTTTTGAATAGCTTACGGCTGATGTATTCTCGGCTGGCATCCCATCGCTGCCCGAACGGACATTATGTGCCACCAACATTAAAGGTGGCAGCAGAACAGGAGATTTTATGTCCGGAGTGTGGGGCGAAGGTGCAGGCACCGAGTGCGGAGGAACTGGCATTTAATTCGCAGGGCGCGTGTCCGAACTGTGGCGGAACCGGCAGTGTCCGGACGGTGGATATTGATTCGCTTGTGCCGGATGATTCTATCAGCATTGACGATGGCGCTGTTGCACCTTGGAATAGCCTCATGTGGTCTTTGATGACAGATGTCTGCCGGGAGATGGGCGTGCGCACAGACGTTCCATTCCGCGATTTGACAGAGCAGGAAAAAGACATTGTCTATCATGGACCGGCGGAGAAAAAGCATATTTTGTATAAGGCGAAAAAATCGAATCAGGCGGGTGAACTTGATTTTACATATTACAATGCCATTTACACGGTAGAAAATGCCTTGTCGAAGGTGAAGGATGAAAAGGGCATGAAGCGTGTTGAAAAATTCCTGAAGGAAGAGGTATGCCCGGCATGTGGCGGCAGCCGGCTTTCGGAAGCGGCGCGGGCACCACGGCTGCGAGGCATCGGACTGGATGAAGCCTGCAAGATGACACTGGGGGAATTGGTCGACTGGGTAGCTGGTGTGCCGGATTCTCTGCCGGAGGAGATGCGGCCGATGGCAGAGGCAATCTGTGAGTCGTTCCAGACCGTAGCCAGACGGTTGATGGACTTGGGACTTTCCTATCTTTCCTTAGACCGGGTGGCGTCTACACTTTCGACGGGGGAACGGCAGCGGATGCAGCTTGCACGCGCCGTGCGGAATCGTACGACCGGTGTATTATATGTATTGGACGAGCCGTCGATCGGACTGCATCCATCGAATATTCAGGGCTTGAATGCCGTTATGCATGATCTCGTTGCGGACGGAAATTCGGTGCTTCTGGTCGATCACGATACACAGATCTTATCGGAATCGGATTGGATCATTGAGATGGGACCGGAGGCAGGTGCCGGTGGTGGCTACGTGATCGCACAGGGCGATATTCCGCAGATTATCGCAAATCCGGATTCGATGATCGGACCATTTCTGGCGCAGAAAGTGGATATGCGTGTGCGTAAGCAGGCGCGCGCGGAGGAAATGTTTGACTTTGGAACACTGCATCTGTCGACGGATGCGATTCACACGGTCAGACCGTTGGAAGTGGATATCCCGAAAGGGCGTCTGACCGTAGTAACCGGAGTGTCTGGCTCCGGAAAGACAACGATGGTTCTGGAAAGCTTGATTCCGGGCTTGGAAGCATCTCTGCAGGGAGCCACGTTACCGGCGCATGTAAAGCAGATTTCGGCAGAGGGAATCGCGCATGTGAAGTTGATCGACGCATCGCCGATCGGAATCAATGTGCGGTCGACAGTCGCAACGTATGCGAATGTACACGATGAACTGCGGAAGATATATGCAAAGACGCCGGATGCGAAGAACGCAGGCTATAAGGCAGGGGATTTCTCCTATAATACCGGAAAGCTGCGATGCCCGGTGTGTGATGGAACAGGGCAGATCAGTCTCGATGTGCAATTCCTGCCGGATGTGGATGTACCATGTCCAGAGTGTAACGGATCGCGGTACGGGAAGGAAGCATGGCAGATCGGCTATGAGACGAAACAGGGAGAGAAGTATTCCCTGCCACAGTTGATGGATATGGATGTGAATACTGCGTTGGAAGCAGCGGCGGATTGGAAGGTTGTGTTCCAGCGCCTGCAGGTATTGAAGAATCTGGGACTTGGATATCTGACACTGGGCGAGGAGACACCGAGCCTGTCCGGTGGAGAAGCACAGCGGTTGAAGCTTGCCAGCGAGATGGGAAAAGGACAGGTGGATTCGGTCTTTGTATTCGATGAGCCGACGATTGGGCTGCATCCGCTGGATGTGCAGACCTTGCTTGGCGTATTTCAGGCACTGGTCGATCAGGGTGCAACCGTGCTTGTGATCGAACATGATTTAGATGTGATCCGGAACGCCGATTACGTGATAGACATGGGACCGGGCGGTGGCGCTGCCGGTGGTCGTGTCGTTGCGGTTGGCACACCCGAACAGGTTGCTGCAAATAAAGACAGTATTACGGGAAAATATATTTAAAATGATAAATTCTCCTTGACTCTTCACTTGGTGCAGGCTGTATAAATCGCATATAGACCAACATGAAAGGAACGAAAAGCATGAGAATTGGAGAGATTGCAAAACGCACAGGGCTGAATATCAGCAACATCCGTTTCTATGAGAGAAAGGGACTGCTCACACCGAAGCGGGAGCAGGACAGCCAGTATCGCGATTATACAGAAGAGAATGTGCTGCAGGTAAAAACGATATTGCTGTACCGGAAAATGGGAATTCCGATTGAAACGGTGTACCTGTTGCTGCATGGACAGGCAGATCTGAAAGAGGTGCTGTTTCGCCAGCAGGTGGCGTTGCAGGAAGAGATTGAGAATTTGAATGGTTCCCTTCAGCTTTGCCAGATGCTGCTGCAGGAAGAGCATCCGAAGCTGGAAAGTGCACAGATTGAGACATATCTGAATTATGTTCATGAGGAAGAGGAGAAGAATGTACAATTTGCGTGCATCTCGGAACTGATGGAAGATATGTCTGCTTATACAAGAGATGTAGCATTTCAGGGAGAGCCGTTTTGGCATTGGATGTATCAACATCAAAGGGGTTCGGTTTTATTCTCCATTTTCTTCTGGGGCATTGCGCTCGTATGTCCGGTTATGCATATTGTCAAAGCTGCCAGTGGGAAAGCAACACTGAATATCTGGCTGCTTGGCATGTATTTGGTTATAATCAGTGTTTATGCGTGCGGATTCGTGCATTATCAGAGGCGCGTACATAGGCTGAAATCGTAAAATTTGCTTGCCATATCCATATGTGTATGTTAGGATAAACCAAAGCATTAAATTTCAATTCTATTACATGGTGTAAACCATATCTTCTATCTTAGAATCCAAGAACTTCGATGCTTTGAATTCACACTACAACATAAGCAGAGAGGAAATGGACTTTGAGATTGGGAGATTTTATTTCCTCCTGCACATAGAGCGATGTGCTCGGAAATGGAGGAAACTTTATGAACATGAATCATGAAACACAGATGCAAGAAATTCGTAACAACAATTGCGATGCGCA
>DHJV01000031.1 GCA_002404515.1 Lachnospiraceae bacterium UBA4711 | reverse complement strand
GCACAGCTTTCCGACGGTTTTTCCTCAATTGCGCACGATGTAACACGAAATTGCGCGAAGGCAATCGCTTGTTACCTTCGTTGTAAACTATAATTGACACCGATGCACACCAAAGTTGGTTGCATTTTCCATCAAAATTCGTATGATAGACACAGAAAGGAATTCCTGATGCACACAATGATTGAAAGGCTAATTGAATGCCGGAAGGCCGCTGGACTTTCTCAGACAGAGCTCGCTGAGAAACTGGGGCTGAGCCGGCAGACCATTTACAAATGGGAGACTGGAACCGTCATTCCGGCTGCGGAGAACTTAAGCGCTCTTGCAAAGCTCTATCACGTATCACTCGACTGGTTAGTCAACGGCGTAGACTTTGCAAGGCCGCAGACAAGAGACGAGGAAGCCGCGAAGGCGGAAGAACCTGCACAATCCGGCAACCCCAGAAAATCCATCAATGGCTGGCGTATTGCCGCATTGGTCTTGGCCGCTTTGCTTATTTCCGTAGTGGTTTACGGGATCGTCAGGTATCAGATAACAACGAACACGACACCTGTAACATATATAGAGCAGGAATCAATGCCTGAAAACGGTGGCTTTGATGTGATTTGGTAAGACACTAGGAGATTGTTTATGAAGAAAAGACGTATTTTATCTTGCTTTTTGGCAACAGCGATTCTGTTACTTAGCGCAGTTTCCGTCAGTGCCACGTTCGTTTCGCCATACGCGACAGGGAAGTTTTCGCTTGATGCAGAAGGCGGGACGTTTACACGATCGAATAACACATTCTCTCTTGAAAAAGGAGAAGAGGTTTCCATCAGTGGCGTTTTTACGCCTAAATCAGCCAACTTGAAAATTGGTATTCTCGATTCTTCTACTGGCGTTTTTTACTCGCAATCAGCAACCGATGGTGATATAGATGTGACGATTACCGTGCTTAAACGAGGCTATTATTACCTTGCTGTCCGGAATAACTCAGATGACATTGTTTCAATCGCGGGTTTCGTGACGTATTGAATTCTTGCGTTCTTTACTAAAGTGGCCATTTTATAAAGATATACATTCAACAAAACACTTTTCAACGACAAAAAGGAGGAGACTATGAAAAAAAGACTGTTTGTATTCTTACTGGTTCTCGCAATTGTGATTTCTCTCACTGGTTATGCATTTGCCGATGAAGAGGAATCGACAGAGAACGCGGTAACTTTTTATGAGTATGATTACATCGATATGCTCAACCAATCCACGCCTCAGGAATTGGAAGAACTGGGTTATACAGAGGAAGAAGTCGACGAAATCACCCAGACATATGAACGCGATATTGCGGAAAAGGCTACAATGTCCGATGATGAGTTATTGGCCTACGGATATACGGATGAAGAAATTGCCCTTTTGCGTGCATTTGCAAGCGGCGCTGAATTATCGGTGGAGGAAATGCGAAATCTAGGCTCAACTTGCACTGGCAGCCTTTCTTGCCAATGGATAACAGACCATGCTGCGCAATTCACCTACTCTTGGACATGGAATCGTTGCCCGTCTATTAGACTTACAGACTCTTCCGCACTTCGCTGGATTGCTTATAACGCAGATGGTACCGAGATTGGTGTCGAACAGACATCAAGCTCTATGTTGATTGACTACTATGTTAAAGGCACAGCTGCGGGGGATGGATGTTATGTTTATAGTTCCCTTGGCACAAACGAACCAAATATCGACTTCAACACCATAAATATGCAGTTTCCTGCGTGGGGAGCGTACACAGGCACTAGTGGGATCATGGAAGATTGCTATGCAAAAATTGGTAAGGTTAGCGTCTCAATCAAGGTTCCAACGGGTGTAAGTCAAAATATTGATCACATCTTTGTGGCTGGCCTCTATGGACATACGCTTTTAGGCGTTGGCGCACCCTCTGTATCGGTCTCGAGTGGTTCGTGTGCAATTAGTTTCACAGCAAACCTTGATATTGATGCGATTGCATCCAGCAGAGGCACAATTACGCAGGGTTCCACGAATATCAAATACTGGTGATCGCAATTACTGAAAATCTCTTGTATTATGCTTTAAGTACTAATGAGTAAAAAAACTAAAAGGGTATTGGGCGGAGGATTTCTGGTTCTGCTCGGCATATTTGTTGGTGGAATGCTGGACTTCTACCCATTCCTTGGGAATGATCTGATTGCCCGCGAGATTCAGTATAGCACGTTTATAATCTGCATGACAGTAATTCTGTGCACAATTGATACAAAAGAGAAATAGTAATATCTTTTTTCAATGAACGCAAAAAGGCCGCCGGAAAGCTTTGCTTTCCGGCGGCCTTCGTATTACTTCTGATAATGGCTCCACATAGTATCGGTTGCTTCGCGGATGGACTTGGTGACGTCTTCGACAAGCGCGGCGTCCCACTTTTCGGGGGCTTCGCGCAGGAAGGACGTCTTGTCCACGCGGTTATCGAAAATGCCGATGGGCACGTGATACGTGGTTCCGTACGCGTTTACCGTCACGGTGTTGGGAACGTCGCTTGTCTTCACGAGATATTCCATATCGTCGCAGCCGTACTCGCCCAGCATGACCGACAGCGGCAC
>DHJV01000050.1:20453-21140 GCA_002404515.1 Lachnospiraceae bacterium UBA4711 | reverse complement strand
TGGAGTGTCTTTTGACACTACCCCGACAGAAAGGAGAGAGGAAATATGAAAAAACGATCCGTAAAAACAAAATTATTGTCAATTTTGTTCATTTTATCCATGGTGCTATGTCTGATGCCAACACAGGTATTTGCAGCAGAAGGAGATACGGAAATCACGGAAGTTAATATTAAAGATGTATCAAACGAATTATGGTCTCATAAGGATGTAACGTTTGCGACAGTTGACGAAAGCAGTAATTACACGATTGACAGTCAGAAGTGGTTTTCAGCAGATGCAGGAAATATTACGCCGACAAGTGAAAATCTTAAACCGGAGAAAAATAAGGAATATACGTTTATAATTACGCTGAAAGCAAAGGATGGCTATGTGTTCAAGAAAAAAAGCGAGTCTCCTTTTTTGGACGGAGACTTTTTGGTAAATGGAAGCAGATACGATAATGCAGTGACAGTAATAAGCACAGATGGAAAAACACTCACAGCTACTTTGTTTGCGCTCACAAAAGTGAAAGGTGTATCAGATACACCAGGGGGTAATACGGTGGTAAAAACAACCATACGCAACAACTATACCGATCAGTCGATTACAGATAACATAAGAGTTACAAGAAAATCTGAATGTGTCATTGATGTACCGGATGGGATATTGGATAGTGAGGATACCAAGTGGTTTAAATTAAGCAGTGAC
>DHJV01000050.1:20236-20384 GCA_002404515.1 Lachnospiraceae bacterium UBA4711 | reverse complement strand
ATTTAATTGAAACAACAAATCAGGATGAGGCAATTATCAGTTTTAGATTTATTCCTGAAGAAAATCAGATAATTGTGGCGTATACAGGAAATTTTGTTCAGACTGATATTTCCAGCAATTTTAAATATTTATTATATACGAGATATAC
>DHJV01000050.1:0-20201 GCA_002404515.1 Lachnospiraceae bacterium UBA4711 | reverse complement strand
ATATACGGGTTCTAAAATAACATATACCAGTACTACATATGAAGAAACAGGAAAGACAGTTATTAATGAAATCAGAGATGATTATTATGTAAGAGTATATTTTAATTGCCCGTTAAAACTGATTGCACCAAAGGAGATTGAGACGGTTGAAATCGACAATGCAACCCTGAGTTTTAACGATGGTGATAAGCCGGCATTTACAGGAACTATTCCAGATGGTGCTCCTTATACGTTAGTCTATGAGGCATGGCAGACCGAGGGAGAGGGCATCAGTTCTTCTGAGGAGAACAACAAAGGGAATCTCATTACCATTTTCGATAAGGATAAGACCTACACGTATAAACTTGCGTTCAAAATTTCCGACGCAGGCAGTGAAGATGACTGGTTCTTTGGTTCCAATACAAAGCTGAAGATTAACGGGCAGGAAGTAGCCCTTCAACGGGATAGCTCGGATAATGAACAGCAATTTTCCGGGGTAACAGCTCTGACTATGACACCATTGGCATCTGCCGTGAAGCCTGATTATAAGATCACAGAGGGGGCGGATGGCACCTGGAAGCAGGACAGTGATGGCACGTTGAAGTTCGTTGCAAATGGTGATTTTTCCAAGTTTACTGGTGTGAAGGTAGACAGTACGCTCGTTGATGCAGATCAGTACACAGCTATTTCAGGTTCTACTATCATAACACTGAAAAAAAGTTATCTTGATACGCTGGCTATAGGTAAACACACTTTGACTGTTGTTTACAAGGATGGAGAGTGCAGCACAGAGTTTGAGATTTTGATTGATGCATCGAGCACGAACAACAATGGTAGTGAGGGAGAGAAAAACACGGTCGTTAAGAATCCTGTAACTAAGCCAGTTATTAAAACAGACACAGCCAATGTGCCGGAGACGGGCGATAAAAGCAACCTTATATTGTGGATTGCGATGCTGTTTATCAGCGGGGCTGCGATTATCGGAACAACAGTTGGAATTAAAAACAAAAATGACCATCGATAATCAGATTACAGGATAGTCTGATTCCTACATGGGATGATTGGATACGTCAGTAACAATCAAACACAGGGAGCGATATCGTAAGATATCGCTCCCTGTTTACTAAGACAGAGGGACACTGTTCGTGACAGAAGAAGCGTCCCTGATGGGAATTACCATGTTTTCAAAGGCGTTCCGCATTTTTGGATGCCGGATCAGAAAATGAATCGCAGGCGTTTTGTTTTTTGATACGAGTACCCATTTCCCTTCGTGGATGTAGATCTGGACATTGCGAAAGGCAGAAACTGTATTTTCAACAATATGATAGTTGGAATTTTGTTTCTGGTAAGCAAGTGCCAGTTTCCGGTGCTCCGTATAATCTTCCCAACGGTAAAGGACATCCTTTTCGTAGAATAAACCTGACAGTGGCAGCACCATTGGTGATTGTTCGAATTCCTGTCGGGAAAGCACGGGAATCTCCTCGGTAATGGAACTATGCGATAGAATGGTATTTGCAAGAGTTTTCTGCATGGAAACATATTGTGCAATCTGATTCTGCTCCTCCTGTGGAACATGGTTGTGGTTTAAAATACGGTGAAGCAGGTCTTCGCTGATAGTATGTAAGGATAATGCAGATAATATATTATATCTTGAGCCTTCTTTTTTTGCATCTTCTTCCAGAAAGAAGCTATATGCCTGTGCGCGGTCGGAACGATAGATTTCCATGAGTGGTGATGCTTTTGATAAGAGCCGTTCGGCACGCTTTTTGTAGTATGCGACTTCACTTTTGTTCTTGGTCAGATAATATTTTCCTTCTGCATGATAACCGTTAATTGCTTCCCCGGTCAGCGCAACGCTGCCGGACACCTTTAACAGACTGGAAAAGATGGTTCCCTGTGCGCCCTTCAGGTAATACGGAGAAATCTGACCGGACATATACATCGGAATCCAGCTCTCTAGTCCGAGCATCATGTCATCAAAGGAACGGTCAATGTTATGGATCTGGTTTAAATGAAGTCCTTTTTTAAGCATCATTGCCATACCGAACATCCATTTTTTAGGGAAGTCAGGATCCTTTGCCATTTCACTCATTGGCATGTCGCTGTACATTATGACAGGCTCCGTGGATTTGGAGAGCACGGTTGCTTTTAAGAAAGCAAGATCGCTTTCCATCATTTCCCGGAGTCCAAAGTAGCTTTTGGACGTAGGAAGCTGAAATGGAACCGATGGTACTTTTAATTCGTCAAAATGAATGGCACAGATATATTCATCGAGATTAAAATCATCCAGCTTTTGAAGAAAGCTTGCAATCTGATCTTTGGAGCGGTTAACACCATTTGACAGCCAATCCGAAAGCCGTGTCTGATAATCGTTCGAATTCTGTAACTCCTCCGGGCTGCATCCGATCATGTCGGCAATCAACGCAATCTGGCCTGCCTCCTGAAACCGACGGGTGATGAAGAGAGAGACACTTGCAGCAAATTGCTGCTGGTTTGCAGGCTGACGCTGACCGTTTCGGATGCGCGAGATGTAAGAGGCGTCGTAGTTTAAATACTTGGCAAGCTCAGAAATGTTCACGGGCAGAGTGGACAGCAGGGTGTTCAGGTTTTTTTGAAAATTTTCCGTATCGGAATTTTTGCTTTTGACGTATGGCAGAAAGGAGTCTGTGACAGTCTGTACTGTGAACCCGGACATGCCGTTATCTTCAGCAATCCGGACAATACCATCTACCAGATTTGCAAGGTTATCGGAATCTGCTTCCGGGATACGGTCACCGGAACGATACCGGCTGATGGTAGCGGTGGAAAGACCAGAGCGTTCGGAAAGCATTTTCGCTGTGCAGTTCAGCTGCTCGATATATTCGGCAAGTTTCTCTTGAAAGGTCATAGCGTTCTCCTTTTTAAATATGAATAATCAATTATATTAAGTATACTAACAGATGCCGGAAATTACAATACGAATATTTCCGGATAGGCATTGCCTGTATGGAAACATTCAGCATAAATATCCGGAAAATTGTTATAATCGTATCACATTAAATAGCGAGGAGGGTTTTCTATGAAAATAAAACCAATAAAAAACAAGTTACTGACAGCGCTGCTCACGCTTGGCATGCTGCTGTTGCTGATGCCAATATCGGTATTTGCTGATGAGCCCACCGCCATTGACAGGGTAGATTTTGTTTATGAGGAGCCACATTACAATACGGGGGATACATTTAAAACTTGGGCAAGTATAACAGGCAGTGATGCACATTATACGATTTATGACGAATATTTTAAGGAGTATGTGCGCGGACAAGGTAATGTCATTACTTCAACAGGCCGTGAATGGCACTCCAATTCAATTGCAATGTCCCAGCTAGACTCTGATAAACAAATCACAACAGTGGAAGCTGACAAAATTTATCTCTACTATATCGTATTCCAGCCTGAAAACAGTAGTTACAAATTCACCGAGGATACGGAAGTCTCCTCATTCGGAGCTGTAAAAGAATCGACAAATCTCGAGCTGGTGGATATGGAGTTTAGGATCCAATTTACTTATTGGAGGGAGATTTGCAGTCCGGCTTCGAGTGAAGCGCAGACTATCACCTCTGCTACTGTTGAAAATGCGAAGTTCGACTATCAGCCAGGCGACGCCCCGAAGGCAGCAGCATGGGTTTCAGATGTCGATACAGATAAATATGAGATCGCCTATGAATGCTGGCAGCAGTTTGAAAACAATGAACCTGTTGCCGCATGGTACTCCGATAACGGCTCACATGGTTCTCTGCCGACAATTTCTAAGTTTGAAAGCGGGAAAAAGTATGTGTATTCTCTTATGCTGAAGCCGAAAGACGGATATTCCTTCAGCAGTGAGACCGTTGTTACCGTAAACGGAGAAAAAGTATCAGCACCTTTCACTGGCGGTTCCATGTATATTCCATCTGTGAAAACGATTACAATTCGGACTGTGTCCGTCATTGATGTGGTGGAAATCAACGGTGTCACCGTAAGCTTTAAGGACGGAGACAAGCCTGTGTTCACCGGAAAAACACCGGATGGTGCTCACTATATGTTCCGTTGCGAGTGGTGGGAACTTGACAGCAATACTGGTCTGATTTCTACGGAGCCGGAGTGGGGCGGTGAAATTTATAAAAATAAGATTACCTCGCTTGATGCCGGAAAGACCTATCATTACGGTGTGTTCGTGTCGGCTGAGGGCGATGTCGGAAATGTCCGTTATGTATTCGGACCTAATACTAAGCTGAAAATTAACGGAGAATTTGTAAATTATAAGCGCTCCGAAGACGATATGCCCGATTTCTCCGATGGTACAACCGCATCCATGTGGGTTCACACCGACTTAACGATGACACCATCAGAAACTTCTGCACAGTATGAAATTATTGAAGGTGCAAATGGTTCCTGGACACAGAACACAGACGGAACACTGACGGTGCGTGCAAATGGAGCGTTTAGCAAGTTCACAGGCGTGAAAGTGGATGGAGCGTTGATTGATGCAAAGAATTATAGTGCAAAGTCCGGTTCAACCATTATTACATTGAAACCAGAGTATCTTCAGACACTTTCCGCAGGTTCCCATAATCTGACAGTAGTGTATGTCGATGGAGAATGTAGTACAAAATTTGAGGTGAAAGCAGTGGCAAAGCCTGCTGACGTGACAACAACGGAAACTGCTGTCAACGTGCCAGACCAGAGCAAGCCTGCTGACCAGACAACTCCGAAAGGCCCGAAAACAGGGGATGAAAGTAATCCGTTTGTATGGTTATTGCTGGGGCTTGCGTCTGTGAGTGCTGCAGGTGTGATGATTTACAAAAAGAACAGGTAGTTAAATATTGAAAATCCGGAAGTATCAAAGCTTCCGGATTTTTTAATATTTATTTTTTCGCTCCTGTTTCGGCGTGATGCCACGCCATTTCTTATATTGCCGTATGAAATGGCTGCAATCATAAAACCGGTTTCCTGAGCAATATAATTGATATCAAAATCAGAATTTAAGAGTAAATCCTGTGCTTTGTTCATGCGGATATATTGTATGTATTCCTTACAGGAACGACCGTAGTTTTCGCGGAAGAGCTTTGCAAAATGGGAATAACTCAGATGACACATGTCTGCAAGTACCTGGACCTCGAGCGGTTCTGCAGAGTGTGCATCGATATATTCCAGGATGTGATAAAAGGACAGGTTCTGTTCTGGTTTTTCTGGGTGGCTATTCTGTTTTTTTTCTATATTTCTTGCAATTTCTATTAAAAGTGTGTAAATCCCTGACTGGACAGCCAGCATATGCATCAATTCTTTGCACTCATATTCGTCCAGGATATTTTTTACAATCGATGGTATTTTTTCATTCTGATGAACAAGCAGGCAGAAGTCTTCGTCAGAATTTCTGTGAACAAACGAATCATACATTGTCTGCAGATAAGCTTTTGGTATGGAAAGAGTCTGAATGTTGAATTTGATGACGGCATAGTTAACCGCCTCATCACAGGAAGGGTCTGGCTTTACACTGTGAAGCTGTAACGGGTAAAAATAGCATAAATCTCCCTTTTTTAGAATCATACTTTTGTTATTACATTCAATCAGGATAGAACCACTGTAAATATACAATATTTCACTGTAATAATGCCAGTGCATGGGAGTGTCTGTACATTTTGTACAAAATATATCATAGGGCTGTTTCATAATATCAATATATTCAAAAAATCCCATTATATCACCTCATAAATGTGTTTTAATCTGATTATCAAGTGTGTCAATATTATTTATTATAATAGATTTATACAATTTTTAAAACACTATTTAATATTTTCTGGAAGTNNGAAGAGGAGAATGTACGTTGTCTGTACAGAAAATATCATATGGCTGGTTCATGCTGTCAATATATTCGAAAAGCTTCATGCATCAAACACCTCCCAAAATCATTTTAGCAATCAATAATTCTCTGTCAAGCAGAAATAATAGATTTATACAATTTTTAGATATTCAATTCATATTATACCATTAACATTTGGCTTAAAGTAAAACGGAAGAATGTGTATTGAAATGATTCGAAGACTTTCATGCAATTAGGAAAGGAGTTTATTATGCAGAAGACAGCAAACAAAAATGCAACACAGGCGGCAAAGAAACTGTTGAATTTTCTGGAAGAAACCGCAGGCAGGAAAATAATAACCGGACAGCACACGCAGACAAATCCGATGGAAGAAATTGATTATATCCGCGAAGTTACGGGAAAGGAACCTTTGCTTCGGGGCTTTGAACTTTTATCCTATTCGCCGAATATTAATTATGAGGATGCAGATAAAGAATGTCTGACAGAGGTTTATGAAAATCGTGGAACTGTTGAGACGGCACTGGAATGGGCAAAGAAGAAAAAAGGAATTGTGACACTTTCGTTTCATTGGTTTTCTCCTCTGGGAGGACGGGACAAAAGCTTTTATGCAAAAAATACGGATTTTGACGCAGAGAAGATCTTAAAGAATAACACGCCGGAGCGAGAAGCTTTCTACCGGGATATGGACGTGATTGCAAAAGAATTGCGGAAATTCCAAGAGGCAGATGTGCCGGTGCTGTGGCGTCCATTTCATGAGGCATATGGCGATTGGTTCTGGTGGGGGGCAAAGGGCCCCGTTGCTGCTTCCAAACTATACTGCTTGATGTATGAATATTATACAAATGTGCTGCATCTGGACAATCTGCTATGGGTATGGAATTGTCCGATAAAAGAAGCCTATCCGGGGGATGAATACGTAGATGTGGTGTCTGTTGATATTTATCTGGAAAATTATGAGAAGACAGATTATTATAAGGAATATAAGAATCTGGTTAAACAAACGTCTTCAAATAAGGTTGCGGCTCTTGCGGAAGTGGGATATATTCCGGACATTGCACTTGTGGAACAGTCACATGTTCCATGGGCTTATTATATGACATGGTCAAAAGAGTTTTGTATTGGAGAGCAGTATAACAGTAAAATAAGTCTGAGCAACATGTATAAGAGTGATTATTCTCTGAAATATGAGCAATAATGATGAAGAAAATGTAAAGTGGAGGGCATGGGAATGGATGCAAAATACAGAATTGATACACAAGAAAATAAAAGGTTTATGGCAGGGATGACACAGAGCCTGCTGGAATTTGGAAAGCGGTTTGCATCGCCAGAGGGAAGTGCGTATTACCTTGGAGATGACGGTACACCTTGGGTAGACCGCCCACGGGAGACATGGATTACTTGTCGTATGGCACATGTGTATAGCATTGGATACATGCTTGGGTACCCGGATGGTCAGAAATTGGTACAGGCGGCTATGAAAGGTCTTACAGGTGAATTGCGTGACAAAGAGTTTGGAGGATGGTATAGTGGGATTACCAGAGATGGGAAAAGGCTTCCAAATAAACAATGCTATGCGCATGCATTTGTGATATTGGCAGCATCGTCTGCAATTCTGGCAGATGTACCTGGAGCAGAAAAACTGCTCCGGGATGCTTTAGATGTCTATGATCTTCGATTTTGGAATGAAGAGAAAGGACTTTCCTGTGATACATGGAACACAGAATTTACAAAGCTGGATTCTTATAGAGGAATCAATGCAAATATGCATACTGTGGAAGCATTTCTTGCGGCAGCAGATGTGACAGGAAATCAGATCTACCGAATCCGTGCAGGGCGGATTATCCAGCATGTAATTGGCTGGGCGGGTGAAAATAACTGGAGGATTCCGGAGCATTTTACAAGTGACTGGATTGCAGATCTTGAATGTAATAAGGATCATCCGGCAGATCAGTTCAAACCATATGGAGCAACACCAGGACATGGAATAGAGTGGGCAAGACTGATAGCACAGTGGGCAGTGTCAACGTATCAGGATGAGGAGAAAAAAGCTCCGTTTATTGAAGCTGCGGAACAGTTATTTATAAGAGCAGTCAGCGATGCATGGAATGTAGATGGCGCACCGGGAATTGTTTATACGACTGACTGGGAAGGAAAGCCGGTGGTATATGACCGGATGCATTGGACACTGGCAGAGGCAATTAATTCTTCTGCAGTGCTGTATCGTATTACGGGAAAACAAAAATATGCGGACTGGTATGCGGAGTTTATGAAGTATCTGGATGAGAAGGTACTCGATCATACATGTGGTTCGTGGTTCCACCAGCTTGATGAGAACAATCAGCTGTTATCTACGGTATGGCCGGGGAAGTCAGATTTATATCATGCATTTCAGGCAACTCTGATTCCATATAACCGCGTAGATTTGTCGATTGCATGCGCCGTAAAAGCGAAAAAAGATGGAGGAGTGGCATGAAAAAATTAGATGTTATTGCATTGGGAGAATTATTGATTGATTTCACAGAAAATGGATTCAGTACAAATGGAAATCCAATTCTGGAAGCAAATCCGGGTGGCGCGCCATGTAATGTACTGGCGATGCTGCAAAATCTGGGAAAGAAAACGGCATTTATCGGTAAGGTTGGAAAAGATGCGTTTGGTGACTTTTTAAAAGATACGGTATATGAAGCGGGAATTGATGTGACAAATCTGATACAGGATGCAGCCGTTCCAACGACGCTCGCATTTGTGCATACGGCAGCAGATGGAGACCGTAGTTTTTCTTTCTATCGCGAGCCGGGGGCTGATATGATGTTATCGGCATCAGAAATTGATTACAGTCAGATCGCTGACGCGGAGATCTTTCATTTTGGAACCTTGTCGATGACACATGAAGGAGTGCGGGCTGCAACAAAAAAAGCGGTGGAATACGCGAAGGAGCATGACTTGTTAATTTCCTTTGATCCCAATTACAGACCGCTTTTGTGGAAGACGGAAGAAACAGCAAAGGAAATGATTCGATATGGATGTTCGGTTTGTGATATCTTGAAAATCTCCGATGATGAGATTACATTTATCACAGGAAAAGATACAGTGGAAGAGGCAATTTCCGTATTTCTGAAGATGTATCAGCCGAAACTGATGTGTGTGACTTGCGGGAAACATGGAAGTGTTGCGATTTATGGGAATATGCAGGCTGCCTGTGATGCAGTGCTGCGTCCGGATACGATTGAAACAACAGGGGCGGGAGATACCTTCATGGGATGTATGCTTAATTATGTATTAGAACATGGGATTGACAATCTTACAGAAGATGATCTGAGGCGGATGCAGAAATTTGCGTCTATAGCAGCTTCGATCATCACAACGAGAAAAGGTGCGTTGAAGGTAATGCCGACAAAGGATGAGATAGGAACCGATGAATTATAGAATGACGATCAGCTATGATGGCACGCGTTATCATGGCTGGGAAAGTAAAAAAGAAGTGGATACGATCGAAGGAAAGCTGGAAGCGGTCTTCGCAAGGATGACAGATCAGAATGTGAAGATTCATGGAGCAGGAAGAACCGATGCGGGCGTGCATGCAAGGGGCATGGTTGCAAGTGGGTTCTTGGATACTGCGCTTACGCCGGACGAGATCAAGGCATATGCGAATCATTATTTGCCGGATGATATCTGTGTCAGGGATGTTGTGGTGGCACCTGAGAGGTTTCATGCAAGACTCAATGCGAAAGGAAAGGTATATCAGTATACCTGCTATATCGGAGACGAAAAGCCGGTATTTGACCGGATGTATACATGGGTGTTGCCGGAAAGGGTTACGAACGGGGCATCTGACCGGATGCCTGATATAGAAGCGATGCAAAAGGCAGCAGGCTATCTGATTGGTACGCATGATTTTAAGAGCTTCTGTGGGAATAATAAGATGAAGAAATCCACGGTGCGGACAATCTATGATATTGTGATTGCAGAAGAGAATGGGTATCTGCGGATGACATTTCATGGAAATGGTTTCTTACAGAATATGGTTCGGATATTGACGGGGACGCTGTTAGAGGTTGGTTATGGACGCAAAAAGGCAGAAGATATGGAGGCGATACTTGCTGCTTGTGACCGGCAGATGGCAGGACCGACGGCACCGCCACATGGACTTACACTTCTGGAAGTGGAATATTGAGGAAAACGAAAGGAAGGATACAAGATGTCAGGTTATTTGATTAAGGATACAACAAAGGAAGAGCGCACGCAGATTGTAGCAGAATCGCTTGGAAATATTGAGGCAGCCTGTGATGGCTGTATGAGTGGCTTAGCGGAGATGTATCAGGATTACATCGATGGGAAGAAGGAGCTGCGCGAGATTAATATGGAATTTAACGCCCGTTATGTAAAGGGCGGGGATATGCCACAGCGGAGCCGATGCCCGATGTAGAGAGAATCTATATATAACAGATGAGACAGGGGACACTCTTCAGGACGAAAACAACGTCCCCAAGACCGGTGCAGAGATGTACCGGTTTTTTCTTGACAACAAAAAATCAAAGTGATATTATTTTGATATCAAAATAAAACATGGATTGATTCAAAGGGAGGAATTGATTATGGAAGAAAAAATTTATACAACGAAGCGAAAAGGTATGGCAGTGTTGCTGACGGTTGTATTCGTTTATCTGATTGCGATTGCGGGTACCGTGTTCGGAGCGGTGAAGTATGAGGATTCCGCAGAAGCAGGCTATCTGGTACTCATGATTGTCTCTATCGTCGTGTTATCACTTGGATGGTTCCCACTGATCGGACTTCGCGTACTGAAGCCACAGGAAGCGTTGGTTCTGACATTGTTCGGTAAGTATGTCGGTACGATCCGCGAGGCAGGTTTTTACTTTGTGAATCCATTCTGTACAGCCATCAATCCGGCAGCAACAACGAAGCTTGCACAGAGCGGTGATATCCAGCAGACAGCAGCAAAGAGTGCATTTTCTATCTCTGCGGATGGCACATCTGTATCGGTCGATGGTTCTGCATCCGGAAAGAAGATTTCGTTAAAAGCAATGACACTGAGTAATGGAAGACAGAAGATCAACGATTGCCTTGGTAACCCGGTTGAAATCGGAATTGCTGTTATCTGGCGTGTAATGGATACAGCAAAGGCGGTTTTCAATGTCGATAACTATAAGGAATATCTGTCCTTACAGTGTGACAGTGCTCTTCGTAATATCGTGCGTGTCTATCCATATGATGTCGCACCGAATGTCGACACAACCGGTGACGGTGTAGCCGATGAAGGAAGTCTGCGTGGCTCTGCCGAGGTTGTAGCATCCAGAATCCGTGACGAGATCCAGAGCAAGGTCAATGAGGCAGGACTTGAAATTGTGGAAGCAAGAATTACATATCTTGCATATGCACCGGAAATTGCATCTGTGATGTTGCAGCGGCAGCAGGCATCTGCTATTATAGATGCCAGAAAGATGATCGTAGATGGAGCGGTTGGAATGGTAGAAATGGCGTTAGAAGAATTAAATAAAAAACAGGTCGTTGACTTGGATGAGGAGCGAAAGGCAGCTATGGTTTCAAATCTCCTGGTAGTTTTGTGCGGCAACCATGATGCGCAGCCGATCGTGAACTCAGGAAGCTTATACTAAATGGCAGCGAAAAAACAGATTCCGCTCCGCTTATCGGAAAAACTGTATGCCGATATTGCCGCATGGGCAGAAGATGACTTTCGATCCGTCAACGGACAGATTGAATATCTCCTATCCGAGTGCGTGAGACAACGGAAGAAAGATGGAAAATATGTCTCTGAGGAGATTGATGTTCCACCGGAACTGGATATCAAATGATATGAGACAGGGGACACTCCTCGGGACAAAAACAACGTCCCCAATATGGAGGGTGATGAGATATGAAAAGTTATATTACGAAGAAACATATAATCGTGGAGATAGTATCCTATGTTCTGATGTGGGCATCGATTGTGATCGGGATTATATGGTCTGCAAAGCTGCCGAAGGAAGTGGCAACACATTTTGACGCGGCTGGAAATGCAGATGGATATGGATCTCCGTATTCCTTCTTGTTTTTGCCAATCATCATGCTTGTCTGCTGTGGCATCAGCAGTCTGGTTTTACATTTTATGCCACCCAATCTGTGGAGCATGCCTGTGAAAGTAAAACCGGAACATGCGGTGCGTGTGTATAGAGACGTTGTCTGGATGATGGTGTGGATGGAGTTTATCTTTGGCGTATTTACACTGTATTGTACGATTACCGCTTATATGCAGAAGATGGATGGCATGCTTGCAGCAACCTTTATATTCATGGCAGTTTTATTTGGAATTATTATATGGAGTATTGTCGCGTGTGTGCGGCATAACCGGTAGGGTTTAACGAAAACTTAACATGAGAATTACACAGTACAGATAGATTCGAGACGAGGAAACTGATACCTTATAGATAAGATCACATAGTTTATGTAAAACGATGTATGGTTTTATTGATAACCGGAATTGGAGAATTCGATGAGTCAGAAGCGGTTTCGAACAGAACATCTGAATGATATAGTAAAGCAGGAGCATCGTACATGGCTGATTTTTCCGATCATCATGGGGGTGCTCCTGCTACGTTATGGATGGGAAATTTTCACTGTGTCCGAGACACAGATGATGCTTTCGAATGCACTGGGATTTTTAATAATCACATTTCTGATTGCACTGGTGCTTGGCTGTATCCCTTTTTATATTCGCAGGGCAAAGCTGCTTGGTGTGAAGAAAGAACTGCTTTCAAATTGTACCTTTGTGACAATGCAGGATCTTGATTATTACCGGGATAAACTTACCGGGTTGACACCGGGGGAAATCAGTTTACTTGAAGATTTGCGGATCGAGGAAGAAAAGGATCTCAGTGCGTATATTCTCTGGTATGAGTATCTTGGATTGATTCGGGAAACGGAAGATGGGTACATACAGGGAAATCCAAAGCCGGGGGCAAATGAGAAACTGCGGGAGAGTGATCACTTTCTGATCGACAAGCTTCTGGAAGGAACGGCAAAGAAGCATCTGTCAGAATGGAAAGAGCAGGTCGTGGCAGAAGCGGGAGCGGATGGTTTTCTGAAGAAACGAAGCGGAATCCTTCCATCCGCGATTGACCGCCATGCGAAGAAGATTGTTTTTTCGTGGGTGATACTTTTAATTGCCTGTATTTTCCTGATTGCATCCGGCATAATGGAGCCGGTGATGCAGAAAACATATGGTAATATTGCATTCCCGTTGTCGGACCAGATATTCTGGTTTGGCAGAAAATTGAACTGGATGCTTGCCTGCATGAATACGATAAGCGGAAAGACAAATGAGATTGAGCTAATAATTCGCACACCCCATTTGCTTTCGACGATGGCACTTTGTTTTACTGTGTTTGCATTTTTCTTTTTACTGTTGCTGGTACCGTTTTTATATCTGAAAATGCGGAGCAGCCAGATGTTAGAGCGTGCAGACTATGTGCGGACCGAGCGGGGAAATGAATATGCGGAATATATCTGGGGCATGAAGAATTTTATTCACGATTATTCCTATCTGAATGAAGCGGAGAAAGATGCGCTGGCTCTGTGGGACGATTATCTGATCTATGCAGTTTTGCTGGAGGAAAATACGCAGATACAAAAAGAAATCATGGCGCGGATGAAACAGTAAAAATAGAGGAAAGAAAGGAAGAAACAAAATGGATGGAGTAATGATTGTAAAAGTTGTAATTATGGCTTTGATATTAATTCTTGCTATTTTGACAATCTGCACGTGTAATAAATTCATGGTACTGAAAACGCGGGCGGAGAATCAGGCGTCACAGATTGATATTCAGCTTGCCAGACGGGCGGATCTGATTCCGAATCTTGTGGAGATTGTAAAAGGGTATGCAAAGCATGAGAAAGAAACACTTATGGCGGTGGTAGAACTCCGGAACCGGATGACACTTGCAGATACAAGAAATGAGCGCTTTGAGGCAAACGAAGCGTTAAACCGGGCATCGCGGAAAGTGTTTGCAGTGGCAGAACAATACCCGGAATTAAAGGCGAATACAAACTTTCTGCAACTGCAGACAGAGCTTGCTGAGACCGAAGACCGTGTGAGTAAGGCAAGACAGTTTTATAACGATGCCGCAACGAAATACAATATCGAATTGCAGATGTTTCCGAAGTCCATTCTCGCAAAGGCGTTTCACCTTTCGAAGCTTTCTCTGCTCGAATTTGGAAAGATGGAGAATCCGGGAATTCATTTTTAAGATATGCGGAGACTAAATTATAGACAATTTACGAAATAAGTATAAGAAATCATATGAAAAAGTGGAAAATATATCCACTTTTTTTCTTTTATGTTAGAATATAGATTGCGACGGCTGTGTATGCACATGCCGGTATCTGGTGAAAAACAGGAGATGAAACATATGAAGCTATCATTTGCGCATACATTGCGGCACTATGATAAAAAGAATATAGGAAAAGATATCTTGGCGGGACTTATTATCATGGCAGTTTCCATCCCGATTTCGATGGGATATGCCCTGATTGCAGGACTTCCTGCCGTGTATGGACTGTATGGATCGGTGTTTCCGATTCTGGCGTTCGCTTTGCTTTCAACATCACCGCAATTTATATTCGGGGTGGATGCGGCTCCGGCGGCTTTGATTGGTTCCGCACTTTTAACCTTGCATGTGGAAGCTGGCTCTGAGGAAGCGATGGCGGTCGTTCCGGTGCTTACATTCTTCGTTGCGGTGTGGTTACTTGCATTTTCCTTTATGAAGGCGGGAAAGCTGGTCAATTACATATCTGCTCCGGTGATGGGAGGTTTCATCACAGGTATCTGTTCGACGATCATTCTCATGCAGGTGCCGAAGATCCTTGGCGGTACAGCAGGAACCGGAGAGTTTTTTGAACTGGTAAAGCATATCGGACAGACAGCAAAGCATGTGAATGTCCCGTCAATCATCTTAGGCGTGGCATCGCTTACGATCCTGCTCGTGGCGAAGAAGCTGGTTCCGAAATTCCCGATGGCGGTTGTACTGATGGCGGCAGGCGCCTGCTATACATGGTTTGGAAATGTGCGGGAGCTTGGAATCCAGACACTTTCAAAAGTGGAGACAGGACTTCCGAAGTGGCATGTACCGGATTTTTCAGCCGTTTCAATCCGGGAGGCTGTGACAATCAGCCTGTCGGTGGCAGTTGTAATTATGGCGGAGACATTGCTGGCAGAAAATAATTTTGCACAGAAAAATGGCTACCATATCAACGATAATCAGGAAATCTTTGCATTCTCCATAGGAAACTTTCTTGCAGCCTTTACCGGATGCTGCCCGATCAATGGTTCTGTATCCCGTACAGCAATGGGCGAGCAGTATCAGGGAAAGACACAGCTTACCTCACTTGTGGCAGGACTTTCCATGATCGTACTTTTGTTATGCGGAACGGGATTTATCCAATATCTGCCGGTTCCGGTGCTGACAGCGATTGTGATTTCGGCATTGCTTGGGGCAACCGAGTTTGACCTGATGGCGCGGCTCTGGAAGGTCAGCCGGACGGAATGTATGATTTTTGTCGGTGCATTTTTAGGTGTGCTTCTGCTTGGTACGATTAATGGCGTTTTGATCGGTATTCTGCTTTCCTTTGCAGAGGTCATCATTCGGACAGCGAAGCCATCAACCTGTTTCCTGGGAATCCAGCCGGGACACCGGCATTTTCGGGATCTGAAGGAGAACAGCCAGATCCACGCATTGTCCGGCGTGGTGATCTACCGGTTCAGCAGCAATCTGTTCTTTGCAAATGTGCAGGTACTGAAAAATGATATTGAGGATCACATCAAACCGGATACAAAAGCGGTGATTCTTGATGCAGGAGGAATCGGAAGTCTGGATATCACAGCGGCAGACTGCCTGAAACGGCTGCATCAGTCCTTGAAGGAAAAGGGCATTCGGTTCTATATGACGGAGCATATTGCGGATGTGAATGAACAGCTTAGAAAGCTTGGACTTGGCTATCTGATCGAAGAAGGATGTGTGCGGAGAACCATTCACATCGCGTTAAAGGACATGGGAATCAATCGTCCGTATCCGCTGGAGGATGGCGTGGATAATGAGGAGCGCAGTGCGTCGCGGAAACGGGCAGATAACCGGGTGCAGGAGTTCGTGTGGGCGTTTGGCTCTGATGCGGAAAAGCAGATGGAACGCCAGATTGAAAAACAGATTGCACAGTTGAAAGAAAATGGCGATATCGAAGATCTTCTGCATGGCCGGTGGGCACATATGGAGGAGCTTGACGAGGACGAGTGGCTGGAACACTTGGAGGAGCATCTGAAGGAGATTGTCAATGTATCCGGCAGGGATGAGCATATGCTTGCGATGCAGATTGAGAAACACAGAAAACAGGTGTATGACCGTATTGCCAAGAATCATCCGGAGCTTGCGGAACGCTTCAAGGAACGCAGGCATGTGCTGGATGAACATTTGAAGGAACGACATCCGAAAGTGTATGAACTTGTACTGCAGTCGCGCGAGAAGAATGACCAGAGTCACTGAGTGCCTATGTGCTGGAGCTGGGAAAATTCAGCTTTGATGATTCATGTAAAACTGATTGAAACAAACCGGTAACTATGCTAAAATATATACGATTATGTGGCTGATAGAGAACGCAAAGGCAGGCAATGAATATACATACACGGATGCAGTTGCCGGCAGCCCGAAAAACAGGAGGATTTATACAACATGGAACAGTATAAAGAGCAGTTTATTGAATTTATGATCGATTGTAACGTATTGAAGTTTGGTGATTTCGTGACAAAGAGCGGAAGAAAGACACCATTTTTTGTAAATACAGGATTTTACAGAACCGGTTCCCAGTTAGCACGCCTGGGCGAGTATTATGCAGAGGCAATCAAGGACAAGTTCGGCTTTGATTTCGATGTGCTGTTTGGACCAGCTTATAAGGGAATCCCACTTTCTGTAGCTACGACGATGGCAATCGCAAATAAGTATGATGCAGACATCCGTTACTGTTCGAACCGTAAGGAGATCAAGGATCATGGCGATAAGGGAATCCTCCTTGGAAGCCCGATCAACGATGGCGATAAGGTTGTAATCATCGAGGATGTAACAACTGCAGGCACATCCATTCAGGAGACACTTCCGATTGTGAAGGCACAGGGCGATGTCGATGTCCTTGGACTCGTTGTATCCGTTGACCGTATGGAGCGTGGACAGGGTGAGAAGAGTGCGCTGATGGAAATCGAGGAAAACTATGGATTAAAGACAACGGCGATCGTAACAATGGCAGAGGTCGTAGAGCATCTGTACAACAAGCCTTATAAGGGAAAGGTTGTAATCGATGATACTTTAAAGGCGGCGATTGATGCATATTATGAGCAGTATGGCGTAAAATAGTTTTATTGCAGGTATGGGAGGACAAAAGCATGGAGAAGTTATATCATAAGCTCAATACAATTGGAATCAGCAATCTGGTTATGGGAATCGTTACGATTCTGGTAGGTGTCGGTGCAGGCGTGACAATGATTGTGAATGGTGCCCGCCTGATCACAGGCAAGAAGAACATCACGTTTTAGTGAAAATGTGAAAAATAGGTGAACTTCGGGAATTGAATTGACAGAGCTTTTAAGAGTATGGTACAGTTACCATACTCTTTTTTAACAACAAAAATTACATCTTTTTTCATTGACGGTAGACATAGGAGATGGAATCCATCAGATTTCTGCATATGGTAAGGTATGGAGGAATTATTATGTTTATTTTGTTATGTAAAAAAATCACACAGCAATTAAAGGCAAAGAATGCATGGAGACAAGTGGTCGTATATGGGATACTTGCGTTTTTGATCATGCAGTGTTATGTGCTTCCATCTGCATCAGAAAACATGGAATCGTGGGAATCTGTCGCAACAATTGGAGACGCGACATGGACGAATGCTGTTCCGCAGGAGATACCGGTGGATGCGGAGGAAGATGCATTCACGGAATCTGCGGATGCGGTGCAAAGTGCCTCTCCAAGTATGTATTACCAGGCACCGGATATGTCCAATGCATTTGTTGCATCTGCGATGACAATTCCGAAGGGAAGCGGAAAAAACAGCGATAATATGTGCGCCATTTACGTGGCACAGGCGTTATCTGGATTTTATGGAGACAAGGCACCTGTACAGGGAAGTACGCTTGTCTCACAGATTTCAGATACACTGGATGCCAGTGAGAATTGGGAACGCGTCTATGCAGATGCAGGATGTTTTCCAAAGGATAAAACGGAGGCGGAATATGATGCGATTTACGACCGGTTGACCAATGCAGGCGATGTTATCTGCTTTGTAAACGGAAAACTGGATGGGTATGTACATTGCGCGATTTCTGGCGGGGGAACATCGTTGATCGGGCATCTGTACAGCTCCGGCTGGGATTCCCTTCGTGCCTGTTATTATCTGGATAACGCCGTGGATGTGCGGAAGCAATGTTCCGGTATGATTGTTTATCGTCCGAAAGCGCGCCCCAAGACGGGAACGATACGGGTTTGCAAAAGCTATAATGAGGAGGTCTATAAGACGAATCCGAAATTATATGATGTAGCGGGAGCGAATTATGCGGTCTATGCGAGCTATGAGGATGCAAAACAAAATCGCAATGTGAAGGGATATTGTTATATTGAACCAGGGAAAAACGGTGCTTTGGCAGAGGATAATGTCTCTTGTTCTGCACACACAAAACCAAATGAACAGGGTACGATCGTGGAGTTTTCAGAGGGTACATATTATATCCGGGAATGGAATGCGCCAACTAATGGAGGCTGGAAGATAGATACGAAGATCTACAGCACGAAAATCTATGCAGGAAGGCGTACAACGCTCGGATTGCCAAGAGATGCGGACGCAAAACCTATGGAACTGAAATCAGAGACGGATTATTTTGATGCGCGGATACTTGGACCGGAAGAGGAATATTTGGCGAAACTTAAACTGACAAAGAAGGTGGATGAAAACTATGAAGACTTTCTTTCAGAACACCCGGAGTATAGCTTTGAAGGAATTGAATACGCGGTTTATGCTGTTTCAGCAAATGGAAGCGAGGATACATCCACGCGCGTAGGCGTGTTCCACATGGATAAGAATGGCGTAGGTGTCGTGTGGGAAAGCGTGCATGATACAGGTTGTGTGGGTGATACAGAATTACAGCTCCGGATCGGCTGGTATATGATCCGGGAGGAAAAGACGAACGAATATATGCTGCTTGATGATACGCCTGTCTGGGTGCAGATCAAAAAAGATCAGACAACTCCGATGGAGATTGTTGTAACAGATGAGGTAAATATTCTTCGCTTCCGCGGTGATCTCAGCTTTACCAAGGTCGATGAGGATGGAAAACCGCTTGCAAATGTTGCATTTTCTATTTCTGATACAAAGGGAGAATCCCACATCGTCTGGACAGATGAAAATGGCTATTACTCTACGGAAGCGTCCTATATTCTGCATTCGTCTCATACGAATCTGGAAGAAGCAGGGGCAGGCATCTGGTTTGGACAGGCAGACGTGGATGATACGAAGGGTGCATTGCCATATGGAACGTATTACATTGAAGAGGTTCGTTGTGAAGCGAATAAAAACAAGTATCGGAATGCTCGGAAGATTGAAGTATCTATACAGGAGGAGGGTGTACATGTCAAGTTAGGAGCGATTGTAAATGAGCCATTTCCAAAGATTAAAACAAAAGCAGACTTTGAAAATCCAATCGTGGATATACGTCAAAAAGGAACACTTGTGCCATGTAAGGATATCGTATCGTTTGAGAATCTGGAGATTGGCCATACCTATACGATTTCGGGAGAAGTGCGCTGGAAAAGGGATGGAACTGTTCTGGAGCAGCCATATATGGCGAAGAATGAGCCTGTGACATTTGTCGCGGAAAAGGCAGATATGGATATCGAAGTGAAGTATGAGATTTTGTTTTTAGAAGCATTGTGCGGGCAGGAAGTCGTGTTCTATGAGACGGTAGAAGATACAGCATATCCAGGCGAGATTGTTGCTGCACATGCAGATCTTTCGGATCTGGCACAGACAATCCGATTTCCGGAAGAGCCGACGACAACAACGACGGAAACAACCGAAACGACAGAGACAACGGAGACGACTGAAACAACAGAAACAACAGAAACAACCGTTGCGGGGACAAGCACACAGGTGATACCACAAAAAGAACAGGAGGTAAAAACCGGAGACGAATCGAATCTGTTCCTGACCATTCTGGTTTTATGCACAAGTGCAGTTGGAATTGGAATGGGATTGACCGGAAGAAAACGGAGTCAGAAAAAGAAATAAAAAATGTCCCCATCGGTTTGATGCAATGGCATTAAGTTAAGGAAAT
>DHJV01000068.1:10269-22839 GCA_002404515.1 Lachnospiraceae bacterium UBA4711 | reverse complement strand
GTGATACGATGGAGCAGGAGCGTGTAAAGATCGAAGATCTGAAGACTTACTTCGAGAAGAAATTTGAATACTAAAAGTGATTAAGAGACAGGGATGCTTGTCGGCATCCCTTTTCTTTTAACCGCAACACTTTAATACAGTAAAGCGTTACGCAATGACGCAACGGAGAATAAATGGTTGAATCAAAAGGGATTTACAATCACCAGACGGAAGAAAAAGGAGAGAGAAAATGGCGATTAAAGTTATCATGCTACTTGTATTTTTTGGAGTAATGATTGGTGTCGGCGTATACTGCCGGAAGCATGCCACCGATGTCAATGGATTTGTATTGGGAGGCAGAAGTGTCGGACCGTGGCTGACTGCATTTGCATATGGTACTTCCTACTTTTCGGCGGTTATCTTTATCGGATATGCCGGACAGTTTGGCTGGAAGTTCGGACTTGCTTCGACCTGGATTGGACTTGGAAATGCATTTATCGGTTCGCTGCTTGCATGGAATGTGCTCGGCAGACGGACGAGAACGATGAGCCAGCATCTGGAGAGTAAGACGATGCCGGAATTCTTCGGTGTCCGGTTTGATTCCAAGATGCTTAAGATCTTAGCGTCCCTGATTGTATTTGTTTTTCTGATTCCATATACGGCGTCGCTTTACAATGGACTTTCGCGATTGTTCGGTATGGCGTTTAATCTGGATTATACGGTCTGCATCGTTGTAATGGCAGTGCTTACCGGAATCTATGTGATTGCAGGTGGTTACATGGCGACAGCCATCAACGATTTTATTCAGGGATGTATCATGATCATCGGAATCATAGCAGTCATTGCATCGGTATTAAAATCAAATGGCGGATTTATGAAGGCGATTGATGCACTGGCACGTGTGGAGGATGCACAGGCAACATCCACACCGGGGGCATTTGCATCGTTCTTTGGACCAGACCCTTTTGGACTGTTATGCGTCGTGATCCTGACATCACTTGGTACATGGGGACTTCCACAGATGGTGCAGAAGTTCTATGCAATCAAGGATGAGAAGGCAATCGGAAAGGGAACACTGATATCAACGATATTTGCAATCATTGTAGCCGGTGGCTGTTATTTCCTTGGAGGTTTCGGCAGACTGTATGATATTGACATTGCTGCACAGGGATATGATGCGATCATCCCGGCAATGATCGAGAAGTTATCTCCATTTTTGATTGCAGTCGTTGTGATATTAGTACTTTCTGCATCCATGTCGACATTGTCGTCGTTGGTGCTCGCATCTTCTTCGACACTGACACTGGATATGATCCGTGGCACGATCGTGAAAGAGATGACAGAGAAGAAGCAGGTATTGATCATGCGGATCTTCATCGTTGTATTTATCGCGATCTCCGCAGTGATCGCTGTTGTACAGTATAAGAGCGGCGTCACATTTATCGCACAGCTGATGGGTATTTCGTGGGGCGCGCTTGCAGGCGCATTCCTTGCACCGTTTATCTACAGCCTGTACTGGAAAGGCGTGACGAAGGCAGCCGTGCTTGTAAACTTTCTGTTCGGCAGTGGCATCATGGTAGCGAACATGCTCGCAAGAGAATCATTTCCAACCGTATTGCAGTCACCGATCAACTGTGGTGCATTTGCAATGTTAGCGGGACTTGTCATCGTGCCGGTTGTGAGTCTTATCACACCGAAGCTTTCCGATGAAAAGAAACAGGCGGTATTTTCCTGCTATGAAAAATAAGTTCTAATTAGAGGATTTACGCATAGGCTGTATAGAAACTAAGTTGTACGAGAGGACGGCGGTATGAGAACACGACGAACGGCGCTTCGCATGATCGTACTTTCATTTTTACTCGTTGGCTGTATGTGCATCTTTGCAGCCTGTGCAAAATCAGAGAAAAAGGCTTCGGCTTCCGGAGTATATCATCTGTATTCGATGGAGTCAGGAGAGGACAGTTACACCCATGACGATATCGTATCGTATGGACTTGACGCCATGACACTGACCCTGTATCCGGATGGAACGGCAAGTCTCGGTTTCGGGGAGGAGACGGAGCAGTTTAACTGGAAGGAAGGTATGCTTTATTCGGAGGATGAAGAGCTTAGCTTTACCATAGAGGATGGCATGCTTACTGTTTCGATGGATACGGAGAGCATGGTATTCGAGCGGGTAGGGGATGCACCGGAAAAGGCAGAGGTCCAGACTTCGGAAAAAACGACAGGAACGCCGACGGATGATACGGCTTCGGATGTGGCAGAATAGACAAAAAGAGACATAAAAAGACAGTTGATTTCCGGACAAAAAGCGTCTGTGAAACCAATTGTCTTTTTTTTCGCGTATTTTTATTGCAATTTTACTTATTATTTATAAAAATGCCTTTATCAATTGTGAAAATTATGTTATAATTTCTTGCAGTGTGATGGGGACGTGCCATAGTCTGCTATCGCAGAAATTTGATTACTTAGGAGGTATATGACAAATGGCAAACAAGTGGGTTTATATGTTTAGCGAAGGCGACATGACCATGCGTAATCTTCTTGGTGGTAAGGGTGCCAACCTTGCAGAGATGACGACAATTGGTCTTCCAGTACCACAGGGATTCACAATTACAACAGAAGCTTGTACACAGTACTATGAGGATGGTCGTAAGATTAACGATGAGATCATGGCTCAGGCTATGGAAGGCGTTAAGAAGATGGAGGAGATCAACGGCAAGAAGTTTGGCGATCTCAAGAATCCATTGCTTGTTTCTGTACGTTCAGGTGCCAGAGCTTCTATGCCTGGTATGATGGATACAATCCTGAACCTCGGTTTGAACGACGAGGTAGTTGCAGCTATGATCGCTGGTAACCCAGATCCAGCATTCGAGCGTTTCGTATATGATTCTTACAGACGTTTCATTCAGATGTTCTCAGACGTTGTTATGGAAGTTGGTAAGAAGTACTTCGAGCAGCTGATCGACAAGATGAAGGAAGAGAAGGGCGTTAAGTTCGACGTTGAGCTTACAGCAGCAGATCTTAAGACTCTTGCAGAGCAGTTCAAGGCTGAGTACAAGAATCAGCTTGGTACAGACTTCCCTTCAGATCCTGTAGAGCAGTTGAAGCTTGCTATCGAGGCAGTATTCCGTTCATGGGATAACCCTCGTGCAAACGTATACAGAAGAGATAACGATATCCCTTATTCATGGGGTACAGCCGTTAACGTAATGCCTATGGTATTCGGTAACCTGAACAACGAGTCTGGTACAGGTGTTGCATTTACTCGTGACCCTGCAACAGGTGAGAAGAAGCTTATGGGTGAGTTCCTTATCAACGCACAGGGTGAGGACGTAGTTGCCGGTGTTCGTACACCAATGCCAATCGCTCAGATGGAGCAGGAATTCCCAGAAGCATATGCAGAGTTCATTCAGGTATGTGAGACACTTGAGAATCACTACCATGATATGCAGGATATGGAGTTCACAGTTGAGAACAAGAAGCTTTACATGCTTCAGTGTAGAAATGGTAAGAGAACAGCTCAGGCAGCTCTTCAGATTGCTTGTGACCTTGTTGATGAGGGACATAAGACAGAGGAAGAAGCAGTTGCTATGATCGATCCTCGTAACCTTGATACACTTCTTCACCCACAGTTCGATGCAGCAGCTCTTAAGGCAGCTACACCTATGGGTAAGGGACTTGGTGCTTCTCCTGGTGCTGCATGTGGTAAGGTTGTATTTACAGCTGACGATGCAGAGGCATGGGCAGCAAGAGGCGAGAAGGTAGTTCTTGTTCGTCTTGAGACATCTCCGGAAGATATCACAGGTATGAAGTCTGCTCAGGGTATTCTGACAGTTCGTGGTGGTATGACATCTCATGCAGCTGTAGTTGCTCGTGGTATGGGTACATGTTGTGTATCTGGTTGTGGCGACATCGTTATGGATGAGGAAAACAAGCAGTTCACACTTGCAGGTAAGACATTTAAGGAAGGTGACTTCATTTCAATCGATGGTACAACAGGTAACATCTATGATGGAGTTATCAAGACAGTTGATGCTTCTATCGCTGGTACATTCGGTAGAGTTATGGCATGGGCTGATAAGTATAGAACATTGAAGGTTAGAACAAATGCTGATACACCAGCAGATGCTAAGAAGGCTCGTGAGCTTGGTGCAGAAGGTATCGGTCTTTGCCGTACAGAGCATATGTTCTTCGATCCAGAGAGAATCGCAGCATTCCGTGAGATGATCTGCTCTGATACAGTAGAAGAGAGAGAAGAAGCTCTTGAGAAGATCCTTCCATATCAGCAGAATGACTTCAAGGCACTCTATGAGGCACTCGAAGGAAATCCTGTTACAATCAGATTCCTGGATCCACCTCTTCATGAGTTCGTTCCAACAGAGGAAGCTGATATCGAGAAGCTTGCTAAGGCTAAGAATAAGTCTGTAGACGAGATCAAGGCTCTTTGTAATTCACTTCATGAGTTCAACCCAATGATGGGTCACAGAGGATGCCGTCTTGCTGTTACTTATCCAGAAATCGCTAAGATGCAGACAAAGGCAGTTATCCGTGCAGCTATCGAAGTTCAGAAGGAACATCCGGATTGGACTGTTGAGCCAGAGATCATGATCCCACTTGTATGTGAGGTTAAGGAGCTTAAGTATGTTAAGAAGACAGTTGTTGAGACTGCTGACGCTGAGATCGCTGCTGCAGGCGTAGATCTGAAGTACGAAGTTGGTACAATGATCGAGATCCCTAGAGCTGCTCTTACAGCTGATGAGATCGCTAAGGAAGCTGATTTCTTCTGCTTCGGTACAAACGATCTGACTCAGATGACATTCGGTTTCTCAAGAGATGATGCTGGTAAGTTCCTCAATGCTTACTATGATGCTAAGATCTTCGAGAACGATCCATTTGCTAAGCTTGACCAGACAGGTGTTGGTAAGCTCATGGATATGGCAGTTAAGCTTGGTAAGCCAGTAAATCCAAAGCTTCATATCGGTATCTGTGGTGAGCACGGTGGAGATCCTTCATCCGTTGAGTTCTGCCACAAGATTGGTCTTGATTATGTATCATGTTCACCATTCCGTGTACCTATCGCTAGACTTGCTGCTGCTCAGGCTGCAATCGCTAATAAGTAATACACCGTACACGTTGGTGAATAGAACTTAATTAGTTTTATAAAAAAGAAGCTTCTGTTACTGTTCCATAACAGTAGCAGGGGCTTCTTTATTTTTTAGAAATTGTGTATAATAATATAAGAGAGATTCGTTTACTATGATATAATTATGTGAATATAGGAGGTGTGCAACATGTGTTATACAATTGAAGAAATAAAAGTAAAAACGATACCAGTTGCTAAGAAACATGGCATATCTCGCATGTGTTTATTTGGTTCTTATGCAAGAGGAGAAGCAAATGATGATAGTGATGTTGATTTATATGTAGATAAGGGAAAAATGACAAGCTTGATAAAATATATGGCATTTGTGTATGATTTGGAGAATGCGCTTAATTGTCATGTTGATGTCGTTACGACAGGAATAAAGGATAAAGATTTTTTAGACAATATCCAAAGTGAAGGAGTGGTTCTTTATGAAGAATAATGATATAGAAGTGCTTAAAAAGATTATTGGATATTGCAATGATATAGAATTGCTGAAAGAAAAATATAATTGTAGTTTTGAAAAATACGAGAGTGATATAAGTAGAATAAAAAGCAAGATAATGATATAAGTTTGATAAATAGGAATTTGTCGGAGCAGGCACAAGCATATTTTGATGAATTATTTATTCAAAATGCTTCAGCCGAGTGGAAAGAGGGAATTCTGAGCGATGTTGGTTCAATAGTGGCTGGTGGAACGCCATTTAAGTCGAATCAAGAATATTATACTGACAATGGAATTGCTTGGATTACACCAAAGGATCTGTCTGTGGATAAGTCTGTTTTCATTTCACATGGAGAAAATGATATTACAGAATTAGGATTGCAGAAAAGTAGTGCGACTATGATGCCAGCAGGAACAGTCTTATTTAGCTCAAGAGTCCCTATTGGATATATTGCAATTGCGGCAAATGATATATGCACAAATCAGGGATTTAAGTCTGTTGTGCCAAATGATAATGTTGGTACTTCATACGTATATTATCTGTTAAAACAGTTATTACCTACAATAGAGAATATGGCGTCAGGATCCACATTCAAAGAGATTTCAGGTTCAACTATGAAAATAGTTCCTACAGTTATTCCTGATGATGAAACTTTAAAAAGATTTTCTGATTTTTGTGATCCAATAATGAAACAGATTCGGAAGAATGAGCAGGAATCAAAAAGGCTTGTTGAACTAAGGGATAGCTTACTTCCAAAACTTATGTCGGGCGATCTGGATGTCAGTGATTTGAATATTTAGTTACTCAGACAAATGGTAATTAATCTTTATGCCGAATTTATATAATTGAAATAGAATATACGTTTGACATAAAAGCGGTTGAATGCTAATATAATATCAGAAGGTGCTACCGATAGACGGTTAGCCCTGATGTTTAAGTGTAAAATAACCGCTCGGTCAGGTCAGGACAAGGGCGGTTATTTTTGTGTCTTATTATTGCTCTTAGAACCAACGGTATAACCAAGAGCAAAGCAAGTAATACATAAGCTGATTATGGCTATAAAAAGCTCCGTTGTAAGCATAAGCACAAACCTCCTTAAAAGATTTCCAGAATGGATTTCTATGTAAACACAAGCTATAACTCTTGTGGAGAAGGTTAACCGCCTACCGAATAGGGTAGCACCATATTTATTATATCAAACATATGTTCGAAAATCAACTTATATTGAGAAGATAAATTACAATTTATATAAATATTAGAAGAAGTTTAATACTTCTTCTTTTTTTATGGTTAAAATGCGTGATGCTACCAGAAGTTGCGCAAGGGAAACCGCAAAGATATAGACATTTTTGGATAAAATAGATAAAATTTCAGATAGCGCGATTGCGTGCAGACATAAAATAAAGTAGCGAGGATGATAGTACATTGATAGGTGAACGACTGGCAGAATTGAGAACCAAACAGAATATGACACAGGAGGAATTTGCCGAGTACATGGAGGTCAGCAGACAGGCTGTATCGAAATGGGAACTGGATAAATCATTGCCGGATGTTGGCAAGCTTTTGAAGATGTCGGAATTGTTTCAGGTAAGCATAGATTATCTGTTGAAGGGTACAGAAGTGGCAGATTGTGGCACAGAGGAAATAACAGAGGATATGTCCGGTAACGATTTGTGTGTATCTGACATAACAGACGCGGAGATACAAAAAATAGAAGAGGCAAAGGATGAAGCACCTAAACCAGATGAGGAAGAACAGAATAAGGATAGGAAGAAATCGAAGAAGAGAATTGTGATAAGTCTTGCACTTACGGGCGTCTTACTGCTTGCAGTGCTTGCTTTGCTGATTGGTGTCCTCAGAAGTCAGGTATGGAATGGAGCGGACAGCAGCCGGGAATTGGTGAAGGTAAACGAAATCCATGTACAGTATTCGCTGGCAGACGTAAGTGCCTGCGATGCGGATGGAAATACGGTGACGAAGACGGTTCTCCTTGATACAAACGGTGTAAGAACCGGTGATTATATATATTGCTATACGAATACCACAGGCGATAGGATCTTAGTAAATTATACAGCATGGACGATCGTTGCAATCCTGATAGCAGGTGTGATATTGCTTGGCATCTGGATATTACTGTTCAGGGAGGCTGGAAGAAGATGAGCAAGAAAAGAACCGTGATGATTGTGATTGTGGCATTTCTGGTTGGTGTCATAGCGGCATGTTCCGCAATCCTGATCCTAAGTAAGCGCGAGATATCGGGTGGCAGTTATGAAGATGAAACCGATTACATGGGGACAGTTGTTATAGATGGGTATGAGATCAAGATACCGAATCAATACAAGGCTGCGGTTGATGATGATCTGGGACTTGTGTACAGCGATAATGGAACCTTTGAAATGTCGATATCCGTGCTTGATGCAAGTTATGACAGTACAGTCAGGGAGCTTGACTCGCTGGATGACAGCCTGCGTGCATGGACAAAACTTATGGAACCATTTCGTGAACTGGCGGTTGGAAAAAACGCATACATATATGGTGTGTATGAAGATGAGGGAGATATCATGCTGCTTGCCTATAGGAAGGCAAATGAGGAACAGGTCTTTGATATTATGGTGCGGTGTCTTACCATCGACGATATGAAATTCCAGACGGAGGATGCACTGATAAGACAGTATGAGAGCTACATCCTGATTGCTAACACCCTGTTAGATGAGGCGGTGCCTACGGATGCAGAGAATACACCGGCCGGGACTGTCTATGTCGCAGATGACATGTATCATGATGTACAGATGGTGCTGACGGATACGTGGGTGCAGGAGGATAGCCTGTACGACGCGAATGATCAGAAACTGGTGACATATGGAATTGCAGATAATTTTTATATGATCGCAAAGGAGATAAAATCAGGCATTTACAGCAAGAAAGTGTACAGTGATGAGCGCAGAGGTATCGTAGTTTCAGTGATCGCGGAGAAGCAGAGATCTTCTTCTGCGGATGCGAAGTCTGTGATGGCAGAGGGGAAGAAAATCTGGACAGAACAGGATGGCGAGCCAGAACGGGTCGGGATAAATGGAAAGACCTGTTATTATTATGCCTATACAGAGACGTATCAAGTCCGGGATGCGATGCAGGAGAAGTATTATTTTGAGGCGGCAATCGACATGAACGATGGGATGATCTACCGGATATCCGGTGTCTCCGAAACGGACGCAGACGCTCTGGATATAGCCACTTATAATCAATTTCTAACAATTGAATAGCCATAAAATGCTGTTTCAACCGGGAGTTGCCAAATTGCAACCCCCGGTTGGTTGTATTTTCAGGGACATTTCCGCATGATAGAACCATCCAAATATACGCATGAAAGGAAACGGGAGAAAATGAAAAAACGATTTAAGAAACAAAAGCTATTGGGATTTGCGATGCTGACTGCAATGGGAATCAGTCTGCTTGCCGGTGGTGCAAAAATGAATGTGGTGAAGGCTGCGGATGATATCGCAATTAACGAGAGCACATTTCCGGATGCTGCATTCCGGGATTATGTTACAAAGAATATTGATACCAATGGTGATGGTATATTGACAGAGGCGGAGAGAGAAAAGGTATCTCAGATATTTGTGAACGAATCTGGAATTTCAGATTTAACAGGAATTGGGTATTTCACAAAACTGAGCTATTTATCCTGTTATGGAAATAACCTTACAAGCCTTGATATGAGCGGCAATCCATTACTGGCAAGTCTTTTTTGTTATAATAATAAATTAACATCTCTCAATGTAAGTAATAATCCTGCGTTGGACGCTCTGTGGTGTGAGCATAATAGTCTTACAAGCTTAGATGTGTCAAACAATCCTCTATTAGAGCAATTAGATTGCTATAACAATCAGCTCACGGAATTAAATGTAAGCGCTTGTACAGCATTGGACAGTTTGAATTGCTCGAATAATCATATCGCAAGTCTGGATGTAAGTAATAATACCGCATTGCTTAGACTGCGATGTAGTTTTAATCATCTCGAAAGCTTAGATGTCAGCCACAATACGCTGCTGCAGCAGTGTGATATGACCAACAATTGGATGTACACAATGGATTTTAGTAAGAATACGGCATTGTCCGATAATAATATTCCATATATCTACACAACCGGAAATGTAAGCATGAAAGCGTACCGCTGTGGGGAAGATGCATATTATATTGACTTGAACGATCTGAATCTGGATTTGAGCAGAGTTTCCTACAATCGTAATATGGGAACCTACGATGCAGATACGGGAAGAATTAATTTTACATTTGCAAATTCATCAAAATTGAAAGGACAAAGCTTTGCATATATATATGATACAAAGGCACCGGGTGTAAAGTATAAGAATCTGGAAGTCAAGATGACGATTGCAGAGATTGTTGATGTGAGAGATCCGAATGCGACGACCGAGGAGACAACCACGAAGGAGGTAACCACAGAGGCACCAACCACAGCGACAACCACTGAGACAACGACGGAAGCACCAGCAACAGATGCAACAACTGAGACAGCAACGACCGGAACCACAGTAACAGAAGCAACGACAACACAGGAAACACTTGTGGAAGCACCGACGACAACACAGAATGTAGCAGGTAATCAAGTGCAGGGACCTAAGACAGGCGATAAAGCACCAGTCTATACATTGCTGATCGTATCCTGTATGTCATTAGCAGCGGCTGCAGTATTGTATAAAGTGAGAAAGCGTAGATAGTCATAGTCAGGCATTGCAAATGGCGAGAACCGATATCTTACATAGGTAATCAAAGAACGGAATCCCCTATACTTCAGAACGAAGTGTAGGGGATTTTTGCATTCGTTTACCAGTTGTGTTACAATGGGCATTGCGTTGGCTTGATATATAGAAGCCGGCATAACATGAATTTACAGAAAGAGAATTTGATTTGGATATATGAAGAAAGATAAGTTGAAGATAGAGAAGAAGATATTACGATTATCTTTTCTGGGAAGCCTTTTATTTATTATAGCGGAAGGAGTTATGGCGTGGATCACGCATTCGCATTCGCTGCTTACAGACTGCCTGTTTGATGCGGCAGATCTGGTAATGATCGGGCCATTTCTTGTGCTGGTGCCGCTTCTGTATAAGCCGGTCACAGAGAAACACCCGTATGGATATTCACAGGTAGAATCGCTGTTCCTGCTTGTAAAGTACAGTGTTCTTCTGGCACTCACTTGTAATCTGCTGGTGGAAAATGTAAAGCTGCTCGTGCATGGCGGACATGAGGTAAATGCGGGGAAAATCGCGGTGTTTGAGTTCCTTGTCTGTATCGGATGTGCGGTGATGTATCTGATACTGAACCACTACAGTAAGAAATACGAGTCGGAGACAATCAAAGCGGAACTTTATATGTGGAAGCTGGACGTTGTGAGCAGTCTGGGCGTGTCGGTTGCGTTCGTTGTACAGGTGCTGTTGCTTCACACGAAGCTTCGTTTCCTGACACCATATATCGATCCTGCGGTTGCGGCAGTGATGGCAATTTTGCTTATAAAGGAGCCGGTCGTTGTGATCTTCCAGAGTATCAAGAATCTGGTTTTGTTTGCACCGGAGGAAGAGGTGTTGAACCAGATCCGTTCGATTGTAGATAAGCATATGAAGGATTATCCATACGAAGTGACATTCCTCGATGTGATCCAGACGGGACGGAAGATCTGGGTGGAAGTCTATATCGGCAACCGGACCGACGTGATACATATCAGCGTGCTGCACCGTGTACGGGATGAGATAAAGCAGGAGTTAAAGCATAAATACGATCAGGTATATATAGAGATTATTCCGGATTAGAAGATATAATTTGAAGATATCCTTGTGGTTTTGTAGGAAGCTGCAGGGATATCTTTTTTGTTGTAAAAATTACGACGAGGTTATATAATGCTGTATAATTAGAACATGTAAACGGCAGCGCAAAAGAAAGGAATTAAAAAATGGAAGATAGAACGGTAACGGACAGTGTATGGTTTCGGAAGAAGAAGTTTCAGGAGAAGATGAAAGATCTTGAGGAGGTGATCAGTGGAAGAAATGCATCGATTCTTCCTTTTGTGACAGATAATACAGGCAGATTTCATGCAAGGAAGACACAACAGCTAATTCATGAACTTATAAAGGATATGAACACCTATGCAAACCAGAGGCTTCTTTGGATTGGAAATATCCAGAATTCGGACATTGTGGAACAACAGGCATTCTTCAAGTATGTGGAGATGTTTTTATATCTTGCAATCCGGGTATCTCTTGTGGATATGGGATGGATGTACGAGATTATGGATACTATGCCGAAGAATAATTTCCAGCAAATTCTGGATTGTGCCGAAGACTTTAAGAATCGTGACAGTATATATGGCTGGGTATTTGATCGCAGATATGCAGGAAATATTGTGTTTGAGAATGTGCTTGACTATAGCTGTGTGATCTATGAGGATCTGCTGGGTAAGAATTTCAGCAAATTGATTCCAGCGGAAATGTGGAAGGAATTCGAGGAGGAAGATGCTGCATTATTATCCATGTCTGATGGGGAGAATCCGGGTGAAATGGAAGATTTCCTATCGGATGAGGAGATTCAGGCAATCATGGATAATTATGAGGAAATACCGGAATCAGAGACAGAACGGCAGTTACGGGAAGCAAATGAACGCGCATATCAAAAGGAAAAAGAGAAATTTATGGATGCTGATCATTTCTGTCAGATATTTGAGGAATTTGCATCGATGTTATTGGCTGGCGAATTTCCATATTCCTATATGTCGAAGATGAAACAGGCGGTGGAAGGCATGCTGGATATCTTCTTATGCGAGCATAAATTGTCGTTGTATAACGATACAGATCAGTATCTGAAGGCATACACATACTTGAAAAAAACCGAGGAAAAGATTGATATTCTGCGAAAAGAGGTATAACAGATGGCTGGATTGAAAGAAGATTTCTATCGTCGGATAGGTACAGATTATCATAACCGGCGGAC
>DHJV01000068.1:5851-10224 GCA_002404515.1 Lachnospiraceae bacterium UBA4711 | reverse complement strand
ATCCTTTATATATCAATATGTCAGACAGGAGAAAGAAGCAAATCTCCGGCTACGGCTCGTGGGGGAATATCAGGCATGGAGAAGCAATCCGGAAGATGGAGCACGGTTTGCGGAATTTCTGCTTACCGATGTATGTGGGGACAAGAACCTTGCAAAAACGAAGGATGGAATCAGACAGGAGATCGGGCGGATTGCTGCAATGCTTACGCAGGCAGACATAGATTTTCCGGCGGTTGACGCATGCATGACTGCGCTATATACGAAGTATGAATGGGAAGGGGAAAAGAGAAATGCGTATGTGCAGCTTGCATCGAGATATCAATGTTATAAGATAGGGGAACATAGCGATGAGGTGGAAACGTCAGAGTTTATCCGTACGATTCGGTTGACAAAGGCGGAATATGTAGTATCCGTCTTTTCATTCCTGTTAGAGAACATCCGCGTACATCTGAATGCAGAAGATCGAAAGAAGCTTCTTATGCTTGGACAAAGCCTGAGTGGGGATGAGGCATTTGCAGGTATGCGGAAGGAGAGCGATAAGATGAAGTTTCTGATTGCCTTTGCCGCGGAATCGCCAGAGCGGTTTTCCGAAGCGGTGGAGCAGATCTATACGGAACAAAGTCTCTCGGATTTAACAGATGAACTGCTGGATGGATTGATCGCCAATGATGTAAATACATTGCTGTACGATGGGGGATTCCGTTTGGGACAGAAGGAGGAAGGAAAATCCCGTAAGAAAGACCGGGGGCTGGATATGCTGGAAGCCTATATGAAGGAGATTGGGATAGAGCCATTTGCTGTCGGTAATCGGGGCAATGCGGTATCGTTGTCGGATGACAAAAATGAATCCTATGGGGAATATTATACTGCCTGCAATCGGCTCCGGGATGTTCTGAATCAGGAAAAGAGAGATACGGTTTTTATCCCGCTTGTCATAGATGCGCAATTCGGGGGAGGCATCTTCTTGATTGGAAGAAAACATTACCTGTTTTATCCGGAGGTTGCAGCACAGATGAAACAAAGTTGTGGGTTTTGCTTTGTGAGTTTTATAAATGTGGTGGAGGGATCTGCCTATGAGCTTGATACGGAGGATTTTGATTTCCCGACGATGGAAGAGGCCGTGAGCTGGTTCTATATGAAATTCGATGCGCCGGAAGATCAATTAGATGAATTCCGGAAATATAACCGTATAGTTCCAAAGTACTGTCCGGATATTTTCGCAAGATTTTTTGATCAGCCGGTAAAAGTCAATGCACCAGAGGAAACCGATGATGTAGCAAAGCATGAAATTGAGGAAAGCCGCAGGGAACTTGAAGCTGCTTTCCGGCAGGAAAAAGTGTGGGAGAGAAAACAAAAACAAAGAAGAATGCAATAAGGAGGAACAATTCTATGAAGCTGGATAATACAAAGGACATTTTCGCGGAGCTTCTGCGTGCTGCAAGCAGGGGATATGGTGACCGGAACATTGAGAATCCGTCGGTTAGTTTTATCCGGGATGTAAATGCGGGTGACTATGATCATATCTCCGATGAGGAATACAAGAAGATCCTCGATTCTGTTGAGCGGCTAAGTGCACCCTGGCAGACAATGCAGACGAAGACCGTGAAGGATCTTCTGATCAATGCACTTGAGGATGTGGATCTCTCCGATGAGGATGTAGAGGACATCTCGGCTGCCCTGATGAATGCTTATATCAAAACTGATCATGACCGGATTCCGCAGGCAGCATCCGATCGCAGCGATAAGACTGTCGATATGGAGCATTTGCGGATGATGACCGGTCATTCTGCCACAGAGTCACCACTGGAAGATACGTGGGATGACATGCCTTATGATTGTGAGGATGATTATGAGGCAGAGGATATGGCCGATGCAGCGGATATCCTTCAGACACCGGCGTTTATTTACCGGTATCTCGATGAGCGAGTCTATGGACAGAAGGCTGCGAAACGTGCGGCAGCCATGCTTCTCTGGAACCATGTAAATGGCAGAAGACAGAATGTTGTGTTTGCAGGTCCGACAGGCTGTGGCAAGACGGAGATCTTCCGTCAGCTTGCGAGGATCTATCCGAATATCAAGATCCATAATGCACCATCTATCACGGGAACGAGCTGGAAAGGTAATATGAAGGTTCGGAATCTGTTTGATGGAGTATCCAAGAAGGATCAGAAACATCTGATCATCGTTCTTGATGAAGCAGATAAGCTATTTGAAGGAGGAAGCGAAAGGGGATGCGGACAAGTCGTACAGAATGAGCTGCTCAAGGTACTCGAAGGAGATATGGTCCATTTCGAAGGCGATAACATGCTTCAGGGGGAACAGTCACTCGATCTGGACACATCAAATATCAGCTTTGTATTCCTCGGTTCCTTTGAAATGATGGTGAATGCGAAAAGGCAGAAACCACATGCACTTGGGTTTGGAGCTACCATATCCGGGGAAACGTTCGATGGGTACAACAGTGTCTTTACGCAGGAAGACCTGGTGGAATATGCCAATGTCCGAACCGAGATTGCCGGCCGTATTAACAACATTGTGCAGCTCCACGAAATGACAGAAGAAGATTATCTTAGAATTCTGTCTGACAAGAGGATCAGCCCACTTAAGCGTCTGTCGAAGGATTATCGTGTGGATATCAACATGCCGGCAGATGCAAAAAAGAAGCTTGCAAAAGAAGCTTTTGAAACCGGAATGGGTGTCCGTTATCTGAAGTCCAGAATTCAGAAATCACTTGATGATATGCTGTTTGAGGACTGCGGCAGGACGACCTATACGATCTCAGCATAAACGGGCGTGTATGAAAGAAGGGAGAAATACCAAAGAACTGGTATTTCTCCTTGTTTTATAGGTGTGAATGCGTGTATAATCAGAGATAGTTGACAGAACAGAATAGAAGGAGTAGAAAAATGGAAGCATGGTATTATGAAGTGGTAAGTATTGATGGAGATTATGCAAATCTCAAGCGGACGGATATTAAATCGGATGATCTGAAGCTGGTTGCAAGAGCGTTGCTGCCGGAAAATATCAGCGAGGGTTCGAAATTAAAGTATGAATTTTTGCAGTATGAGTTGATCTGATAACATGATGTGCATAGAAGTATGTGTTGGTAATCAGTCAATATGTTTGATGACGAATACTAGAATGAATTTATGGTTTACAGGAAAGGAATGACGGCATGGAAGGACAAATAAAAGAAAAACGGGTTGCGGATTCTCTGACCGAGCAGTTTCATGAGATTCGCCCGGAACACTTAAATGGTGCGGGTGTGATGTTTGGTGGTGTGCTGATGGGATGGATCGATGAAGTGGCAGGGCTTACGGCTATTCGTCATTCCCAGGGGCATGTGCTGACTGCATCTGTGGATAACCTTACCTTTTTGCGGAGTATCTATCAGCATGATATTGTTGTACTGATCGGGCGTGTGACATATGTTGGCAACTCATCGATGGAGATTCGAGTAGATTCTTATGTAGAAAAAATCGATGGTATGCGTTACCCGGTAAACCGTGCGTATCTGACGTTGGTTGCCTTGGATGAGGAGAATAAGCCGCGCCGTGTGCCGAGATTAAAACTGGAAACGGTTGTGGAAGAAGCAGAGTGGGAGGCAGGAAAGAAGCGGAGCGAGCTTCGGAAGCAGCGAAAAAAAGAGGGATTTTAGATAGGGAGTTTATCAATGTTAGAAAAAGTAGACGCAGTCAATAGCGTGATCAATAATTTTATCTGGGGCGTCCCGGCGATGATCTGTATTATCGGTGTTGGATTATACTTAAGCTTCCGCACCCGTTTTTTGCAGATACGGAAGTTCCCATATGCCATGAAGGTGACATTTGGACGAATGTTCAAGAAGAAGGAAGCGGGCGATGGCGCGCTCACTCCATTTCAGGCAGTCTGTACGGCGCTTGCGGCAACCGTTGGAACCGGAAATGTAGCCGGTGTGGCCGGAGCAATCGCAATCGGTGGTCCGGGTGCAATCTTCTGGATGTGGATATCTGCACTGCTTGGTATGTGTACGAAATTTGCAGAGGTTACACTGGCGGTGCATTTTCGTGAGAAAAACAAGGATGGCGATTATGTTGGTGGACCGATGTATTACATTAAGAACGGATTGAAGAAGCACTGGCACTGGCTGGCATATCTGTTCTCTGCGTTTGGCGTATTGACGGTGTTTGGTACGGGAAATGCAACGCAGGTCAATACGATCACAACGGCGATTGACTCTGCATTGTTTAATTATAATGTAATTTCCGAGGATCAGGTTTCTACTCTGAATCTCATTATCGGAATTGTGCTGGCAATCCTGATCGCGCTCATTCTGCTCGGTGGAATTAAGCGAATCGGACAGGTAACAGAGAAGCTGGTACCATTTATGGCGG
>DHJV01000068.1:4771-5829 GCA_002404515.1 Lachnospiraceae bacterium UBA4711 | reverse complement strand
TGTATATCGTGCTTGCAATCGGAGTTGTATTACTGAATGTAAAGAACGTGCCATCAGTATTTGCATCCATTTTTGAAGGCGCATTTAATCCGGCATCTGTGACGGGGGGTGTTGTTGGAAGCTTCTTTATGAGCATGAAGAAAGGCGTTTCCCGCGGTATCTTCTCGAACGAGGCTGGACTTGGTACCGGTTCGATCGCACACGCATGTGCGGATACAAGAAAACCGGTAAAGCAGGGATTCTTCGGAATCTTTGAAGTGTTTGTTGATACCATCGTGATCTGTACATTGACGGCACTCGTAATCTTATGCAGTGGCGTTCCAATCGGATATGGACAGGCGGCAGGTGCAGAGCTTACAATCAGTGGTTTCACAGTGACTTATGGTGGCTGGGTATCTATCTTTACAGCGATTGCAATGTGCTGTTTTGCGTTTTCAACGATTATCGGCTGGGGACTTTACGGAGCCAGATGTATTGAATTTCTGTTTGGCACACGGGTAAATAAGCCATTTATGCTTGTGTATTCACTGGTTGCGATTGTTGGCGCAACCATGAATCTCGGACTTCTGTGGAGTATTGCGGAGACATTTAATGGTTTGATGGTAATTCCGAACCTGATTGCAGTATTCCTGCTTTCGGGAGTCGTGGTGAAGATGGTAAAAGATTATTTTAATGGAATTGAAACATATTGAGGTATGTAATTCTTTGTATGATTAAAAGAAAGCAGCAAAGGGTAATATAAATCAAAAGATAAGGAGTGAATAAAAATGGCAGAAGTAATTTTGAATAAAGATAATTTTAAGGCAGAGGTGCTCGATGCAAAGGGACTCGTGCTCGTTGATTTCTGGGCAACCTGGTGTGGACCATGCAGAATGGTCGCACCGATCGTTGCACAGGTGGCAGAGGAAAATGAAGGAAAAGTCAAAGTCTGCAAGCTTGATGTCGATCAGGCGATGGATATTGCGATGTCTTATGGTGTGGCAAGCATCCCGACATTGATTTTGTTCAAGGATGGCGAGATCGTGAAGAAGAGTGTCGGCGTGGTGTCCAAGGCTGAG
>DHJV01000068.1:0-4728 GCA_002404515.1 Lachnospiraceae bacterium UBA4711 | reverse complement strand
ATCGAGGCAATGTGGAGCTAGAGCATTGTAGTTACGAAAGAAAGCAGGGCTTATGATGAAGATAGAACATATTGCGATGTATGTGCAGGATCTGGAAAAAGCAAGAGACTTTTTTGCGAAATATTTTGCGGCAAAGTCCAATGCCATGTATCACAATCCAAATACAGATTTTAAGTCTTATTTTCTGTCTTTTGATGATGGGGCACGGCTGGAAATCATGCAGAAGCCGGGTGTGGAAGCACAGACCGAGAATCAGATGCGGACAGGATTTATCCATATGGCGTTCAGTGTCGGAAGCAAAGAACAGGTAGATAAGCTGACAGAAACACTGAAGCAGGATGGATATACGGTGACAAGCGGTCCACGTACAACCGGTGACGGATATTATGAGAGCTGTGTTGTAGCAGTGGAAGGAAATCTGATTGAGATTACAGTGTAACGTGGTTGGTTGACACAGTAAATGCAGGATGGTACAATATAGATAAAATATTATCTATATTGTACCATTTTTTGATAAATAGATAATATTTTATCTATAATAAACATAGGTAATAATGAGTAGGAGCGGTTAAAAAGTGGAAGAATTTGTGTGGGAGACAGCAGAAGAATTGGATATGGCACTGGCGAAACGGATAAAAAATATCCGTAAGCGTCGCTCAATTTCGCAACAGGAGCTTGCAGATAGAAGTGGTGTCAGTTATGGTTCTGTCAAACGATTTGAGACAACCGGACAGATATCGTTGCTGGCTCTTACAAAAATCGCAATGGCGCTCGATGTAGCAGATGAACTGCGAGGCATATTTACACAGGTGCCGTACCGGAATATTCAGGAGGTTATAAATGAGACAAAATAATATACTCCAGGTATTTTATGATGACAGACAAGTTGGAACACTGGTTTTAAATGCAGATCATAAAGCAGCATTTGAATATACGGATACATGGCTGGAGGAAGGTTTTTCGATCAGCCCATTTTATCTGCCATTAAAAAGACAGGTATTTGTCCCGACGAAAAATTATTTTGATGGATTATCTGGTGTTTTTGCGGATAGTCTGCCGGATGCATGGGGACGTTTGCTGTTAGATCGTATACTTCAGAAAAATGGACAGGATAGAGATACTCTGACTGTTTTAGACCGGTTGGCAATCGTGGGTGATTCAGGCATGGGTGCGTTGACCTATCGTCCACAAAGGGAAATGAAGTATGATATAGAACCAGATAATCTGGATATACTTGCAGAACAGTGCTGCAAAATCTTAAATACGGAATATTCCGAGAAACTGGATGAATTGTATGCATTAGGCGGAACGAGCGGTGGCGCCAGACCTAAAATCTTTACACAGGTAGATGGAGAAGACTGGATTATCAAGTTTCCGGCGCATGTAGATCCGATTAATGTCGGAAAGATGGAATATGATTATGCGTGTTGTGCTGGAAAATGTGGAATTACAATGACAGAGACAAGGCTGTTTCCATCTGATAAATGTAAAGGATATTTTGGAACAAAGCGTTATGACAGGAAAAGAAAAGACAGAAAATTATATCGTTATCATGTTATCACTGCATCGGCATTGTTAGAGGTGTCGCATGAGATACCGAGTCTGGATTATAATGAATTGATGAAGCTTGCGAAGATTCTGACGAAAGATCGTGATGTGGAGCAGATGTACCGACGTATGTGTTTTAATGTATATGCACATAACAGGGATGATCATTCAAAGAATTTTTCCTATATTTATGATGATCAACATGCAAGGTGGGAGCTTGCTCCGGCGTATGATCTGACGTATAGCAACACCTATTATGGCGAACATACAACAACTGTGAATGGAAATGGAAGAAATCCCGGACTTGTGGATCTGGTTGCCGTTGGAGAAAAGGCAGGGATGAAGAAAAATAAATGCAAAGAAATTGCTGAGCAGATTGAAGAGATTGTACATGATATGCTGGGAGATTATCTAAAATAATGATAGAAAACCTCATTTTGCACATACTATCGAAAACGAAAAAAGATAGGAGGTGTGGAGGATGGAACGGACAGCAACGCAGTGTATCACCTATGGGTTATACATGTTATCGACGGTGTGGGAGAAAAAAGCAAATGGCTGTATCATTGATACATGTATGCAGATCAGCCACGAGCCGGTGCAGATTGCAATCGCGGTTTCTAATCAGAGTTATACATGTGAATTACTCAAAAAGAGTGGGATATTTGCAGTCAGTATCTTAGATGAGACATGTACCTTCGAGACGATCAAGCACTTTGGATATCAGTCTGGAAGAAATGTTGACAAAATGAAAGCGCTGGAGCTTCCAGTCAGCGAACAGGGAATTCCGTATCTCGGATGGCAGAGCGTGGCGATGCTTGGAGCGACTGTGAAAGAGCAGATTGCCTGTGGTTCCCATACGTTATTTGTCGGAACTGTGACGGAAGGAAAGATACTGAGTGAGAAAGAACCACTCACGTATGCGGAGTATCAGAGAAGAGTGAAGATGTACACATAAAGAGAAAAGAAGAGGAGAGACGATGACATTACAACAGTTAAGATATGTAACGACGGTTGCACAGACCGGAACAATCACAGAAGCAGCGAAGAAGCTGTATATCTCGCAGCCAAGTCTGACAAATGCGATTCATGACCTGGAAAAGGAAATGAATATTGTGATCTTCAACCGTACGAACAAAGGCATTACCTTATCCAGGGAGGGGGAGGATTTCCTTGGATATGCGAGACAGGTGCTGGAGCAGGCGGATATTCTGGAGGACAAATATAAGAATGGCGCCGGTGGAAAGAAACAGTTTTGTATCTCCACACAGCATTATTCCTTTGCGGTCAATGCATTTGTTGATCTGATCAAGGAATATGGACAGGATGAATATGATTTCAGCATCCGGGAGACACAGACGTATGAGATCATTGAGGATGTGGCGCGTATGCGGAGTGAGATCGGAATCCTTTTTCTCAATGATTTCAATGAGGTTGTGCTCACGAAGATACTGAAATCCTATGATCTGGAATTTCATCCGCTCTTTGTGGCAAAACCGCATGTTTTTATCAGCCGGAAGCATCCGCTTGCGGAAAATAAGGTTATCACGAACGAAGAACTGCAGAGCTATCCGTATCTGTCATTTGAGCAGGGAGAGCATAATTCATTTTATTTCTCCGAGGAGATCTTTTCGGAGTCAGAACGGAAAAAGAATATCCGTGTGCGTGACCGGGCAACCCTGTTCAATCTTCTGATTGGCTTAAATGGTTATACTGTATGCAGTGGAGTGATCGATAAGAAATTAAATGGCAAAGATATCATTTCTGTGCCGCTTGCGGATGAAAGTGATATGCGGATCGGCTATATTACGCACAAGAAGGAAATGCTGAGTCATCTGGCTCAGACATATCTGACAGCAATAAAGAAATACTTATCCTAGAATGGTTGAAATAGTTTCAAACTATATCAAACGCGAAAAAATAGATATTATACAAACGCATTTTGTCCGATTATAATGTGAGCAAATCACAGAACACGGAGGAAATAAAATGAGTACAGGAAAGACACCATTTCGTTATGATTATGTAGGAAGCTTTTTGAGACCGGAGGCGCTTAAGAAAGCAAGACGCCAGTTTGATGAAGGTAAGATCGGATATGAGGAGTTAAAGGTTGTTGAGGATGCAGCAATCACAGAACTTGTTCAGAAGGTAAAGGCACTTGGATATCATGTAATTACAGATGGAGAGTTCCGTCGTGCAACCTGGCATCTGGATTTTATGTGGGGCTTTGATGGTATCGGTCATACACCGACCAAAACAGGACTTCCATTCCACGGAGAGGCAGCTATGGTCGATGATACATATCTGGTAGGTAAGGTTGGATTGTCCGGCAAGCATCCATTTGTTGAGCATTTCGCATTTGTAAAGCAGTTTGAAGATGAAAACACCGTTGCAAAGCAGACAATGCCATCACCAGCACAGTTTCTGGCACAGTTTACAATGCCGTTTAACCGCGTGGAGACAGAGAAGTATTATGCAAATACAGAGGACCTTGTAACAGATATTGCAAATGCGTACGGAAAGGTGCTGCAGGATCTGTATGATGCAGGCTGCCGGAATGTACAGTTTGACGATTGTACATGGGGCATGATGGCAGATAAGATGGGACATCTGGCATATGGAACGACTGCAGAGGGACTGAAGGATATTCAGAAAAACCACAAGGATATCAACAATCTGGTTATAGCAAATGCACCGAAAGATATGGTAATCAATACGCATGTATGCCGCGGTAATTTTCATTCAACTTATGCGAACAGTGGCGCGTATGATCCAGTGGCGGACATCCTGTTTGGAGAAGAAAATGTAAATGCTTACTATCTGGAGTTTGATGATGCGCGTTCCGGTGGTTTTGCACCACTTGCAAAGGTAAGCGGCGATAAGAAGGTTGTGCTTGGTCTGATTACAACAAAGTCTCCGGTGCTTGAGAATAAGGATCAGGTCATTGCCAGAATCCATGAGGCTGAAAAATACATTCCGTTGGATCGCCTGTATTTAAGCCCACAGTGCGGATTCGCATCCTGCGAGATCGGCAACAAACTGACAGAAGAGGAGCAGTGGGCAAAGCTGAAGCTTGTAAAAGAAGTGGCTGAAGAAGTCTGGGGAAAAGACGCTTAAGCTCATATATAAGAAGAGAAGAAAATGCCGGGATATGTGTCCAATGGCATTAAGTTAAGGCTA
>DHJV01000100.1:6136-21925 GCA_002404515.1 Lachnospiraceae bacterium UBA4711 | reverse complement strand
ACTGTGAGAATGAAGATATTGTTACGGTTGACGCTGTAACCGGAGAGGCGAAGGCTGTTGGAGCAGGAAAGACATACATCGTAGCTGCTTCAAATGATGGAAATGTTACACATCGTTTTTATGTAACCGTTTCCAGTGCTACGCCTACGCCAACCCCGACACCAACACCAACGCCGGACCCAGATCCAGATCCGAACCCAACGCCTGATGTTACAACCCGTTATACAACGCATGTACAGACCTACGGCTGGCAGGGCGATGAGAATAACACAAGCAAGTGGTTTACAAATGGTAGAATGGCTGGTACTTCCGGACAGGCAAAGCGTCTGGAGGGTATCAAGATTTCCGTCAGTGGAAATGTAAACCTTGGCATCCAGTACACAACCCATTGCCAGAGTTACGGCTGGTTACCTTGGTCCGCAAACGGTGAAATGAACGGAACTGAGGGTGAGGCAAAGAGACTCGAGGCAATCAAGATCCAGCTTACAGGTGCAGATAAAGATAAGTATGACGTGTACTACCGTGTTCATGCACAGTCTTATGGCTGGCTTGGCTGGGCGAAGAATGGCGCGCCATCTGGAACTGCCGGTTATGCAAAGAGACTGGAAGGTATCCAGATCGTTGTCGTAAAGAAGGGTACATCCGCACCGGGATTAAATTATGCAGGTGTGAATGCGGCATCCGGTGTACATCAGGCAAAGAGTTATATCGCAAAGGCCGGTTCTTCACCGGTGGTTGGCAATCAGGCAACGTCTAATACCGACCCAAGTGTGGCAGGCGAGAGAAATGTAAATATCGCATATCGTACACATGTACAGACATACGGCTGGCAGGGATGGAAGTACAACGGACAGATGAGTGGTACTTCCGGACAGGCAAAGCGGCTCGAAGGTATCAACATCAAGCTCACAAACAAGCCATACAACGGAAGCATTGTTTACACTACTCATGTGCAGACATACGGCTGGCAGGGAAATGAGAACAATCAGAACACATGGAAGCGTGATGGCGCAATGTCTGGTACAAGCGGACAGGCGAAGCGTCTCGAAGCAATCCGTATCAATCTGACTGGCGAGATGGCAGCGCATTACGATGTTTATTATCGTGTCCATGCACAGACCTATGGCTGGCTTGGCTGGGCAAAGAACGGCGAAGCAGCTGGAACAGCAGGGCTTGCAAAGAGACTCGAAGGTATCCAGATCATTCTCGTACCGAAGAATGGCAAGGCACCAGCAAGAAATTATCAGGGAATTACCAGTGTGAGAACACAGGCATATATCAAGAAATAATAGAGACACAGAAAATGGGTTCCATGAAAGATCTTTCATGGAACCTGTTTTTTATTCATTCGACAGATAATGCCGCATGGATTTTAACGCATTTTTTTCTAAACGGCTGACCTGTGCCTGTGAGATTGCAATCTCGTCGGCAACCTCCGTCTGTGTTTTCCCTTCGAAGAAACGCAGGCGGATGATATTTAATTCCCGCTCGTCGAGCCGATGCATGGCTTCCTGCAATGCGAGCGACTGTACCCAGTTTTCTTCTTTGTTCTTTTTGTCTTTGACCTGATCCATCAGATATAAGACATCCTGTCCCTCCTGATATACCGGCTCAAACAGAGACATCGGTGTGGCGATCGCATCTAAGGCGGTCACAATATCTTCTTTTGGAAGTTCTAATTCTTTGGCAATCTCATCAACCGTTGGTTCGCGGTCGTTTTTCTTTGTCAGGATATCCCGCGTGTAGATCGCTTTGTAGGCGATGTCCCGGAGTGAGCGCGAGACGCGGATCGTGTTGTTGTCGCGCATGTATCGGCGGCATTCTCCGATGATCATAGGTACAGCGTAGGTACTGAATTTGACATCCAGTGTCTGATCGAAATTGTCCAGTGCCTTGATCAGCCCGATGCAGCCGACTTGAAAAAGGTCATCGGAGCTTTCAATGTTGTTGCCGGAGAACCGTTGTATAACACTCAGAACAAGTCGGAGGTTTCCACGGATAAATTCTTCTCTGGCACTTTTATCCCCTGCGTTCATGCGGGCGAAGAGTGCCCGCTTTTCATCCTCAGAAAGCAGTGGGAGCTTGCTTGTGTTGACTCCACAGATTACTACTTTATTTCCAGCCATAATTTCGTATCTCCTGTAATCCTTTTGTTCACTACTAGAAAGGATTTACAAATCTGTGGAAAGCTATACAATTTTTGGTTTCCAGTTTCTGCCTATGTGGTAAAGAAAACGTGGGAAATACCGATTTTGCACAAATACCTGCCAATTTTGCACAAGTGTAAAAAATGCCATTTTTATATGCTATGATACGAACAATGGGTAATCCCAGATACAAAAATAAAAAGCTGAGAGGAGAGAAGCGTATGCAAAAATGGAAAGTTTGCAAGAAGTTGATGGCGGTCATACTGACACTCTGTATGGTGCTGCCATTGATTTCGAACCAGTACCTGGTTGTACGGGCGGAAGAGACCGGAACCGGTACAACAGACACAAAGAGTATCTCTTATACAGAGGTGCCGACATTGCAGATAGGAGAAAACACCATTACAACGGATGCACAGGTTGTAAATTATACGGATCAGAGTGGGGAAGAAGCCGTTTGGAACGGACATGTATATCAGTACACCGTGCCGGATGAGGGAAGTTATGTGATTGGTGTAACGTATATGGGGGATGACGAGAATACATACCTTACGCTGAAAAGTTATACACTGGATGCAAACAATCATATGCAAGAGCAAAGTAATTCGGCTGTTGCGTATTACAGAACAAAGACGGATGTGCTTAGTCCGATTTTGGAAAACGGAAAGACTTATTATTTTAAATTTAGTTATGATAAAGCAAATCAAGAGTGTACGGAAGCAACCGATATGCAGGATGCATGCATTTTCATAAAAGGTGAAATTCCGGAAATGAAAGATCTTTGTACGGCAGCACAGGAAATAACAACAGCAACAAGCGAAACAGTATTGGATGCTGATAAGCAGATTATGAAGGATGAATGTGGAAATGTGTTTTATGGGAAATTGTATCAGATAACGATTCCGTCGGGGTATGAAAGTGTGATAGAGGCGGATATGGGTAGAATTGATATCTATGAGATATCTGAGAATGATGCAAGGCTAATTGATACAGAGGATTATATACGCGCGTATGATGGGTATGAAGGTAATCCGGTTAAGGGCACGCTTCAGAATAACAGTAGTGCGGCGAAAACCTATTATGTATTGGCACAGATTGGTTTTTCCAAAATCACATTTGGAGAGATTAAAGTGCCGACAGCGGCAACTCCAATTGCGGAGGCGGAGGTAAAAGAGCTTTCGTTGGCAGATACTGTGACACTTCAAGATCTGGCTGAACAAAAGCTTTCATATACTTTGTCCGGAAGCAAGGAGGAGACAAAGAAAGAGTGCCGCTGGCTCAAAATCACAGTGCCTGCAGACACAGCATATAGGATACAGATAAGCTATACTGGAGACTATTATGGAACACTCGGAGGTTTTAGCGGGCTGAAGTACAGTGCGGATGATGCGGCCTATGTAGACCATTCATGGGGAAGCGTTTATGCCTATGGTGATACAACGACAGAAATAGGTGTGCTTACAGAGGGAATTTACTATGTAGCAATCAATTGTGCAGAGGAAGTATTTCTTACAGCACAGCTGTCATTGAAGAAGTATCCTATAATCACACAGTTAAAGAATCAGGCAGTTGTGGTAACAGATGCTATGCTGCAGACAGGTTCGATTACACTGCCGAAACTTGCTGAGGAATATGTTTATCTGATAAGTGATGGTATGGATATTGGTCCTGGAAATCTTATGAAGGTTACAGTGCCGGCGTATACAACCTATACTTTTACGTCGCAGAATAATTACTTGTATGTATATGAGGAGAATATGACGACGTATGTGGATGGTGGTTATGACGTAACAGCCGAAAATACAACGGATACCGAAAAAACATATTATATTTGGAAGAAGATGTATAGCGATAATGAGACAGAGACGATTTCGGTAAAACAGGGTACAACACTCTCAGCGATGTTTGCCACAGCAGAAAAGCTGGAAAAAGGTAACACAGTGACGTATCAGTACAGTGAATCAGATCAATCCTATATGAAGAACGCATCGTATTACAGCGGAATGGGTGGATCTGCTGTTTACCAATATAAACATGCGAAATTGTATTATCTGGATGCGCCTGGTATGTACAGTTTAAGCCTGACATCTAAACAGGATGTTTCCAATGTGGCTGTGACTGTATTTAATAAGGATAAATACTTGGTAAATACATATGCGTTTGAAGATGAGCGGTTTGATAAGGATTATTATTTGGCAGATGGAGAAAAAACATATATCTTGATTACACAGGATAGTGAAAATCCAGATGCAGAGATTGAACTTACATTATCTGATGTGAAAGAGGATCGAACTGTATCTTCTTGCTTAGAGGAAGCGGAAACGCTCAAAGAGGGAAAAAATGCAATCACAAGTAAAAATCAGAAGCAGTATGTATTTAAATATAAGAGAGAAAATCCGTATACAGGAATTATAGAGGATACTTATGCTGATACAACTGGAAAGCTGTACAAATATGAATTGGAATCATGGTCGACAGTTAAGTTTGGTTCTGAGACATTCTATGGCATAGCTTGGATATTCGATCAGGATGGAAATTATCGTACTAATTATGATATTTCATCTAACACAACAGAGTATACGTATACAAATGATCTGGCGGGGGCTGTGGATGTATATTTGCTGGTCTGTGCATATAGTGATATGAATGGAGCGCTGACAGTTGCAACTGAAAGATCCACTGTATCGTTGGATGAATATACGGATCAGGCACTTGAACTACCAGAATCTTATAAGACATCTACAGATGGCATATTGTCGGTTATGCGACCATATGTGGATGAAGAAGGTTATGTAGAGTACAAAGAAGTAAAGGGTAAATTGTACAGCTTCAAGGTTCCTGCAAAGAATAAGGTAGAGATTACAGCAACGAAGAATGCAGGGCTTGTCGTCTATAGTGATCTGGATGATGCACCAATCGAAGATGAAACGTCAAGCGTGACATTTAATAATCTCGCAAATGAAGAACAGACCTATTATTTGTGGGTAGAAGGGGACAATGACGGTGTTGTTGTAACGACGACAAAGACATCGTTAGAATCAAAGAAAGAGACGGCGGAGAATGGTGAGAAGGTTGAGACGACCGTAGACACAACCGATGATGACACGTTAATTATAATAGCAGAAGATAAGGACGCGACTGGAAAAGTAGCGGAAGCAACAGTCAAAGTAGAACAAAAGGGTGGCATCTCAGAGGATGCGATCAAGAAGAGTATTGATGTTGTATCACAATATAATTCGGATAATGATGGTGAGGAGCAGATCAGCAATATTCAGGCATCTTACACCGATGACAGTCAGGCAACCATATCTTCAGATGTATTGAACAGCTTGAAGGATGCAGAAGTTTCTTTGGAGGTCAGCAAGAAAGCATCGGACGGAACGGTAGAATATACATGGAGCTTTGATGCAGATTCTCTGAAAGAAACAGATGTCACAAGTGGCGTGAACACAAAGCTGGAAGTGTTCGAGGATGCAGAAGGCTATGGAGATCAGAAGGTAGTGGAAGAATTGACTGATCCAAATGCAACGAAGTGTGTAGTAGCATTTGCGCATGATGGTGAGCTTCCAAAGAATACGAAGGTGACGATTGCAGTTGGCGACCAGTATGCAGATGGAACTACAGTTTATTACTACCATATCAACAAAGAGACAAATGTATTAGAACCGATCGACAGTGTTGTAGTAAAGGATGGTATGGTTACATTAGTACTCAGCCATTGCTCGGATTATGTAATATGCGACAAGAAGGTTTGCAAGCATGAGAACACAGAAATCAGAAATGCAAAGGAAGCAAGCTGTACAGAAGCAGGCTATACCGGCGATACTTATTGTGTAGACTGCAATCAGAAGCTTAAAACAGGTGAAATGATTGCCAAGAAAGAGCATACATCCAGCGACTGGATCGTAGATAAGGCAGCAACGGTTGAAGCGGAAGGAAGCAGACATAAGGAATGTACTGTCTGCAAGACAGTCCTTGCAAAGGAAGCAATCGCAAAGCTTCCATCACCAACACCGACACCAGAACCAGTTGTGACACCGGATGTGACGATCCGTTACACGACACATGTACAGACCTTTGGCTGGCAGGGTGATGAGAACAATGCAAGCAAGTGGTTTGTAAATGGTAAGATGGCTGGTACTTCCGGTAAGGCAAAGAGACTCGAAGGCATCAAGATCCGTGTCTATGGAAATGATAACCTTGGTATCCAGTACACAACCCATTGTCAGAGCTACGGCTGGTTACCTTGGTCAGCAAACGGCGAGATGAACGGAACCGAGGGTGAGGCAAAGAGACTCGAGGCAATCAAGATCCAGCTCACAGGCGCAGATAAAGATAAGTACGATGTTTATTACAGAGTCCATGCACAGTCTTATGGCTGGCTTGGCTGGGCAAAGAATGGTGCACCATCTGGAACAGCAGGCTATGCAAAGCGTCTGGAAGGTATCCAGATTGTTGTAGTGAAGAAGGGCGCAGCTGCACCGGGCACAAACTTCGCAGGTGTAAATGCGGCAAGTTATATTGCAAAGGCTGGTTCTTCACCAGTGGTTGGCAATCAGGCGACATCCAATACCAACCCAAGTGTAGCAGGTGAGACAAATGTAAATGTTGCATACCGGACACACGTACAAACTTACGGCTGGCAGGGATGGAAGTACAACGGACAGATGAGTGGTACTTCCGGACAGGCAAAGAGACTCGAAGGCATCAACATCAAGCTCACAAACAAGCCATACAGTGGAAGCATTGTTTACACAACCCATGTACAGACTTACGGCTGGCAGGGAAATGAGAACAATCCAAATACTTGGAGGCGCGATGGAGATATGTCAGGTACAAGCGGAGAGGCAAAACGTCTCGAAGCAATCCGTATCGCACTGACCGGTGAGATGGCAGAGCATTATGACGTATACTACCGTGTACATGCACAGAGCTTTGGCTGGCTTGGCTGGGCAAAGAATGGCGAAGCAGCAGGAACCGCAGGACTTGCGAAGAGACTGGAAGGAATCCAGATCGTGCTTGTACCAAAGGGTGGTAATGCACCAGCGAGAAGCTATCAGGGTATCACCAGTGTGAAAACACAGGCATATATCAAAAAATAAGCAGTAAAAACAGGGCTTCGGGGAGTGAAATCCCCGGAGCTTTTTTTGTCTAAAATATTGAAAGTAAGGGAAGAATGTGCTAAAATACCTAAGTTTGTTGTAGTTGAGTATGTATATAGAGATGAGGAAAGAGATATGCAGATTACAAGAGAAGATGTAAGAAACGTAGCAATTATCGCCCATGTCGATCATGGTAAGACAACCCTCGTGGACGAACTGTTGAAGCAGAGTGGTGTATTCCGTGACAATCAGGAAGTCGCAGAGCGTGTCATGGATTCGAATGATATCGAACGTGAGAGAGGTATCACAATCCTTTCTAAAAACACCGCAGTTACTTATAAGAATACGAAGATCAACATTATCGACACACCGGGCCACGCTGATTTCGGTGGCGAGGTAGAACGTGTCTTAAAGATGGTAAATGGCGTTATCCTCGTGGTAGATGCATTTGAAGGTGCGATGCCACAGACAAAGTTTGTGCTGAAGAAAGCGCTGGAGCTGGATCTGAACGTAATCGTGTGTATCAATAAGATTGACCGTCCGGAGGCAAGACCGGCTGAGGTAGAAGAGGAAGTATTAGAGCTTCTGTTAGAGCTTGATGCAAATGAGAAGCAGCTTGACTGCCCATTTGTTTATGCCTCTGCAAAGGCAGGTATCGCATCCCTTTCACCGGATGAACCGGGTACGGATATGAAGCCTTTGTTTGAGACTATCTTAAAATATATCCCTGCTCCAACAGGAGATCCGGATGCTGGTTTGCAGATTCTGATCAGTACGATTGATTATAATGAGTATGTTGGACGTATCGGTGTCGGTAAGGTAGATAATGGTACGATCAAGCTGAATCAGGATGCAATCATCGTAAACCATCATGAGCCGGATAAGTACCGCAAAGTTAAGATTGGTAAATTATATGAGTTTGAAGGCCTGAATAAAGTAGAGGTGAATGAGGCTGGTATCGGTTCGATCGTGGCGATTTCCGGTATTTCTGATATCCATATCGGAGATACGATTTGTTCACCGGATAACCCGGAACCAATTCCGTTCCAGAAGATCTCTGAGCCTACGATTGCGATGCATTTCATGGTAAATGATTCGCCGCTTGCAGGTAAGGAAGGAAAGTTTGTTACTTCCCGTCATCTGCGTGACCGTCTGTTTCGTGAGTTAAATACGGATGTATCTCTGCGTGTTGAGGAGACAGATACGACTGAGAGTTTCAAGGTATCCGGACGTGGCGAGCTGCATCTGTCCGTACTGATCGAGAATATGCGCCGTGAGGGTTACGAGTTCGCAGTAAGTAAGGCAGAGGTTATCTACAAAGAAGATGAGAAGGGCAAGAAGTTAGAGCCTTTTGAGATTGCAGTTATTGATGTGCCAGACGAATTTTCCGGTACAGTCATCAATATGCTGAATCAGCGTAAGGGTGAACTGCAGGGCATGGCACCAACCGGAAATGGAACAACGAGACTGGAGTTCTCGATTCCGTCTCGTGGACTGATCGGTTTCCGTGGTGATTTCATGACCGCTACCAAGGGAAATGGTATCATCAATACCATGTTTGACGGTTATCAGCCATACAAGGGTGATATGAATTACAGAAGCCAGGGTTCTCTGATCGCGTTTGAGTCAGGTGAGAGTATCACATATGGTCTGTTCAATGCACAGGAGCGTGGAACACTCTTTATCGGACCGGGCGAGCAGGTTTATGGCGGCATGGTCGTTGGACAATGCGGCAAGGCAGAGGATATCGAAGTAAATGTCTGCAAGAAGAAGCAGCTTACCAATACACGTGCGTCTGGTTCCGATGATGCATTGAAACTGACACCTCCCAAGATCCTTTCTTTGGAGCAGGCACTGGATTTCATTGATACGGATGAGCTTTTGGAGATCACACCGAAGTCTATCCGTATCCGTAAGAAGATTCTGGATCCGACACTTCGTATGCGTGCGAAGCGTGCTATGCAGAGCAATTAATCCGTAAAAACTAAATCAAAAGAAAAGAATGTGAGAATTTCGTTAAATTTGTGCAATATTTACGAAATTCTCACTTTTTTTTATGGAAGATTTTCAGGCAGTGTGGTAAAATAAAAATAACGTGTGAATAGCAGACATTGCGTTTCACGAATAAAGCAGGAGGAGGTATATATGGCTTTAACAGTTTGGCTGATCATTACGGTTGTCTTGATCGTTGTGGAAATCATTACACTGGGACTGACGTCAATCTGGTTTGCAGGCGGCGCGCTTATTGCGGGACTGATCTCGCTGACCGGAGCGCATTGGCTCGTGCAGATCCTTGTATTTGCAGTGGTTTCAGCAATCTTATTTGTATTTACCAGACCGATTGCAATGAAGCATTTCATGAAGAACATCGAAAAGACGAATGTGGATAGTCTGATCGGAAAGGAAGGCATTGTAAAACAGGAAATCGATAATATCGAAGCACAGGGTGTCGTAAAATTAAACGGCATGGACTGGACAGCACGCTCTGTAGATGGAACGAACATTCCAGAAGGAGAAAAGGTGCTGGTTGACAGTATTGATGGCGTGAAGCTGATGGTTGTTAGAAAAGAAAATTCATAATTGGGAGGAACAAGATGAACGGAGCACAGATTTTAGGTATTTTTCTTGTTGTTTTAGTTGTAATCGTGATATGCAGCTCGATCCGCGTGGTACCACAGGCACATGCATATGTCATTGAGCGTCTGGGAACCTACAATACGACATGGTCAGCGGGTCTGCATTTAAAGACACCTTTGATCGACAAGGTGGCACACCGCATATCCATGAAGGAGCAGGTGGTCGATTTTGCACCACAGCCGGTAATCACGAAGGATAATGTTACGATGCGGATTGATACGGTCGTATTCTTCCAGATCACAGATCCGAAGCTGTTTGCATATGGTGTGGAAAAGCCAATCATGGCGATTGAGAATCTGACAGCGACAACTCTTCGAAATATCATCGGTGAACTGGAGCTTGATCAGACTCTGACATCGAGAGAGACAATCAACACAAAGATGCGTGCGACTTTGGACGAGGCAACAGATCCTTGGGGAATCAAGGTGAACCGTGTCGAGCTGAAGAATATCATTCCGCCGGCAGCCATTCAGGATGCGATGGAAAAACAGATGAAGGCAGAGCGTGAGAGACGTGAGCAGATTCTGATCGCAGAAGGTGAGAAGAAGTCTGCAATTCTTCGTGCAGAAGGTCAGAAGGAGTCTCTGATCCTTTCCGCAGAGGCAGAAAAGCAGTCAGCGATCCTGCGTGCAGAGGCAACGAAGGAAGCAACGATCCGCCGTGCAGAAGGTGAGGCAGAAGCAATTCTTAAGGTTCAGCAGGCAAACGCAGATGGTATTAAGTTCTTAAACGAGGCTGCACCGGATCAGGCGGTTCTTACATTGAAGAGTCTCGAAGCATTTGCCAAGGCAGCAGATGGAAAGGCTACAAAGCTGATTATTCCAAGTGAGATTTCCGGTATTGCAGGACTTGCATCTTCCCTGACGGAGATCGTGACAAAAGAGAAAGAGTCATAGGCAGGAGGAAATTTGGAATGAGTGATAAAGCATCTGCACAACAGAATTTATTAAAAGAATTATATAATTACAGTGCAACTATCATTCCCGGAACAGAGACATTGATTGCAGAGCTCAGGCACAACCGGCAGCCCGATACAGATGAGCTGTTTAATCTGGTGATTCAGGGAATCAACTGGGAGATTGAAGTGTTCAACAACTGTGAGGATCTGATCAATCGGGATGAACAGAGAATCGACAAAGCCAGAATGGCGTCCGCGGTCGGACGCCTCGGCAAAGTGCTGCAGGAAAAGGATGACATCAAACTTGCAGCGTCTCTGGAAGTGGATTTTTTACCGTTCCTGAAGGCAATGAATCGTGTCGCAGAGACAATGAATGTGTAAAAATATGTAAAATTTAGTATTATTTACCATTCCAGTGAGATTTTTCAAGAAAAAATTATAAAAATTGCCTAAAAGTGTTTCACTTTTTTAGGTTTAATGCTATAATACAAACATATTATGCTAAAAGGGGTGACATTATGATTAAAAAAGAAATGATAGCTATGCTTTTAGCAGGCGGACAGGGAAGTCGTCTGGGTGTTTTGACTTACAAGCTTGCTAAGCCGGCGGTTGCATTTGGTGGAAAATACAAGATTATTGATTTCCCACTCAGCAACTGTATTAATTCGGGGGTTGATACTGTCGGCGTGTTGACACAGTATAGACCACTCCGGCTCAACCAGCACATTGGTATCGGTATCCCATGGGATCTGGATCGAAGTATCGGTGGTGTAACCGTACTTCCTCCATACGAGAAGAGTGCAAACAGCCAGTGGTATACGGGTACTGCGAACGCAATCTATCAGAATCTTGAGTATATTGACTACTACAATCCAGACTATGTACTGATTCTCTCTGGAGACCATATTTACAAGATGGATTATGAAGCAATGCTTGACTACCACAAGACAAGCAAGGCCGATATTACATTGGCAACCTATCAGGTACCAATGGAGGAAGCAAGCCGTTTCGGTGTTGTTATCACAGACGATACCGGATGTATTCAGGAGTTTGAGGAAAAGCCGGAGCATCCACGCAGCAACAAAGCGTCTATGGGTATTTACATATTTAACTGGAAGGTGCTTCGTGAGGCTTTGACAGCACTCAAAGATCAGCCATCCTGTGACTTTGGTAAGCATATTATTCCATACTGCCATGAGCGTGGATGCAAGATCTGTGCTTATGAGTACAAGGGTTATTGGAAGGATGTAGGAACACTTGGTTCTTACTGGGAAGCAAATATGGAACTCGTTGATATCATCCCAGAGTTCAATCTTTATGAAGAGTTCTGGAGAATCTACACAAAGAGTGATCAGCTTCCACCACAGTACATTGATCCGGAAGGATCAGTGACAGAAAGTATCGTTGGCGAGGCAACGGAAGTTTACGGTACTGTACAGCATTCCGTTATCGGTTCCGGCGTTATGATCGGAAAGGGCGCAGTGATCAAGAATTCTATCATTATGAATGGTGCAGTGATTGGTGACGGTGTCGTTATGGATAAGGCAATTATTGCAGAGGGTGTTCATATTGGAGACAACGCAGAACTTGGAGTTGGCGAGGAAGTTCCAAATGAACTTGCACCACATATCTACTCATACGGTCTTGTAACAATCGGAGAGAATTCCGTAATTCCGGCAGGCGTTAAGATTGGTAAGAACGTTGCCATCTTTGGTGAGACAACCATTGACGAATATCCGGATGGATTGTTAAAGAGTGGGTCTAGTATTATAAAGGCAGGTGAGTAGAATGAGAGCAATCGGTATTATTTTAGCAGGTGGAAATAGCAGCAGAATGGGAGAGTTGTCCGCAAAGAGAGCGGTTGCAGCTATGCCGATCGTGGGAAGCTATCGTGCAATTGATTTCACACTTTCCAACATGACAAACTCTCATATTCAGAAGGTAGCTGTTTATACACAGTATAATTCACGTTCGTTGAACGAGCATTTGAATTCCTCCAAGTGGTGGGATTTCGGTAGAAAACAGGGTGGACTTTATCTGTTTACACCAACGATTACAGCGACAAACAGCTATTGGTACAAGGGAACCGCAGATGCGCTGTATCAGAATATCAACTTCCTGAAATCGGCTCATGAGCCATATGTGGTCATCGCAAGTGGTGATGCAGTGTATAAGCTGGACTACAACAAGGTGTTAGAAGAGCATATCGCAACAGGTGCAGATATCACAGTTGTATGTAAGGATATCCAGCCGGGTGAGGATGATATCAACCGTTTCGGCGTTGTAAAGCTTGCAGATGATAATCGCGTGATCAGCTTCGAGGAGAAGCCAATCGTGGCAGAAACCAATACAGCATCGATTGGTGTCTACGTTGTAAGACGTCGTCAGCTGATCGAACTGCTGGAAGCATGCGCTGCAGAAGGCAGAAGTGATTTTGTAAATGACATTCTCGTTCGTTACAAGAATGTAAAGAAGATTTATGCATATAAGCTGGATTCTTACTGGAGAAATATCGGTACGATTGATTCTTATTTCAAGACCAATATGGATTTCCTGAAGAAGGATATTCGTGATTACTTCTTCCGTCAGCATCCGGATGTATATTCAAAGGTGGAAGATCTGCCACCGGCAAAATACAATGGAGATGCGGCTGTCAGCAACAGCTTGATTGCAAGCGGAAGCATTATCAATGGTACGGTAGAGGATTCCGTTCTTTTCAAAAAAGTTTATATCGGTAATAACTGTGTCATCAAGAATTCAATTATTCTGAATGATGTACATATCGGAGATAACTGTTATATTGAGAATTGTATCGTGGAGAGCCGTGATACACTTCGTGCAAATACAGTACATACCGGAGATCCAAATGAGATTAAGGTTATTGTTGAGAAGAATTTTAGATACGCATTATAATTTCACAAAAAGAGTTGCGTAAAAGGGGGACTAATATGCAAATCACAGATGTAAGGGTACGTAAGGTTACAAAAGAAGGCAAGATGCGCGCAGTTGTTTCGATTACAATTGATGATGTATTTGTAGTACATGATATCAAGGTAATTGAAGGAGAGAAGGGATTGTTTATCGCGATGCCGAGTCGAAAGGCGTCGGATGGTGAATATCGGGATATTGCACATCCGATCAATTCTGAGACAAGAGACAAAATCCAGAGTCTCATTCTTGAGAAATATCAGGAAGTAGCGTCCGAGTCTGAGGATGAAGAGTAAAATAGCAAAGGGCTGTTGCGTCTGCGACAGCCCATTTTTTCAAAATAGGTAAGGAGACATAAGAGGGCATGGAAGAAGAATATAGCGTAAGTGTGACACAATTGATTCAAAAGATGAATCTGATCAATCATACGCCTGAAATTGATACCGATCATATATTGATCAAAGATCCGAACATGAACCGTCCGGCAGTTCAGCTGGCGGGATTTTTTGAACATTTTGATTCAGCACGTATTCAGATATGTGGAAATGTCGAGTTTGCGTATATTTCAAATATGCATACAGAGGAAGAGAATATCCAGATATTTGAAAAGTTATTTGCATTCAAGATTCCGTGTCTGATATTCTGTCGTAATATTAAGCCGTATGATTATATCATCGAGACTGGAAAGCGATGCGGAATCCCAATTCTGACAGATACTTCGGAGACAACATCTGACTTCGTGCATGAGGTTGTAAAGTGGCTGCATGTGGAGCTTGCACCACGTATTTCCATTCATGCGGTTTTGCTGGATGTATATGGTGAGGGCGTCATGATTACCGGAGACAGCGGACTTGGTAAGAGTGAGGCGGCGCTGGAGATGATTCGACGTGGACACCGTCTTGTCTCGGATGATGTCGTGGAGATCAAGAAGGTTTCGGATGAGACGCTGATCGGTACGGCACCGGATATTACGAGACATTTTATTGAGCTTCGAGGAATCGGAATTATCGATGTCAAGAGTATGTTTGGAGTCGAGTGTGTCAAGCATACGCAGAGCATTGACCTGATTGTGAATCTGGAAGAATGGGATAAGGATGCGAACTATGATCGTCTGGGATTGGAAGATCAGTATACAGAGATTCTTGGAAATAAGATTGTCAGTCATTCGATTCCGATTCGACCGGGACGAAATATTGCGGTTATCGTAGAGGCAGCAGCCGTTAATCACAGACAGAAGAAGATGGGATACAATGCTGCACAGGAATTGTATAACCGTGTAACACAGAATATAGCGAAGAATTCACACAATGTCTAAGAGGAATAAGGAGGATATAGAGGAAGATGGCAAAGTATGTATTTGGTGTAGATATCGGAGGAACAACAGTTAAGATCGGACTTTTCACTGCAGAAGGAACGATGGTTGACAAGTGGGAAATCACAACACGCACCGACGAAGGCGGAAAGTATATCTTAGGCGATATTGCAGCATCCATCGAAGGTAAGCTTGCGGATAAGCAGATCGATAAGAGTGAAGTAAAGGGTATTGGAATGGGTGTTCCGGGACCGGTCAAGGCGGACGGAACCGTTCTTCGTTGTGTAAATCTTGGATGGGGAATCTTTAATGCAGCCGATGAATTATCCAAAATCATCGGACTTCCGGTAAAGGTTGGCAATGATGCAAACATGGCAGCACTCGGCGAGATGTGGCAGGGCGGCGGAAAAGGTTTCAGCAACATCGTCATGGTAACACTTGGAACCGGCGTTGGCGGCGGTATCATCTTAGACGGAAAGATGCTTTCCGGTGTGAATGGTGCTGGCGGTGAGATTGGACATATCCAGGTGAATGACGATGAGACAGAGGTTTGCGGCTGCGGCAGAAAGGGCTGCCTGGAGCAGTATACTTCTGCAACCGGTATCGTAAGAATGGCAAATACATTGCTCAACACAACAGATCGTCCATCTGCACTTCGTAACGTACAGTATGTATCTGCAAAGGAAGTGTTCGATGCAGCTAAGCAGGGAGATGAGCTTGCGGCAGAGATCGTAGACAGACATGGCAAGTGCCTTGGTAAAGCAT
>DHJV01000100.1:0-6085 GCA_002404515.1 Lachnospiraceae bacterium UBA4711 | reverse complement strand
GATCGCGTGTGTGGTTGATCCGGAAGTGTTTGTTATCGGTGGTGGTGTGTCAAAAGCAGGTACGATCATCACAGATACGACAGAGAAATATTTCAAGGAGTATGCATTCCATGCATGCAAGAATACGAAGTTTACGCTTGCAACACTTGGAAATGACGCTGGTATGTATGGTGGAGCCTGTGCAATTATGAACGATTAGTATCGTCTAATTGTGAAAATGACGAAGGGAAGCAGTTTTCCTCAGGATTTTTCTATATATTTTCACATTGAATAAATTTTGCCCATAAGTTATGATAAAGCAGAGCTTATGGGCTTTTTTATGTTTATTTTTGTGAGGACAGTATGGGCTTGAAGATAGAAGAGATTAAAATATTGGAGCAGGAGCCAATGTGCAGGCACACAACTTTTCGCGTTGGCGGGGCAGCGAAGTATTTTGCCATGCCGAAGAATACGGAAGAGATACAGACGCTGATTGCGTATTGCATGGAACAGAAGATGTCCTATTGTGTGCTTGGAAATGGAAGCAATGTCCTGTTTACAGATGCGGGATATGACGGCATGATTATCCAGATCGGCAGTGCCATGAGTGAGATCCGGGTGGACGGAACTTCTGTGTATGCACAGGCGGGTGCAATTTTAGCGCGTGTGGCGAATCTGGCGTATGAGGCAGGACTTACAGGTATGGAGTTTGCTGCGGGTATACCGGGAAGCATCGGTGGGGCAATCGTGATGAATGCAGGTGCTTATGGTGGAGAGATGAAAGATATCGTATCGTATGTGGAGGTATTGTCTACGGATGGTATGCTTCGGAGTTATACGGGTGATGAGATGGAGTTTGCCTATCGCCATAGTATCATTGATGCGGATAAGATTGTGGTTGGTGTCGGACTGAAATTGGAACATGGGGATAAGAGGGTGATCCTTGACCGGATGAATGAGCTGGCAGAGGCAAGACGAAGCAAACAGCCGCTCGAATATCCAAGTGCGGGATCGACGTTTAAACGACCGGAAGGGTATTTTGCAGCGAAGCTGATTGATGACAGTGGACTGCGTGGATATCGGGTCGGTGGTGCGATGGTATCGGAGAAACATTGTGGTTTTGTTGTAAATGTGGAGCAGGCGAGCAGTGCGGATGTGCTGGCAGTGATGCAGCATGTGCAGGAAGTTGTGAACGAGAAGTACGGTGTGATGTTGGAACCGGAGGTAAGAATTATCCGATGAGATTTGTAATTGTAACGGGAATGAGCGGGGCAGGAAAATCAACGGTGTTGAAGATGTTAGAGGATATGGGCTTCTTCTGTGTCGATAATCTCCCGGTCATGTTAATTGAAAAATTTGCAGAGATTGCACACGATGATAAGCTGGAGGTTGACAATGTCGCTATCGGCGTGGATATTCGAAGCGGGCAGGCACTTGGAGAGATGTCTGTGTGTCTGGAAACTTTGAAAAAACGGAATTTTACCTATGAAATTCTTTTCCTTGATGCAACGGAACCGGTGCTTGTAAAACGGTATAAGGAGACGCGAAGAGCACATCCGCTGTCCAAGCATGGCAGGATCAATGAGGGCATCGTCAAGGAACGGGAGAAGATTGAATTTTTGCGTCAACGCGCAGATTATATTATTGATACGAGTAATCTCCTGACACGCGAGTTAAAGCATGAGATTGAGAAGATATTTGTGGAGGGCAAACAGTACAATAACATTATTGTGACTGTGATGTCCTTTGGATTCAAGTATGGAATCCCAAGAGATTCCGACCTTGTATTTGATGTGCGTTTTCTTCCGAATCCATATTATGTTCCGGAACTTCGACCGCAGACTGGAAATGATAAACCGGTCTCCGATATGGTGAAGGATTGTAAGGAGTATCCTGCATTTATGGAAAAGCTTACAGATATGCTGGAGTTTTTGATTCCGAATTATCTGAAGGAGGGAAAAAATCAGTTGGTAATTTCTGTGGGATGTACCGGAGGAAAGCATCGGTCTGTGACAGTAGCAAATGCATTGTATGAGACGCTGCAGAAGCTTCCGTATACGGTGCGTCTGTATCATAGAGATATTGGCAAGGACCGTATCGTGAAAGGGGAGTAGGTATGTCGTTTTCATCGAAGGTGAAAGCGGAACTGCTTTCCCATATCAGTACAGGCAGACATTGCCGGATGGCAGAGCTTGCTGCTATGATCGCAATGTCTGGTGAATACCGGGATGGTGTCTGGACGATGCGCGGGGAAAATATGATTTTACAGGAGAAAATCACGAAGCTCACTGCACTTTTGCATGTGAATATCAACACACCAGAGGGCAGACAGATGTTAAAGCTTACAGATCATGGGGATTATCTTTCAGTGAATCCGATTCTGGTAGAAAGGAATTGCTGTAAGCAGGCATTTATCCGTGGGGCATTTCTGGCAACGGGGTCGCTGACTGATCCGGAGAAGGGATATCATTTTGAGATTGTCTGCGACCATGCGGAGCAGGCAGATATGTTAGCCAGACTGATTCGTGATTTTTCGATTGAACCGAAGCAGATTCAGCGTAAGAAATATTATGTAGTTTACATCAAGGATGGATCAATGATCGTTGATCTGTTAAATATCATGGGGGCGCATGTGTCCCTCATGGATATGGAAAATATACGCATCTTAAAGGATATGCGCAATTCCGTTAACCGACGTGTGAATTGTGAGACTGCGAATTTAAACAAAGTCGTAAGCGCTGCCGTTAAGCAGATGGAGGATATTGCGTATATTGAACAGACAAAAGGATTAAAATATCTTCCGGAGCATTTGCGTGAGATCGCAGGTCTGCGTATGGAAGAACCGGATACGAGTCTGGTGGAGCTTGGCAAGAAATTAAATCCGCCGATTGGAAAGTCCGGAGTCAATCATAGATTGAAAAAAATAAGTGATATAGCCAATGAGCTAAGGAGGAACCAAAATGATCAGTAAGACAGTCGTTGTGAATTTACCAGCAGATGCAGAGGCAAGACCGGTGGCCGTGCTCGTGCAGATCGCAAGCAAGTATGAGAGTAAAATTACAATCAATTCTCAGAACCGTAGAATCAATGCGAAGAGTATCATGGGAATGATGAGCCTTGGATTCGGGAATGGGGATGCACTTGAAATCGAAGCGAATGGATCAGATGAGGAGGCTGCTGTCGAGGAAATGAAAAATTATATTGAATCTGTCAAGTAGTCTTTGTTGCATAAGGATTTTAACTATGGTATTATAAAGTTAATTATGCAGGGGGAAAGACCACAAAGGAGGATATCAGATGGGAAAGCTTAGCAGTTTTTTTAGCAAGATTCCGTTTTTGTCCGGTCTTGGCGGAAAGAAAAAATCAGCCAAGAGCAATGTAGAACTTCAATATGATAAGGCAATCAACCTGATGGAAAATGGAAATGCCGAGGACGCCGTAGAGATATTCGAGAAGATCGTAGATATTGCAATCATGGATCCGAATTATAAGAATTTCGGTACGGATGCCCTGAAAATATTAGGGGAGCTGTATGAGACCGGAAAGTATAGCAACTGTATTGTCGATGTGGATTTGAATAAGGCAACGCAGTACTATGAGAAATATACGAATTTGAGCAAGGATGGCGAGATGATCTACAAGCTCGCGCAGATGCTGCTTGATATTCAGAATTTCTCAAAGGCAATTACATTCTTTGAGAAAGCGACGGAGTGTGGTATCAAGGCAGCATACATGAATCTCGGCAGTATTTATGAGAATGGTCTGAATCGTATCGATCAGTATGGAAATAAGAGCGATTTTGTTGTACCGGTGGATTACGAGAAAGCAATGTTGTGGTATAAGAAGCTTGCAGATATGGGAGATACGAAAGCAAAGGCAGCGTATGACCGTGTCGAGTATGCAAGCCAGCATACAGACAGCATTGAGTTCGAAGAAAAAGATAAGCTGTACACAGAGATTGCAGAGGCAAGACGTGCGAAGGGGAAGGAGCCGAAGTATAAAGCAATTGATCCGGCACGTCTGCAGTATCAGTACACTTATGTACATAACCAGATTGATGGATATATCCACAAGCTTCCAAAGGACTGGGTAAAGACCATCAATAGCGATACGGATGAGGAATATTATGCACCAAGCCTTACCTACAAGGATTTTGCGATGTATGTAAGCTATGATAGTATTCCAAGAGATTCCAAGAAAACATTGGAGAATTATCTTCGTTATTGCAACGATGCATTTGACGAGGAATTGCAGTTAAAGGCATATATCACAGAGTATGCAGATGGTATCTGTACAACGTTCTACCACAAGGAGATGGAAAAGGGTATTGTAACCTTTGCATTCTATCAGGGTAAGCGGCTTGCATGTATGCGTTTCGTATGTGCATCTATGGAGATCATCGAACAGTATGAGGAGATCATTTTTGAGACAGCGAACTCGTTCGCATTTGTGGATCCGACCCTGGTCAGTGATCAGAGTTTGAACCGAAAGGATAACCAGTATTACAGTGAGGCACTGTACTGCTATTACTTAGAGGACTACGAAGGTGCGATGGCAGCTGCAAAGCAGGCATTGAAGCTTGGAAGTATTAAGGCAAGTTATCTGTTGATCGAGCTGTATTACGATGATGATTCACCGTATAAGGATCTCGAAAAGACAATCAGTTACGCAAAGCAGTTGTTTGATGCGACGAAGGATCCGGATCTGGCATTCCTGCTTGGTAACATTTATGATCAGAAGATGAAGGATTATATGAAGGCACTCAACTGGTACGAGACAGCACATCGTCTCGGACACCGCCGGGTTGCATTCTATCTTGGGCGTTTTTATTACTATGGCGTACTTCGCACGAAGCGTGATGGTGTCAAGGCGTTAGAGTATTTCAAGGAAGCACAGGCAAATGGTATTCTGGAAGCAGAAGCTTACATCAAGGATATTCAGGAGCTTGGCAATGAGGATCTGCAGCGCTCTGTGGAGACATGGGAGCGTTCGGTAGAAGCAGGAAGCGGACAGGCAGCTTTGAAGGTTGCACTGTACAAGCAGAGTCAGGTGTTCTACATTGCAAATTCGTATGAGATTGAGAAAGCATTTTTGGAAGCCCTTGGACTGGGAAGCTATCAGGCAGCTTATGAGCTTGGTAAGATCTACCAGCAGCAGGAGGCAGATGAGAATTATCGTGGCGAGATCAAGAGTATCAAGTACTTTGAGAAAGCTTATGACAATGGATATGAGGACTTCGATAAGGACAATCTGTTTAAGGTCATTGAATATAAGGCTGGCAAGACAAACGATATGAGCAGGCAGATTGGGCTTTATATGCAGAGCGCAAAGCAGGCATACGTTCCTGCTGTGAAGAAGATTGTTGAGATGGTAGCTTATATCACACCGGATATCGTAGATTTGTATCGTGAGTTGTGCGAGATCGCAGAGACGGGTGATGACAGTGCAATTATCTCCATGAATATGTTGGAGAAGAAGTATACAGATCTTGTTATCAAGCAGCCAACCAGTGGTCAGAAGGTCATCGAGAACAAGTTCTTCCGTCTGTGTGTTCCGAAGGAGAGTACAGCTGTGATCAACGACGAGGGTGGTACAATCAAGCTTGCAGATTCGGTTGTAGAGTTTGCAGTAGCTGAGATGCCGGTCAGCGCAGATCAGGAGGAGGATTACCTGAAGATTTACAAACTGATTCTGTCTGAGTATCTGCCGGATGAGAATGCAGAGATCATCATTGCGAACTCCCGTATGATCGGTTCCGGTATGCGTGAGACAAAAAACAATGTTCATTCTTATAGTATCCTGTTGATCAGCTCGAAGAACCAGTATCTGTTCAAGCTGAGCTCCAGAGATCGTCGTGAGATGATGATGTTCAAGGATAAGGTGCTTGAAATTGCGAAGTCTCTGGTTGAGACTGGTGAGATCTATGTTGCGACTGAGGAGTCAAAGAAGAAGATCGGGCTTTCGTTCCTGCTTCAGTCGAACGACAATGGATTTCTTTCAATTGGAAAGGCAGAATAAGTTTAGAATTTATGAAACGCCATGCGTTTGGGATTCCCAATCGCATGGCGTTTTTTGTGTTTGCAAGCGGAAAACCCCATGTCGTGGG
>DHJV01000002.1:25460-27604 GCA_002404515.1 Lachnospiraceae bacterium UBA4711 | reverse complement strand
AATCACCGCCTCCTACTCGATTGTAAGGTCTGTGAGCAGGAATGTATGAAATTGTATAGATTTATGCAGGGTGTGGATACAAAATGACGCATGCAGGTGTATGATGAAGTTGGGACTGAATTAGAATGAGTAAGAAAAGACAGAAAAAGACAAATAAAAATACAACACGGAAAATACAGAAAAATCCGGACACAAACTCGGAGATGAGACGGACGGAGTTGAAAATGAAATCTGTAAAGAAACAGCCAAAGCGAATCCGTGAGGCACGGTTTGACAAGCTGGATAATACTGCGAATCTTTTCCCGGTGATTGCCAGCCGCAAATCAAGCAATGTATACCGGATCGCGGCAACGCTGACCGAGGAAATCCAGCCGGAGAAACTGCAGCAGGCACTCGACATGGTGCTTCCGTATTTTGACGTGATGCATGTGCGTATGAAGACTGGTGTGTTCTGGTATTATTTCGAGGATAACCCGAATCCGGCACCGCGTGTGATGCAGGAGGATATGGGACCTTGCCAGTATATCAATCCGTTGTTAAACCGGGAATATCTCTTCCGGGTGTTATATTATGAACGACGAATCAGCCTGGAAGTTTTTCATGCACTGACCGATGGCAATGGTGCACTGATGTTCTTAAAAGAACTTGTGTACCAGTACCTGCGTCTGGTACATCCGGAGATTGGCAAGGGAGACCGGATGGAGCTGCATGAGGAGACGACTGTTGACCGGGAGGACAGCTACCTGAAGCATTATAAGCGTCCGGCGAAGAAGAGTTATAAGACAGAGAGGGCACTTGTAATCCATGGGGAAATGTTCCCACGTGAATATTTTGGTATCATGCATGGCTATCTGCATCTGCCGGATGTCAAGCGCGTGGCGAAACAGTACGGCGTGACCGTCAATCAGTATCTGCTCGGTGTATTTGCATGGTCGGTATATAAGGGCTATATGCACAGTATCCCGCATAGGCGTCCGCTTGCGGTATGCGTGCCGGTAAATCTGCGCCCGTATTATGGTTCCGCAACAACAAAGAATTTTTTTGCTGTGGTGTCGGCGATGTTCCGGGCGGAGCGGGAAGATTATACATTTGAAGAGGTGCTTGCACAGGTGGCAGAGAGCCTGAAAAGCCAGATCACGAAGGAACATCTCGAAGAGATCATGGCATACAATGTGTCAAATGAGAAGAATAAGGCACTCCGTGCAACACCGCTGTTTATCAAAAATATTGCTATGAAGATCATCTATCAGATGTCCGCGAAGGCAAACTCCGGCTGTGTGACGAACCTTGGGTTAGTGAAGCTTGCAAGCCCGTATGATGCCTATGTGGAGTCGTTGTATGCAATCCTGTCCATGTCAAAGAATCAGAACCTGAAGGCAGCAGTTGTGTCTTATAAGGATACGCTGGTGTTCACGTTCAGCTCGGCAGTGCGGGAAGTAGATGTGCAGAAGGTGTTCTTCCGCAAGCTTGCAGAAGATGGAATTGATGTCTCTGTAGAGACGAATGGAGTGTATTATGAGTAAATGTAATCGCTGTAATATAAAAGTGAAGGATGGCAGCCTGATCTGCCCGCTTTGTAAAGGCGCGCTGTCGGAGACGGAGCATGTGCAGCCGGTCTACCCGGACATGTTTCCGAAGCAGCAACGGATGCGTCTTGCAATTCGTATTGTGACGTTTTGCGTAGTTGTCGGCGTGATTGTGCTTGGTATCGTAAATTATATGACGTACCGAGGTGTCCGCTGGTCACTGGTGAGCCTTGCAGGAATCGCGTATCTGTATTTTACATTTACGTTTACGGCACAGCCATTGGCAGATGAACAACAGAAAATTATATTTCAGGGCGTAATCAGTGCGGCACTGGTGCTTGCGGTTGACTTTGCCCTTGGATATGAAGGATGGTCGGTCAATATCGCGATTCCGGTTGTTGTGATCGCGACGAATATCGCAATCTTCGTATTCATGATGGTGCGCCATCGTGACTGGCGAAGCTATATTATGCCGCAGTTGGAGCTGACTTTGCTCGCCGCTGTTGAGTTACTGTTAGTCAGTCTGGAGGTTGTCACATGGAAGCTGCTGACACTGGTCGCAGTCTTCGTGGTACTCGTCCAGCTCTTCGGAATCTTCGTGATCGGCGGTCGAAGCAC
>DHJV01000002.1:0-25430 GCA_002404515.1 Lachnospiraceae bacterium UBA4711 | reverse complement strand
TTGAACTTAACCGCCGCTTCCGCGTATAGTTACGTTATAGAAGAAAAAGAAGGCAAGCGGATGGTTGACTTGTCTTGTCCGTACAAACTCATCCATCCGTTGATTTTATATAAGTGTGTATCGGCAATTGTGAAACAGTTAGAATAGTAAAAGCGGTTGCACACAATTATCAATTCTAAAGCAGACCATTGAAGCACGCTGGTACTTAATGAGCGATCACTTTTATTGCGAATTTAGCACCACTGCGTGCTGAACTGAGCGAGAGCGCGTCTGCGTAGAATTGTATATTGTGAGCAAACCGCTGGAATGTGCAGGAATGTTTCACAATTGCAAAAAGACGATCAAAAGAGAGGTATGTATGAGGGAGAACGACAAGACAAGTCATCGCGCAGAACTGATGCGCGACATCGTAGCCATGGTCAACCAGAACCCGGTTCTGAAGCAGGCATGGCAGAGAAAAAAGGAGAAATCCATTCAGAACACAGAATTTGAATATCCGGAGCATCTTTCCGTGGAACACATCGACATGGGTTTGTTCAAGATGGAATACCTGACATGGAACGGCTCAGAAAATCCATATGTGATCCTGCAGCTTCACGGCGGCGGTTACATGTCCGGGTTACAGGGCCAGTACCGGAAGATGGCAGGCCTGTATGCCGAGATTAGCAGCGGTGCAGCGGTGCTTTCCGTGGATTACCGGCTGGCACCGGAGCATCCGTTTCCGGCAGCATTAGAGGATGCCGTTGCGGCATATAAATGGCTACGTAATAAAGGATATGAATCAGAGAGAATCATCGTAGTCGGAGATTCCGCAGGCGGAGGTCTCGCGATGGCACTCTGCATGGAGCTTCGCACAATCGGAGAAACGATGCCGGCAGGGTTAGTAGCGATGTCGCCATGGACAGACCTGGCAATCACTGGTGAGTCCTATACGAAGAACCGCGATATCGATCCGGTCTTTGGCGCAGACGGCGGTGGCGAGATGCTGCTGCACAGCCCTTATATCGGGGAAAATGATGCGAAGAATCCGCTTATTTCGCCAATGTATGGAAGCTTTACCGGATTCCCGCCGATGCTGATTCAGGTCGGAACACACGAGATGCTGTATGATGATGCGGCATCGGTTGCGAAGAAAGCGAAGGAACAGGGCGTTCCGGTACGATTTACAGTATATGAAGGCATGTTCCATGTATTCCAGATGAGCGGTACAGTGATTCCGGAGTCGAAACGCGCATGGGAAGAGGTTGGCGCATTTATGCACAAAGTGATGGGACAGTGGTAAAAGTCTGGAGGTAGACAGAACATGCGGATTGCACTGGCACAAACGAATATCATATGGGAAGACAAGCATGCGAATTTCAACCGTGCGGAAGCATTTCTTGCGTCCGCGGATGCGGAGGTTGTACTGTTTCCGGAGATGAGTCTGACAGGGTTCTCGATGCATACCGATGTGACGGCGGAGGTCTGTCAATCGGACGATCCGATGCGATTCTGTGGGCAAATGCATGGCGCTCCAACAACAATAGAGAAATTATCAACAACCGGCTGGACGCTTGCGCAGATAGCGGCTCTCGCGAGGCGGCATCACAAGACGATCGGTATCGGCTGGGTGAAAAAGACGGAACCGCTTTGCGAGAACCACTATTCAATCGTAACGCCGGATGGCAGCGTTGCAATGGATTTTGCAAAGATCCATCCATTTTCCTATGGAGAGGAACATGCACATTTCCAAGGAGGAACGACGCTTTGTACCGGAACACTTGGAGAGTTTCAGGCGGGACTTGGCATCTGTTATGATCTTCGTTTTCCGGAACAGTTCCGGGCGATGGTGCCGGAGACTGAAATTTTCATTGTACCTGCAAACTGGCCTGCTTCACGCGCGTCACATTGGAAGGCGCTTCTTACCGCACGTGCCATCGAGAATCAGTGCTATGTGGCAGGGGTGAACTGCTGTGGCAGTATGGATGACCAGTATTATTCCGGGGATTCCGGCATATATGCACCGGATGGCAGCCTGCTCGTACCGGTGAAAGAAACCCGTCTCTGGGATTCGTGCATGGAAGAAAAACTGCTCGTATATGACATACAAAACGATGTGGCAAAGATCCGAAAGGCATTTCCTGCGCTGCAGGATCGAAAGGAAATGAAACGTTCTTAATAAAATCTTAAATATATGAAATCTAGTATCTTAAAATTCATTTTGCGATAATACAGGTATCATAACAACAGGGATACCTGTGTGGTCGGAGATTACCGATTGGGAAGAGGAGAACAATATGTATAACATTTTAGTCTGTGATGATGAGAAGGATATCGTGGAGGCACTTGGCATTTACCTGTCTGCAGAAGGGTACCAGGTGACGAAAGCGTACAACGGACAGGAGGCATGCGAGAAGCTGAAAACAGAGGATGTGCAGCTTGTGCTGATGGACATCATGATGCCGGTGATGGACGGCATCACAGCGATGAACGAGATTCGCAAGACTTCCAATGTCCCGGTTATCCTGCTCACAGCGAAAAGTGAGGATACGGACAAGATTCTCGGACTTTCCGTCGGTGCGGACGACTATATTACCAAACCGTTTAACCCGGTTGTTATGATCGCAAGAGTGAAAGCACAGCTTCGCCGTTACATGATGCTTGGTGGAAATGTCCCGAAGGAACCGGAGGCAGATACGCTCGAGTTTGGCGGCGTTTGTCTGGATGACAAGGCGAAGAAGGTTACGATTGATGGAGAGCCTGTGAATCTGACCAAGACGGAATATGCGATTCTGAAATTCCTGATGGAACATCCGAATACGGTGTATGCACCGAAGGATATTTATCGCGCTGTCTGGGAGGATGCTCCGTTTGGACAGGAGGGCACCGTTGCAGTACACATTCGCCACTTGCGTGAAAAAATCGAGGCAGATCCTTCGGAACCACGCTACATCAAGGTAGTCTGGGGACAAGGGTATATGTTTGGGAAGGAATGATAAAATGGAGAAATTAAAGAAAAACGCAGTGGCAAAGGTGGTTGCGGCAATCCTGCTTTCGGTATCGATTCTTGCAACCGTAGTTTCTGGTGTTGTCGTGTCAACAGCACTTTCCTACGGTACGACCCGCCGGATGCAGGGAGAAGCCATCTACGACGAGTTCCTGGGGCGGATGGTAGATGATTCCGCAAGCCGGGCAAGCGATTATTATCAGGCGTATCTGCAAAGTGAAGCAGATGCACAGGAGAATCACACAGTCCGGTATTATAAGGATTATTTTGCAGAGGAAAACAGCAACTTCTTCTTCAAAATCGTGCCGGAGGATACGAAGAAATATCCGACACTTGAAAACTATGAGTCGAAGGATTATCAGTTCCATGAAGTGTTGTCACAGCAGATACAGATGTTTGAGGGAACATCCAGTTTCAGCTATCGATTATCCCTGCCGGATATTATTGAGTTCTGGAAAGAAAATTATGTACCGGATGAGTACAGCTATGATGACAGGGCTGCATATGAGGAAGATGCGGATGTTTTTTCTTTGGAAATGCAGATCCCAAGTACGATACAGGATATGTATGTTGATTGGAGTAATATTTCATTTGACGATCTTGGTATCAGTTATGATGACGATTATTCGAACCCATATATTTATTTGGATGATACGGATTTTGTCTATTATCTTTCCAACGATGAAGGGTACACAAAGGCGTTGGAGCGTGCAACTAAGAAATTGGGAGATGGTGATATCCAGTGCATAGATATTTCGTTCGGGAGCGATGGAACGATCACACAGGAACTCGAGCTTTCCGCCCCGGTCTCATATACAATGTATGTCTATGTGAAATCAAACATGACAGCCAGGGATCTCTATGCGAATTCTGTAGTGCTTCGTTATTGTAAGCCAATTGTGAATATGGCACCTTACGTGTTTGCTGTTTCGCTGATTTTGATCTTTATCATGGGTGGATTCCTGATCGCTGCATCCGGACACCGGAAAGGACAGGAGACAATCACCTGCAATTTATTCGACCGGATACCATATGACGTATTTATTGCAATCGCGGTTGGACTTGTTGCATGTGGAATTAATCTGTTTACGTGGTATATCTATTCCACACGGGATGAAATCTTCCTTGCATCTATCTGCACGGCGGTTGTAGCGTTCCTGATTCCGCCGTTCCTGATGACGACAGCGACACGGCTCAAGGCTTCCGGCTGGGCAATGTTTGCAAATACAGTGATCTGGCGGTTGTGTAAATTGTTTGTGTGGGTTGTAAAATGGGTGTTCCGCAAGCTTCGGGAGTTATTCTGTTTCCTCGGAAGACATTTTAACCTCTATTGGAAATGGCTTGGCGGACTGATCGGAATTGTATTGCTTCGTTTTATTCTCGTTGTAACGAGTGGTTCTGTTGGACTGGCAATCGTGTTGGATCTGGTATGTGCAGCTTTACTTGCGGTATTCCTGATCCGCGTGATCGTGCAGATGTATCAGTTGAAGGATGGCGCGAAGAAGATCGCGGACGGCGAGACGGATTATAAGATCGACACAACACATATGCTGCCGGAATTTGCAGCACATGGTGAGACATTAAACTGCATTCAGGACAGCGTGCGCGTGGCAGTGGCAGAGCGGATGAAGAGTGAGCGGATGAAGACGGAGCTTATCACGAACGTTTCCCATGATATCAAGACACCGCTTACATCCATTATTAATTATGTAGATATCCTCTCCAAAGAGGGAGATCTTAGCGATAAGGAAGCAGAATATCTGGAGGTGTTGCAGCGGCAGTCCGCACGGCTCAAGAAGCTGATCGAGGATCTGATCGAGGCGAGCAAGGCATCTACGGGAAATGTCGAGGTCCATATGGAGCCGACCGATGTGGAAATGCTCTTAGAGCAGGCACTTGGTGAGTTCGAAGAGCGGCTTGCAGCATGCAAATTGCAGCCGGTTGTGACGAATCATCTGACGAAGAAATATGGTGAACAGGCGGACAGCCACGTGATGGCAGATGGCAGACATCTGTGGCGTGTGTTTGATAATCTGATCGGAAATATCATCAAATACGCCCAGCCAGACAGCCGGGTATACATTGATATTGACGAGGCAGAGCAGGGAGAGATCACAGTGACCTTTAAGAACATTTCGAAGGAGCCACTCAACATCTCCGGCGATGAATTAAAGGAACGGTTTGTACGTGGCGACCGTTCGAGAAATACAGAAGGCAATGGACTCGGACTTTCCATTGCACAGAGCCTGATGGAATTACAGAACGGCAAAGTGGAAATAATGATTGACGGAGACCTCTTCAAGGTTGTATTATTGTTAAAGGCTGGAAACTGTAAAAATTAGGTGAAATTTGGGTAAAATCCGGCAGACCAGCTTATAAAATGTCGATAGAGAGAATAGGAGAAAAAGATGGATATTTTTGACGTTCTATCCATGATCGGTGGTCTCGCATTGTTTCTATATGGTATGCATATAATGGGAGATGCGCTGGCGAAGATGTCAGGTGGTAAGCTGGAAAAGGTTCTGGAACGCCTTACCTCCAATAAGTGGTCTGCTGTTTTGCTCGGAGCAGGAGTAACGGCAGTGATCCAGTCGTCCGGTGCAACGACAGTTATGGTCGTCGGATTCGTTAACTCAGGAATTATGAAGCTCAATCAGGCAGTCGGCATTATTATGGGTGCGAATATCGGTACAACGGCAACCTCATGGCTGCTGTCCCTCTCCGGTATTGATGGAGGAAGCTTCTTCCTTCAGATGTTGAAGCCGACATCGTTCACACCAATTCTGGCTGTGATCGGAGCGATTTTAGTTGTATTTTGTAAGAGTGAGAAGAAGCATAACATTGGAACAATCTTACTTGGATTTGCGATTTTGATGTATGGTATGACCGCGATGAGTTCGGCAGTGGAGCCGCTCAAGGATGTTCCGGCGTTTACACACATTCTGACGAAGTTTGAGAACCCGCTTCTCGGTGTCATTGCAGGTTTTGTGTTGACAACGATCATGCAGTCCTCTTCGGTATCGGTTGGTATTCTGCAGGCACTCTGTTCCACAGGAGCAGTTTCCTATGCGCTTGCTCTGCCGATTATCATGGGACAGAATATCGGCAGCTGTACAACCGCGATGCTTTCGAGTGTCGGTGCCAGCAAGGATGCGAAACGTGCGGCAGCGGTTCATTTTTACTTCAATGTAATCGGAACGGTTGTATTCATGTTAGCATTTTATATTTCCAATGCGTTTGTGCATTATTCATTCCTGCCGAAGGCAGCAAATGAGGTTGGAATCGCAACAATCCATTCCATCTTTAATGTTGCGGCGACCATAGTTCTGCTTCCACTTTCCGGATTCCTGGAGTTTCTTGCTGTGAAGACGATCAAGGATGACGATGAGGAAGAGGATGAGCTTAGCAAGCATGATAAGGTATTGCAGCTTCTTGATCCGGTGTTCCTGGAGAGACCTGGGTTTGCAATCATGCAGTGCCAGAAGGTTGCTTCTGCGATGGCAGAGCTTTCGATGAAATCGGTTGGACGTGCAGTTGGCTTACTTACCGCATATGATGAGGAAACAGCAGAACGAATCCGTAAGGAAGAAGATACCGTTGATAAATACGAAGATCAGCTTGGCACATATCTGCTCCGGTTATCTACGAAGGATCTGTCAAAGGAAGATGGACATAAATTATCACTGATGCTTCATTCGATTGGAGATATTGAACGTATCTCTGATCTGGCGGTGAATATATTGCTGGCAGTGGAGCAGATGCATAAGAAAGAACTGATCTTCTCCAAGAAAGCGATGGATGAACTTGCTGTTTACAGCAAGGCATTGAACGATATCCTGAAGATGACGGTCGATGCATTCGAACAAAATGACCGTTACAAGGCAGCACTTGTACAGCCGCTCGAAGAGCTTATGGATGATATGAACCAGGAGCTTAAAAAACGTCATGTCAAGCGTCTGCGCAAGGGCAAATGCACGATTGAACTTGGCCTCAGCCTGTCTGATATCTCAGATACGTATGAGCGTATCTCAGACCACTGTTCGAATATCGCAACCTGCGTGATTCAGGTGGAGGACGATGAACTGGATGCACATGAGCACCGCAAGGAAGTAAAAGAGCAGGATGCAAAGTGGTACGATGAACAGTACAGAGCCTATGAGCAGAAGTATGCGTTGCCATAAGCGGTGAAAACCGGGGGAGGCACGCAGGTGTTGTCACATAGGTGTCTGGTAATCGATAAAAAAACACGTTTTCAATAAACATGCATTTTGTCTGGTATTCAGATGAAATGCATAGGCAGATGGTTGTAAATGATAACCGTATCTGCTATATTGATAACGTGTTATTTTTATACAAATTTAACGATTTGTATAGTATGAGCGAATAGTAAAACAGGTAGACAGGAAAGAGGGAAGCGATTATGAAGCTTGAATTAAAAGATATAAGAAAAAGCTTTGGTGACAAAGAGATCCTGCATGGTATCAGCTTCACAGTAGAGAGCGGGCGCGCGCTTGGCCTGCTTGGACGAAACGGTGCGGGCAAGACGACAACCATCCGTATCATCATGGATGTATTTCATGCAAATTCCGGCGAGATCATGCTTGATGGTAAGACATTCCAACCGACGGCAAGCCAGGTGGGGTATCTGCCGGAGGAACGGGGGCTTTATCCGAAGAAAAAGGTGCGTGACCAGATGGTATATCTGGCAATGCTTCGTGGCATGAACAAGAAACAGGCAAATGAGAGTACTGTGAAATGGCTGGATCGTCTGCATGTATCTGAGTATATTGACCGGAACTTAGAAACCTTATCGAAGGGCAATCAGCAGAAAGTACAGCTTGCAGCAACTCTGGTTGGCGAGCCACAGCTGGTAATTCTGGATGAGCCATTTTCCGGCCTGGATCCGGTCAATGCACAGGTGTTGAAGAATGTTATAAGGGAATTGATCCGCGAGGGACGGATTGTGATTTTCTCGAGCCATCAGATGAGTTATGTGGAAGAATTCTGTGAGGATATTGCAATCATCAATCATGGTGATGTTGTATTAGCCGGACATCTCGATGACATCAAGGATACATACGGACGCGGCAGAAAGACGATTTCTGCAGACAATTACAGTCCGCAGGAGCTGGCGGAAATCTGCCGGGAGAAGTTATCTGCTTACGCAAATGTGGAGCGTGTGACGAAGAAATACGTGGTGCTGGAACTGAAACCACAGACCGATATCTGGCAGATACTTGACATTTGCAAACAGGCAGGTGTTGAAATTCACCAGTTTGGCGCATATGAGCCATCCTTAAATGATATCTTTATCTCCTGTGTCGGGGATGAAGAACCAGACACAGAAGCAGAAAAGGAGGTGGTATAACATGAAGCAGTTTTTCACGATATTAAAGTTTGAGCTGGACAATTATTTTAAGAGCAAGTCGTATGTGGTTTCCACAATTCTGATTGCAGTCCTGGCTGCGGGTATCATGTTTGTGCCACGTATCAAGGATGCGGTTTCCGGAGATAAGAAGGGTACTACTGTTGAGGACAGTTCATCGAAAGAGGAGGCGGATTCTTCGGTAGAGGGCGATGCAGAACATACATATGGTGTCTACGATCCGGATGGGATTTTAACCATTGACGTGGATGGTTCGGCATGGAATTCTATGGAAACAGGAATCAATCTGGTCAGCTATGACAGTGAGAATGCTTTGAAAAAAGCGGTTGAAGATGAAAAAGCAGTTGCTGGATTTTCGATTCATTCGCTGTCAGATTACGATTATTATGTATATAACAAGAGCATGGATAATTCCGATACGGATATTTTTGACAGTTATCTTGGCATGCTTGTCAAGATGGACTATTGCCAGCAGAATCATTTGGATTTTGACGAATTCATGGAGGCATCCTACAAGGAGATTACCCATGGCGAGCATGTGCTTGGCAAGGACAGCACACAGAATTACTGGTACTGCTATGTGCTTGTGATTCTGATATTTATGTTGATTATCATGTATGGTATGAGTATTGCTTCTTCTGTTACAAATGAGAAGAGCAATCGCTCCATCGAGATTCTGGTTACAAGTACTGATTCGACGGCATTGCTGTTTGGCAAAGTATTTGCCGGTGCTGTGGCAACGGTATTTCAGGCTGGAATCATTGCGGTCTGTCTGCTTGGCTCGTACCAGTACAACAAAGATTTCTGGGGCATTGATCTTGGAATGTTCTTAGATATCCCGGTCAATGTATTGGTTGTATTTGTGGTATTCGGCATTGGCGGATTCCTGTTCTATGCATTTATATATGGTGCACTCGGTGCACTGGTATCGAAGATTGAGGACTTGAACAAGTCCGCAGGCTCTGCACAGATGGTTATCATGATTGTGTATTTTGTTGTGCTGTTCCAGCTGAACAACGTGGATGGCATCGCGATGAAGGTCTGCTCGTTCCTGCCGTTCAGCTCTTACAGTGCGATGTTTGCGCGCGTGGCAATGGGACATGTGCAGACGTGGGAAGTGGTCGTATCTGCAGTAATTCTATATATTTCCGTTGCACTTATGGGCGTGATCGGCGGCAAGATCTTCCGCAGTTCGACGCTGCGATATGGCAATCCAATCAAGCTTACAACGGCGATTAAGAACCTGCGCAAGAAGGATTCTTAAAAGAAAAGTGGCGGCTAGATCCAGCCACCATCGAATTTCAATATTTCACCGGTCATATAATCCGGCATCGCCAAGATATGTGAGATACAGGCGGCGGCTTCTTCGGGAGCCGCCATTTTTTCTGCCGGGATTTCCTCACAGAGAGCTTTCTTCTCCTCGGCTGACAGATGACCGTTCATGGTCGTGTCCACTGCGCCAAAGGCGATCGCATTGACCGCGATATGGCTTGGGGCAAGTTCTTTCGCAAGCGCCATTGTCAGACTGTTGATAGCACCCTTCGTTGCCGAATAGGCAACTTCACACGAGGCACCGACCAGCCCCCAGACGGAAGAGATATTCAGGATGCGTCCCCGTTGATTCCGTACCATATCCGGGATGACAGCGTGACAGGTATTATATACGGATGTCACATTGATGCGCAGGATACGGTCAAATTCCTCCGGTGTCATGTCCTGAAAAAGCCCGACGAGCGAGATACCAGCGTTATTGACGAGCGTATCAACCGGATGCCCGGACGCGGCAAGTGTCTGGACACATTCTTCGACAAATGCGAAGTCTGACACATCCCCGGTAAATGGAATACATTCACAATTGGTTGAGGTGTGAATCCGGTTCGCGACGGCATTTAATTTCCCGTCAGTATTCCGGCTCATGATGGCAATGCAGTCGTATTCTTTTGCCAGCTGATAAGAGGTGGCTTCGCCGATTCCGCGGGAAGCACCGGTGATAAGTACAGTTTTCATAGGACAGGAACCTCCTTGTTTTGTCAAGATATTGATAGCACGATGCAGAATATTCACAAAAAATCCATACTATGATTATGCTATAAATGGTTGAAAAAAACAACAACATTTGCTATACTTGGAAAATGTATTGAAAAATGGGCTTAAATGAGCGACGGTGGATACGAGTAGAAGATATTGAAAAACGTATGACGTAGATAGGAGAAAATTATGAGTGGAAAAAAACAGCAGACGGCAGCAGGATTGTTCTTTTCAATGCTGCTTCGCGCAGCCGTTATTATATTAGGACTTGCCATTGTGGCATTTGGAGCATTCTTTGTAATGCAGGCGTTAAAGGGGAACACAGCGAAGGATACGCCGGCGACAACGCTGGATGAGAATGCGTTGACGGATTCCCAGGTGGACGATCTGCAGATCACACCATCCACAGAGGCTGAATCAACGGAGAATGCTCAGGAGACAGAGGCGGTCAGTGCGACGGATAAGAAGATTCTGGTGCTGAACAGTACGGATATTGCCGGACTTGCCGGACGCTGGTGTGATACGTTAAATGCAAATGGATATGCGAATACAAATGCATCCGATTACACAGAAGCACTTGCAGACACCAAGATCGTAGCAAGAGAAGATGGTGTAGGAAAAGAGCTGGTACAGTATTTTGCAAATGCCAGCTATGAAGTTGGAACGGTTACAAGTAATGTGACAGAATCTACAGATGGATATGATGTCGTGATCATTATTGGTGCATCCGACAGCAATCATTAAAAGCGAATAAAAATGAAAGATGGACTCCATACTAGATCTTAGTATGGAGTCTTTTTTTGTGTGGAGGTTTGTGCGATGACTGTAAAACGATATGGCTTGATGACTGTGGGAGCATTTTTGATGGCATTCTCGGTCGTTGTATATTTTAATCCGCTGGAACTGGTGACCGGAGGTGTGACCGGACTGGCAATCCTGCTGGAACATTTGTTCCGTATCCCGCTTTGGCTGGTCAATGCCGCGGTCAATATTCCGTTATTTATCATAGGGTATAAGGTGCTGGGAAAGCTGATATTTTACCGGACGGTCTATGCGACGGTATGCCTGTCTGTGTTCCTTGGACTGCTCCGCCCATTGCCGCTTCTCACCGGGGATGTACTGGTAGACGGACTATGTGGCGGTGTGATCATGGGTGGCGGACTTGGTTTGATTTTTCTGCAAAATGCGTCCTCAGGAGGCGCAGATATGACAGCGCAGATCATCAATCGTCGCATCCCGCATGTATCGGTTCCAAAACTGATGGCAATTGTTGACGGGATCATTATCCTGTTTGGAATTGGCGTGTTTGGAATGCGCAATGGAATTTATGCGTTGATTGTCCTGTTTGTCATGACGAAGGTATCCGATTTTGTACTGGAAGGACCAAATCATGCCAAGCTTATGTATATCATTTCGACCGAGGAAAAAGCACTCACTGAATACATTACCGGGCAACTGGGACGCGGCGTCACTCGTGTGCCGGCGCAGGGTGGATATACTGGCTGCCCGAAGCAGATGCTGCTCTGTGCACTTAGTTCAAAGGAAATGGTAAATGTCAAGCGGAAAATTTATGAGCTGGATGACCGGGCAATCTGTTTTGTGGGGGATATTCGGGAGGCTTATGGTGAAGGTTTCACAAAATATAGCTAGTCAGGATTCAGTAAAGTTTGTGAAAAATCCACAAAAAAATCATGAAAAAAATTTTCATATACAAATTACACAATATTTTTCCGCCTTATTTGTTGAATAGTAATATGGCAACTTCAGGCTATTTGGTGTATCATACAAACATCATGAGTCAGATGATTATAGCTAAAATCTAAGGAGGAAAAATCAAAATGGCTAGTTTACAACTTAAGAATGTTTATAAAATTTATCCAAATGGCTTCAACGCTGTAAAGGACTTCAACTTGGATATTGAAGATAAAGAGTTCATCATCTTCGTTGGACCTTCAGGATGTGGTAAGTCAACAACACTTCGTATGATCGCAGGTCTTGAGGATATCAGTTCCGGTGAGCTTTGGATCGGTGACAAGATGGTTAACGATGTAGAGCCTAAGGACAGAGATATTGCGATGGTATTCCAGAACTACGCTTTGTACCCGCATATGTCAGTTTACGATAACATGGCATTCGGTCTGAAGCTTAGAAAGGTACCAAAGGAGAAGATTGATAAGCAGGTACATGAGGCTGCTAAGATTCTTGATATCGAGCATCTGCTTGACAGAAAGCCAAAGGCTTTGTCAGGTGGTCAGAGACAGCGTGTGGCTATGGGACGTGCAATCGTTCGTGAGCCTAAGGTATTCCTTATGGACGAGCCTCTTTCAAACCTGGATGCAAAGCTTCGTGTTCAGATGCGTGTTGAGATCTCTAAGCTTCACCAGAGACTGCAGACAACTATCATTTACGTAACACATGACCAGACAGAGGCTATGACTCTTGGTACAAGAATCGTAGTTATGAAGGATGGTATCATCCAGCAGGTTGATACACCTCAGAATCTGTATGATAAGCCATGCAACCTCTTCGTAGCTGGATTCATGGGTATGCCACCTATGAACTTCATCGATTGTAAGGTTGTTAAGTCTGGAGCAGACGTATTACTTATGTTCGGTTCTCACTCAATCAAAGTTCCTGATGCTAAGGCTCAGAAGCTTATCAGTGGTGATTTCCTTGATAAGGAAGTTGTTCTTGGTATCCGTCCAGAGGATATTCATGACGAACAGCTCTTCATTGAGTCTTCACCTGAGAGTGTTATCGATGCAAGAATCAATATTTACGAAATGCTTGGTGCTGAAGTATATCTGTACTTTACAATCGATCAGTTCGATATCACAGCAAGAGTAAATGCACGTACAACAGCAAGACCTGGTGATACAGTTCAGTTCGCATTCGATCTGAGCAAGATCCACATCTTCGATAAGGAGACAGAGGAGATCATCGTAAGCTAGTCTACATACGTGTTCTAAAATTTGAACAAAGTGTGATTTTTCGGAGGAAATGCATAAAAATTATGCGTTTCCTCTTTTTTTTTTTACATTTTTCGTGTAAAATGTACTTTGTATGAGTATAGGCAATGTTAAATAATTGGAAAGTATTTGACATTGACAGAAGAATATATAAATGTTACAATTTTGTTACAGAATTTTTAAAAATTCACAACAAAGAATAGGGGTGGACGAATGATTTCGAATCAGATACTGCAGGATACGGTTACCGGAATTAAATCAATAACACGTGTAGAACTCTGCGTGATGGATACCGAAGGTAAGATACTTGCAACAACTATGCGCGGAATGGAAGAATATGAGGATGAGGTTGTGAAATTCTCTGAATCCGCGGCGGACAGTCAGGTGATCCGCGGTTTCCAGTTTTTCAAGGTGTATGATGAGAATGAACTGGAATATGTCATACTGGCAAAAGGGGATGCCGAGGATGTCTATATGATCGGAAAGATGGCAACTTTCCAGATTCAGAATCTTCTGGTGGCATATAAGGAGCGCTTTGATAAGGATAATTTTATCAAGAATCTGTTGCTTGACAACCTGCTTTTGGTAGATATTTACAATCGTGCGAAGAAGCTGCATATTGAGACAGATGTAAAACGTATCGTGTTTATTATCGAGACAAAGACGGAGAAGGATACCAACGCATTGGAGACAGTCAGAACATTGTTTTCCAGCAAGACAAAGGATTTCATTACGGCAGTCGACGAGAAAAATATTATTCTGGTCAAGGAAGTAAAGCCGAGTGAGACTTACGAGGACATGCGCAAGACTGCAAAGGTAATTGTGGATATGCTGAATACAGAAGCCATGTCATCGGTCAATGTTGCATATGGTACGATTGTCAACGAAATCAAAGAAGTGTCCCGTTCTTATAAGGAAGCAAAGCTTGCTTTGGACGTAGGAAAGATCTTTTACAGCGACAGAAAGATTATCGCATACAGTAACCTTGGAATTGGTCGATTGATCTATCAGCTGCCACTTCCACTTTGCAAGATGTTTATCAAGGAGATTTTTGATGGTAAATCACCGGATGAGTTCGACGAGGAGACATTGACAACAATCAACAAGTTCTTCGAGAACAGTCTGAATGTATCTGAGACATCCCGTCAGCTTTACATTCACCGAAATACTTTGGTTTACCGTCTGGATAAGCTTCAGAAGAGTACCGGACTTGACCTCCGGGTATTCGAGGATGCCATTACCTTCAAGATTGCCCTTATGGTTGTGAAGTATATGAAGTATATGGAGTCGTTAGAGTATTAAAAGATACGCTCAAAAGGAGATAATAAGATGTTAGAACTGAGTCACGTGAAGATGAGGTATCCGGCGAGTAAGACGTATGCCTTGAACGATGTAAGTTTGAAAATAGAAAAAGGCGAGTTTGTCTTTATCGTAGGATCTTCTGGATCTGGTAAGACGACGCTGATCAAGTTATTGTTGAAGGAATTGGATCCGACTTCTGGTAAGATTAGGGTTGCAGACACAGATTACAGCAAATTAAAGAGAAAAAATATTCCGAAGATCCGGCGTAAGATCGGTGTTGTATTCCAGAATTTCCGGCTGCTCAAGGATCGTACGGTATATGAGAATGTTGCGTTTGCACAGCGGGTTATCGAGACACCAAGCCGCTACATTCGCCGGCAGGTACCGGCGATGCTGACATTGGTTGGACTTGCGGATAAATATAAGTCATTTCCAAAGCAGTTGTCCGGTGGTGAGCAGCAGAGAGTCGCACTTGCAAGAGCACTGGTAAATAAGCCGGAGATCCTGCTTGCGGATGAGCCGACCGGTAACCTGGACCCGAAAAATTCATGGGAAATTATGCGCCTTCTGGAGGATGTCAACAAGAAGGGAACAACGGTTGTTGTTGTAACGCATAACAAAGAGATCGTCAATATGATGAAGAAACGTGTAATTACGTTGAAGCATGGCGAAATAATCAGCGATGAGCAAAAAGGTGGGTATATCGATGAGGATTAGTTCATTCATGTATAGTATCAGACAGGGTATTAAAAATATAAAAAGAAACCTTTTGTTCTCGTTGGCATCCATCGGAACAATCGTTTCCTGTCTGTTCTTATTTGGTTTATTTTATTGTGTGATCGTGAATTTCCGTACGGCTATGGCGGATTTGGAGAATACCGTTACAATTTCTGTATTCTTCGATGAAGGCGTAACAGATGAGAATATCACGATGATTGGTCAGCAGATTCGACTGCGTGATGAAGTCAATACGTTGGATTTTATTTCCGCAGATGAAGCATGGAAGCAGTATGCGGAAGAGAAGTTTGATGATCCGCAGGCAGCAATCGATGCATTCCAGGGGGACAACCCTCTGAAGAACAGTGCATCATATAAGATCACCTTGAAGGATCTGTCGAATCAGGCAGAGTTTGTACAGTATTTAAAGGGATTGACCGGTGTACGTAAGGTACTTAGCTCCGAAGTGACTGCAGACGGTGTGGCAGCGCTGAACAGTGTTGTCAGCTATGCATCCATCGGAATTATTGTAATCCTGTTGCTTGTATCGATTTTCCTGATCAGCAATACGATTACGATCGGTATTACTGTGCGTAAGGAAGAAATCGGTATCATGAAACTGATTGGCGCGACGAACTTCTTCGTACGTGCGCCATTTATTGTAGAGGGCGTTGTGATCGGACTTGTGGGATCATTGATTCCATTGATCCTGATCTACTATATGTATGATACTGTAGTTCAGTACATCATTGGCCGGTTCTCCGTTGTACAGAGCTTATTCGCATTTGTACCGGCAAAGGAGATATTTGCAGTTCTGATTCCATTATCTGCGGGTATTGGTATCGGACTTGGTTTGATAGGAAGTTTATTGACAACACGGAAACATTTGAAAGTCTAGGAGGGAAGCATATGAAGTGTAAAAAGCTTGTGAGAGCAATTATTGCATTTGCTGTGGCTGGAAGCATGAGTATGACGGTAAATGCGACGAGTATTTCGGACCTGAAGGATCAGAAAGATCAGAAGGAAAGTAAGAAGGAAGAAGCAGAAGCCGTTCTTGCCCAGCTGGAGAAAGAACAGAATTCGATTCTGGATGCGATTGCAGAACTGGATGCGCAGGTAACGGAATATACAAATGAAATTACAGATTTGGAGGCGCAGCAGACTCAGCTTGAGGCAGATATTGAGACAAAGCAGACCGAGCTTACGGCTGCACAGGAGAAGGAACAGGAACAGTATGAGGCGATGAAAGAGCGAATCAAGTACTCATATGAAAATGGTAATCCATCATATCTGGATGTACTTTTCTCAACCTCTGATATCTCCGATATTGTAAATCAGGCAGAGTATGCAGATCAGATTTATTCTTACGATAAGAATATGTTTGATGATCTGGTAGAGACACGTCAGGAGATCGCGGATACAAAGGCTGGCCTGGAGAAAGATCTGAAGGATGTCGAGGACATCAAGCTGGAAGTGGAAGACAACAAGGCTGCTGTCGAGGTTATGATCGAAGGTAAGCAGGTGCAGGTAGCAAACTATGAATCATCCATCGGTGATTACGAGGCAACGATTGCCGAACTTGAGCAGGATATTGAGGCGACCAATCAGGCAATCGCAGCAGCAGAGGAGGCATACAGACAGCAACAGGCTGCAGCTGCAGCGGCGGCTGCTGCTTCAGGAAGCACGACAACAGCACCAACAGATGTAAATATTACATATACAGGTGGCAGCCTGCAATGGCCGGTATCAACCGGAGGAACGATTACTTCCAGATTTGGACCGAGAGAGAGTCCTGGAGGTATCGGTTCGAGATATCATCAGGGATTGGATATTGGATGTCCGACAGGAACACCGATTGTAGCATGCGAGGCTGGAACGGTAATTGCCGCATCATATTCAAGTTCAATGGGTAACTATGTAACGATCGCACACAGTTCGTCTATGTCAACTACATACATGCACAACTCAAGCTTGTGTGTCAGCGTGGGACAGACGGTATCGCGTGGACAGGTGATTGCGCTTGCCGGAAGTACCGGAAATTCAACAGGTCCACATTGCCATCTTGGATTAAGAATCAATGGCAGCTATGTCGATCCATTGCCGTATTTACAATAAGATGAAAGCGCAAGGTAAAAGGAGAGTAAAAGTAGACGTGAAAAAGAGCATGAAAAAACTATGGGCTTTGGCGTTGGCAACCGCGTTATCTGTTGCATGTATCGGTTGTGGAAATCAGACAGAGTCAAAGAAAAATACACGGGAATCCATTGACGTACAGACGGATTCGGATGCAACACAGGCAGATACGTCAGAACCGGTAGTTGCATCGGATCTGTGGCAGGACAGCTCGGTTGCAAAGAAGGTTGATGAGATCAATTCTCTGATTGACAAGTATTATTATTTCGATGTTGACCGGGATAAACAGGAAGAGGCATTGTATGATGGAATCATGGAAGGTCTGGATGATCCATATTCTGTCTATTATACAAAGGAAGAGTATGCAGAACTGCAGGAAGATACTTCTGGTGAATATGTAGGTATCGGTGCAGTTGTGACGATGAATTCCGATATGCGTGTCGAGATCGTACGTCCGATCAAGAACAGTCCGGCAGAGGAAGCTGGACTTAAGGCAGGCGATATCTTGGTTCAGGTTGATGACACGGAGATTACTGACCAGGAGCTTTCTGTGGTAGTAGATATGATCCGTGGCGAAGAAGGAACGAAAGCACATCTGAAGATTTACCGTCAGGGCGAACCGGATTATCTGGAGTTTGATGTAGAGCGTCGTACAGTGGAGAACTATACGGTAGAAAATGAGATGCTTGATGATCAGGTTGGCTACATCGCAGTCACACAGTTTAATGATAACACAGCACAGGAATTTGAAGATGCCATCGATGAGGTGCAGGCAAATGGCGCAAAGGCAGCTATCATTGATCTGCGAGATAATCCGGGCGGACTTCTGACAGCCGTTGTTGATATGTGTGATTATATCATGGACGATGGCGTCATCGTATCTACGAAAGATCGTGATGGAAATGTGCTTGGTGAGTACAAGGATACAGGTAAGCACAGCGTGGATATCCCATTGGTTGTGCTTGTAAATGGAAACAGTGCCAGCGCATCTGAGATTTTTTCCGGTGCCATGCAGGATTCCGGCAAGGCAAAGCTGGTTGGTACAACGACATTTGGTAAGGGCATCGTTCAGTCAGTTATTCCACTTTCCGATGGAACAGCTGTGAAGCTTACGATTGCAAAGTATTTTACACCAAATGGAAATGATATTCATAAGAAGGGCATTACGCCGGATTATGAAGTAGAGCTTCCAGACGGACAGACATCCGCAGTGAATATTGACCGAGCAGATGATACACAGTTACAAAAAGCGCAGGAAGTTATTGCAGAGATGCTGAATAATTAGTATAATAAGCAGGGGTTTTATCGAAAGATAGGACTCTTGCTTATTTTCTTATAGAATATAATAAGAGGATGAGTAATTATATACAATCGTGGTTACAACACATGATATAATGAGCAATGCGACGGATGTGCTTGCACATGCCGGCATATTGCGAAAAAACACATGGAGCCGTCAGGCGACATGATATAATGAAGTACGCTGATGCGTGCGCAGGTCATCACGCTATGGCGTGGTGACAAGATATGAAATACAATAAGTATAGAGAAGAAGGGAGACGCACATGAATAAGGAAATGATTATCGTGCTTGATTTTGGTGGTCAGTACAACCAGTTGATTGCACGTCGTGTCCGTGAATGTAATGTGTATGCAGAGGTACATCCGTATACCTTGTCGCTTGACAAGATCAAGGAAATGAATCCAAAGGGAATCATTTTCACGGGTGGACCGAATAGTGTGTATGGCGAGGAGTCACCACGCTATCAGAAGGAAATATTTGATTTGGGAATTCCGATTCTCGGAATCTGTTATGGCTCGCAGTTGATGGCATATATGCTTGGAGGTACCGTGGAAACGGCGCCAGTCAGTGAGTATGGCAGAACCGAAGTGGATGTTGATAACAGCAGTGCTATCTTCCAAGGGGTAAAGCCACAGACAATCTGCTGGATGAGCCACACGGATTATATCTCAAGGGCACCAGAGGGATTTAAGGTTGTTGCGAAGACGCCGGTCTGCCCGGTAGCTGCAATGGAGTGCCCGGAGCGTAAGCTGTATGCAACACAGTTCCATCCAGAGGTGATGCACACCGAGGAAGGACAAAAGATGCTGTCAAACTTTGTGTATAACGTATGTGGATGCTCTGGCGACTGGAAGATGGATTCATTTGTAGAGACAACGATCCGCGAGATTCGTGAGAAGGTTGGAGACGGAAAGGTATTGTGTGCCTTGTCAGGTGGCGTTGATTCATCTGTTGCAGCCGTTCTTCTCTCAAAGGCAGTAGGAAAGCAGCTTACCTGTGTTTTCGTCGATCATGGTTTGCTTCGTAAGAACGAGGGCGATGAGGTTGAGGCAGTATTTGGCCCGGATGGTCCATACGAGCTGAACTTTATCCGCGTCAATGCACAGGAGCGTTATTATAAGAAATTAGCTGGCGTTACAGAGCCGGAAGCAAAACGTAAGATCATCGGCGAAGAATTCATCCGTGTATTTGAGGAAGAAGCAAAGAAGATCGGTGCGGTTGATTTCTTAGTTCAGGGAACGATCTACCCAGACGTGATTGAGTCAGGACTTGGAAAGTCCGCAGTGATCAAGAGCCACCACAATGTAGGTGGACTTCCAGATCATGTTGATTTCAAGGAGATCATCGAGCCACTCCGCCTGCTCTTCAAGGATGAAGTAAGAAAAGCCGGATTGGAGCTTGGTATTCCAGAATACCTCGTATATCGTCAGCCATTCCCAGGACCGGGACTTGGCATCCGTATCATCGGAGAAGTAACCGCAGACAAGGTTCGTATCGTGCAGGATGCAGATTACATCTACCGCGAGGAAATCGCCAAGGCAGGACTTGCCAAGAACCTTGGACAGTATTTCGCAGCACTGACCAATATGCGTAGTGTCGGTGTTATGGGTGACGAGCGTACCTATGACTACGCAATCGCACTCCGTGCAGTCAACACCAGCGACTTCATGACCGCTGATTGCTCTGAAATCCCATTCGAGGTACTGCAGAAGGTTATGACAAGAATCATAAATGAAGTAAAGGGCGTAAACCGTGTAATGTATGATCTGACGAGTAAACCGCCTGGAACGATTGAGTTTGAATAAAAGGCTAAATCCCTACAAGGCTTGTATTTACAGGCTTTGTAGGGATTTTTTATGTGCAAATGGGTACGTTTTGGGTACAAAAATTTATTTTGATACCTTTTGATACCTGGTTTCTTAATTCTTCGGGTTTAATCCGAGTTTATCCATAATCTCATCGTGCGATTTCTGCATGTCCAGTCGATCCTGCCATGGCTCTGATTCCGGATAAATGTCCATCCAAAGGTTGAAGTCAGCTTCTGCTTGCAACAGGGCTTCTCCACGCTTCTTAACGTCCTTAATTTCATTGCATTTTTCAACTTCATCCATATATTCTTCATACCGCTCTAACCATGATCGCATCAAGGTTAATGATCCGAAACTAATGCCGACCATATCATTTCCGTCCTTGTCTTGGTATTCAAAAAGCTCACCACTGTATTGACGGAAAACCTGAAACAATCTATGCATGGCTTTCACGCCGTCAAAATCTGAATTTGTTAAGACTTCAACATTTACCGCAAGAGCCTGAGCCAATGCTTCCAATGAGGATAGCTTGGGATTTCTGCGTCCACTTTCATAGGCTCGGATATAGGATTCGCTTACGCCAACCATATCACCTAATTGTTTTAAGGTAAGTCCTCTTTCTAGACGGATACGTCGTATATTTTCACCGACAGTCATTGCGTTCCCTCCTGTTTATAAAAACATGTTACATATATGCGCACCAAATGTAACTTGATTTTACCATATGATACTGAAAAGATAAATAGAAACATAAAAAAGATGTTGACACGTATCAAAAGATACGCTACTATAAAGACGTATCAAAAGATACGCAACAAAAACAAAAGAAATAAAATGGAGGAAACAGTATGAACGAAAAAATTTATTACAGTGCAGAAGACATTGCAAATATGCTCGGTGTGAGCATGGGAAAATCCTACAAAATATTGCGTGAAATGAATAAGGAACTGTCTGAAAAAGGCTTCCTTACAATTGCAGGCAAGATTCCGGTGGAGTATTTTCGTGAGAAGTGGTATGGAGGAGCAAAGGAGGTGGGAGCATGAGTTGTAGTGCAAAACGAGATCCGAATGGCACATGGCATATTCAGTATCGTTGGACAGACTGGACAGGAACCAAGAAAAAATCTCAGAAACGAGGTTTTAAAACAAAGAAAGAAGCTGAGGAATGGTATGCACATTTTATAATGCAGCAAACTTCTGATCCGACCATGATCTTGAACGATTTCTGGGAGATATACAAGGCAGACATGGAGAAGCGGTTGCGGAAAACCACCATGAAACAGAAGGAATACGTGATGAAAGACAAGGTGCTCCCGTATTTTGGAAATACACCAATCAATGCAATCACAGCACCTATGATACGCAAATGGCAGGGAGAGATGATTGATAAGGGATTTAAGCCTACTTATTTGAAGACGATCAATAATCAGCTTAGTTCTATTCTCAACTATGCGGTGCGTTTTTATGAATTGCGATCCAATCCATGCCACAAAGCAGGCAGTATGGGAAAAAGCAAAGCAGATGAACGACCATATTGGACATTGGAAGAATTTCAGAAATTTTCAGATGCAATCATAGATAAAAGAGATTCATGGATGGCATTTCAGATATTGTTCTGGACAGGTATGCGTATCGGAGAGTTACTTGCCTTGCAGGTGAAAGATGTGGATTTTGAGCACGGAACGATACGTGTAGATGAGTCACTTGCAAGAATTGACGGGGAGGATTTGATTACAGCTCCAAAGACAGAAAGTTCGGTACGAGTGATCACAATTCATAGGGAGTTGCAGGATGAACTTCGAGAGTATATTGATACGCTTTATCGTCCGAGACCGGGAACCAGATTATTTGCAGGAAGAACAAAGAGCTTCTTTGAACATGAAATGGAGCGTGGCATAAAGCAGTCGGGAGTGAAGAAAATTACAGTGCATTGCACCAGACACAGCCATGCAAGTATGCTGGTACAGATGGGGGTCAGTCCGATAGAGATTGCCAAGCGACTGGGGCATGGAAAGGTAACAACAACGATTGAAACCTATTGCCATCAGTCGGGAGATGCACAGGAAAGAATTGCGGACAGGCTCGGAAAAGTGAATCGGGGTGAGGAAGATGGCATGTAAACGAGAGGACAGATTTCGGCATAACACAATCGCTTTCTGGCTGAGTGATGAAGAAAAAGCAGAGGTCGAAGCAAAAATTATATTGTCGGGAGTGCCGAAAGGTGAGTATTATCGAAAGGCTGTGCTGGGACAGGAGATTACGGTGGTGTCAGGCAGTTATATGTCATTTCGATTATCAAAGGTGTTGGAGCGGATCTGTGAAGAGTTGAACAATGAGAATTCAGAGAATGAACTGCTTTTGAAGGCTTTGGTAAAAGAATTGATAGCATTACAGAAAAATGCCCCTGCTGGTAACAGGGACATTACAGAATAAAAAGGATAAAGCCTTTCTATCCACAACAAATTTATTATAGCAAAGGCTTTCTCCGCAGGAAAGGAGAAATTTGTAATTTGGATATATTTTCAGAAGTGAAAGCGCATCTAACCGCAAGACAGGTGGCAGAAAGTTATGGACTGTATGTTCGTAGAAATGGCACTGCCTGTTGTCCGTTCCATGATGACAGACATCCGAGCATGAAGGTGGATAAAAATTATCACTGCTTTGCATGTGGGGTGGGCGGAGATGCGATTGATTACACGGCAAGAATGTATGGATTATCCCAGTATGATGCAGCAAAGAAATTGATTGAGGATTTTAACTTGTCAATTCATACAGAAACAATGAGTAAGAAAGAAAAAGAGAAACTTCACAGGGAAAAAGAGGAGCGCATGCGCATTATCCGAATCAAGAAAAGATTTTCAAGGTGGCGTAGGAAAACGATAGAATTGTTAAAAAAAGCACTGGTTCAGATTGATGATAGTGGACAGGTACTTTGTGCTAAGACACCAGATGTAATGTTTTCTGATAATTATGCCATGATGCTTCATGCAGAGCCAATCATTAATTATTGGCTTGATATTCTCTGTATGGGTAGTGAGCAGGATCAAAAAGAATTATTTATACAGGGCAGAAAAGAGGTGGAGAATATTGCAGGAAATGTCAGCAAATGGCACAGAAGTATCGTGGAGCGATGTCGGGAAAGTGCTTGATGATGAAATGAGCAGTATTGAGGATATCCGGACTGATCTTGTAAGAAATGATAAGGGAAATGTTTGCCAAAGTATTGATAATTGTATGACGGTTTTCAAAAGAGATCCTTTGTTGAAAGGCGCAATCAGGAAAAATGATCTTTCAGGAAAAATTGATATTGTTGGCGAGATGGGGTGGGAAAGAACATCTTGTAGCGTGACGGATACAGATGTTTATCAGCTGCATTGGTATCTGGAAAAACAGTATGGATTAAAAAATGAGAGAAACATTAACAAAGCGATGAATATCATTGCAAGTGAGAACCGGTATCATCCGATTAGAAAGTATCTGGAACAACTTGCATGGGATGGAAAGCAGCGTATTGGAAAATTGCTCCCCAAATATCTGGGAGCTGAAGATGATGCCTATACCAGGGAAATCATGCAGCTTCTTATGTTGGCAGCGATACATAGGATATATGAGCCGGGCTGTAAGTATGAAATTATGGTGTGTCTGGTAGGAGGACAGGGCGCAGGAAAGTCAACATTTTTCCGATTCCTTGCAATCAATGATGAATGGTTTTCGGATGATCTGAAACGTATGGATGATGACAATGTGTATCGGAAGATGCAGGGACACTGGATTATTGAAATGTCTGAGATGATGGCTACTGTGAATGCAAAAAGTATTGAAGATATCAAGTCATTTATCAGCAGGCAGAAAGAAACTTATAAAATTCCATATGAAACGCATCCGGAAGACAGACCAAGGCAATGTGTATTCGTTGGTACTTCCAATAGTATGGATTTTCTCCCTCTTGATCGAACCGGTAATCGTAGATTTGCACCGATACTTGTACACCCGGACAGGGTGGAGAAGCATATTCTGGAGGACGAGAAAGAGGCAAGAAATTATATTATTCAGGCATGGGCAGAGGCAATGGAGCTGTATCGAAGCGGTCAGCATGAATTGAAGTTGTCCAAAGATACAGAAATCTATCTGCGTCAGATGCAGAAAGAATTTATGCCGGAGGATGCAAAAGTTGGAATTATCCAGTTGTGGCTGGACGAACTGCCGCAGGATTATGTGTGCAGCACCATGATCTATAAGGAAGCATTTGACCATGAATATGATACGCCGAAGGACTGGGAATTAAAGGAAATCAATAATGTCATGAACAACAGTATTTCCGGATGGGAGAAAATATCATCCCACCGATTTGCGGAATATGGCATACAGAGAGGCTGGCGCAGAGTTGTAGATAAAGATGGATTTCATAAATTACCAGAATACGCAGAAACACCATTTGACAAAAAATAAGTTTTTTGATCCCCGTTTACAAATTCTGTTTACAGCCTGTGTATGCGGGATGGTAAACAATTCTGTTTACGAAGAAACACAGTGAATACGCATGATGCAGAAGTTGTAAACAATGTAAACAGGGAAAACGGAAAAAGAGTATTGTGACGACAGGAGCATGGATGCTCCTGTTGATGGATGAAATAATCGTCGGAACATAAAGAAAATGGAGGTAATGCATAATGACAACGGGACGGCTTGGATATAACAGCATAAATGACAGATATGGACTGCTCGTGTCAGATCTGTGGGAACACAGCGGATTTCACTGCGGGGAGGGGCTTGAGATCATGGTAGATGGCAAATGGGTAC
>DHJV01000156.1 GCA_002404515.1 Lachnospiraceae bacterium UBA4711 | reverse complement strand
GAGCGGAGGGCGCATATGAATCGTAGATTCATATTTAGGATGCGTCCGACAACCTGCCGCCGAGCGAAGCGAGGGGGCAATACCCGTGCGGCGGTGGCGTATATTTCAAAATGTAAATCAGAACATATAGAACTTCTTAGCTTCAATACATTGTATATCGTATGAAACAATCTGGAACTATATATAGAATGCTAACCAGTTTCACAATGGAGTAAAGGGGAGAACAGTATGTACCAGATTCTGTTGGTGGAAGATGACGAATCCATCCGGGAAGTTATCGCAGATTACATGGACGAGAAAGGAAAAGACACGATGCGGCTGACGCTTGCTGAGGACGGAAGAGCCTGCGAGGGCGCGCTTGAACGCCAGGCATTTGACCTGCTCCTGCTCGATGTGATGCTTCCGGATATCGATGGATTCACACTTTGCCGGATGATACGCAAAAAGGATATGGTTCCAATCGTATTTCTGACTGCGAAGGGAAGCGAGGAGGATATACTCTGGGGCTACGGACTTGGCTGCGATGATTATATTGTGAAACCATTTTCGCTTGCGACGATGTATGCGAAGATACTTGCCATCCTGCGGCGGACAAAACAGGAGAATCGGAAGGAGACGATTACCTGTGGCGGGATCCGGATGGACAAGCAGAGCTGTCAGGTATTTGTGAAGGAGCGGGAAGTACAGCTGCAGAACAAGCAGTACGAGATCCTGCGATTCCTGATGGAGCATAAAAATATCGTGTGGTCGCGGGATGCACTTCTAAACCACATCTGGGGGTATGACTATATTGGCGTTGACCGTGTGGTGGATAACCAGATCAAGAAGCTGCGGAATGCGCTTGGCGAGGAAGGAAAGCGGATTCAGACGGTGGTAGGCAGGGGTTATAAAATATCAGATGCGTAGTCATGTGAAAACAGAAAAATTATAGTTAGTATTTTATTATTTTATCTGATGTGTGTTCAGGCAAAACAGGCGCAGATAAGTAGGTGGAGGGATGCATATGAAGTTTACGATTTTACCGGATTTTGAAGCCAATAAAAAAAGGCGTGCAATCCGCAGGCAAAAACGTGCAGAGCGAAGAGATGCGCGGCAAAGCCGGAAGGACCACTGGTATCTGAAACGGAAGAAGTTCTGGCAGGTGTGGCTGGAACGGTTTGTCCTTGTGCTTCTGATTCTTGGAATGGGTGGTGCCTGGTATTTTCGATCTGTGGTGCAGGATACGGAGGATAGCGCGGAATTTGAAATGGATCAAAGTCAGGAAATTATTCAAACATACGTCCAAAGGCGGTATGAAGAACTGACTGCGATGGGAATGAAAACCGGAAAAGAGCTGGATGATCAGATGGGCGCGTATATGTACCGCATGATTCCGAACAGATTGATGGGCGCGTATGGTGTGTCTGCAGCGGCAGCGGCAATCTATAATGAAAATGGAGAACTCATAATTGACAGCAATCCACGGTTTTATCTGTACTGTGACCAGTATGAGCCGGTAGGAGACGAGAAAGACCATACAATAAATCTATACCAGTCTTATTATACATGTGCACAGGAACTGTCGGATGAATTCCTTCAGGATTATAATGACTATTTTATCTATGGCAACATCGAAAATGGGGAAAGGATGGAATTCGGGGATTTTTATGTAGATGAAGAGAAACGGCAGTTTTATTTCAGTACAGTTTCTTGTTTAGAGCAAGGGAAAGTGGTGAAAACCTATGATTTTACACCGGAACAGATAGAAGGCATGAAAATGGTACAGGAGACCTATGATAGATGGACGAGAGAGGGAACACGCTGGTATCCGATTCTTGGAATTCGGTCGGCGGAGATTTCGGAGCTTCTGCAGTTTGCATATGATGTGTATGATGATTACAAGGATGATAAACAGTTAAAAGGTGCCGGTGTGACCGCGGAGCGGGGATACTTCGCAAAGACATATGCACAATATAATGTGATAGAAATCGGTGATCAAAGTAATGGAAATCCGGAATATACGGTTGTGTTCGCGTATAACTATGATTTCCTTCAGGCAAATCGTGGCTTTGTACAGAAGTTCGTAATCTGCCTGATCCTTGCAATCCTGCTCATCAGCTTCCTATGGTCCAGGTTTACCTACGTGCGGCTTAAGGCAAGGTATAAGCTCGAAGATTACCAGCGAAGTCTCACGAATGCAATGGCGCATGATCTGAAAAGTCCGCTGATGATATTATCCGGTATGGCTGAGAATCTGAAAGAAAATGTGCACACAGAGAAACGGGAATATTATGCGGAGGAGATGCTTAAGAATATCGCGGATATGAACCGTATGATCGAGCAGTCTCTTGGATTCTCGAAGCTTAGCCAGACAGGCAGGGTTGGCAGAAAGACAGAGGTCGATATGCGTGCACAGACGGACGCATTGATCGGAAAATACAAGGAGCTTGCGGAGGCACAGGGACAGCATATTTCCGTGACAGGCGAGGGGCAGATGCGTGGAAATGAGGCGATGCTCCGGCAGATGATCGATAATCTGCTACAAAATGCTATTCTGCACGGAGAGGAAGACGGACAGATTGAGATCAACATTGGAAATGGTACATACCAAATCCGGAATACTTACGTGGGAACGCTTACGACAGAGACGGCAAGAAAGCTTTTGAACCCTTACGAGAAGGAGGAAAACCGCAAGCGGACAGGCGGACATGGATTGGGACTTTCCATAGTGAATGAGATTGTGAAGCTGCATGGCGGTAAGCTTCATCTGAAAATAGAAGAAGAAATGTTTTGTGTAGAAATAAAAATATGATAAACATTATCATATGAATACCTTTTCATATGTAAGGGAACGTGCTATAATCGGCGATGGTTAGCAAATGCTAACTATTGCCGATTTTTGCATTATAGAAAAGAGAGATGGAGGATAAATTTATGAGTGGTACAGGGAAAAAGACCATTGTTGAATTTCAGGATGTCGTAAAGACTTATGGAGAAGGAGAGGCATTGCAGTATGCCAACAACCATGTGAGTTTTACGATTGAGGAAGGCGAGTTTGTTGTCATCCTCGGTCAGTCCGGAGCCGGAAAATCAACCGTGTTGAATATGCTTGGCGGCATGGATCTGCCGACGTCTGGTAAGGTTTTGATCGACGGCGAGGAAGTATCGGCGATGAATGATAAGCAGTTGTCAGATTTCCGTGCACGCAAGATTGGATTTATCTTTCAGTTTTATAATCTTATTCCAAGCCTGACGGTACGGGAGAATGTCGCGCTTACCAAGAGCATTGTGAAGGATGCTGCGGATCCGGACGAGATGCTTTCGGCAGTTGGACTTACCAATCATAAGGATAAGTTCCCATCCCAGTTATCCGGTGGTGAACAGCAGCGTGTATCGATTGCGCGGGCACTTTCCAAGAAGCCACGTATCATCCTTGGCGATGAGCCGACCGGTGCGCTTGATTCTGAGACGGGGGTGATCGTGTTATCCCTCCTGCAGAAGCAGAGCCGTGAGGGAAAGAATACCGTCATCTTAGTTACGCACAACGCGGATATCGCACAGTGTGCAGATAAGGTCATCCGTATGAAGAACGGAAAGATCCGTGAAGTGATCACGAACGAACATCCACTTGCAGTTGAGGAGGTGGAGTGGTAATGCTATTTCGTAAGATGCTGCGTGAGTTCAAAGCGAACTTTGGACCATTCTTCTCTGTGTTTTTGCTTGCAGCCATAGCCATGATGCTATTCATCACGATGGAGGGACATGTCGTATCCCAGAATGTGGCGCGAAGCAAATATCACGATGCATGTAATCTCTCCGATATCTGGATGTATGGAGAAGGCTTTACAAGTGACGATCTGAAAGCGGTAAGAAATCTGGATTTTGTGGAACAGGCACAGCTGCGGATGCAGGTGACGGCGAGCGCACCGAAGCAGGATGGCGCACAGGTTGATCTGTTCTTAATGAAAGAAAACGAAGTGAATACACCGTATCTGATTGAGGGTGAGGATTTCAACCCGGACGATACGGACGGTGTATGGATAGCAAATGCATTTGCAAAGAAACGTGATCTGCAGGTCGGCGATGCATTTACAATTGAATATAATGGTGTGACATTTACGAAGACAATCCGTGGTCTGGTCGAGTCTGTGGAATATGAGTTCCGGCAGGCAGACGGCGATGCGGATACCTATCTGGAGAACATCACGATGGCATATATGTCTTACGATGCATTTCCGGTTCGGGAGTATGTAACACATCTGATCAAGCAGGAGAAGATTACGGCGGCGGATATCAAGAAGCACGCAGATACCTATCAGGCAGTGCTCGATAAGTTGGATGAATATGGTATGAGCGTGGATGATCTGTCGCAGGATATGCTTCTGACACTGGTCGAGAAGATGAGTGATGAGAAGCTTACGAAGATGATGCCGTACACACAGATGGTCATTAAGACGACCGACGGAAAGGCACTTGCACACGAGGACGAGATTGCGGACGCGATCGATCACAGATATTCAGCGATGATCGACCGGAAATCAGTACCGGGACTGGCGAGACTTGACAGTGAGCTTGACCAGCACCAGACATTTTCGTATTCCTTTATGATTATCTTCGTTGGTATTGCAATTCTTGTTATTGCAACGTCTATGAAGCGTATGGTTGACAAGCAGCGGACAGAGATCGGAACGATGAACGCCCTTGGTATGAAGAAAGGAAAGATTCTGTTCCATTATTTAAGCTTCAGCTTATTTATTTCCCTGTTTGGTGTGATCGCCGGAATCCTTTTGGGTGTATTCTGGTCATGCCCGTGGTTGATCAGCTTGTTTGAGGAATATTATATTGTACCGGGATTACATTCGATCTTCCATCCAATCTATCTGGTTGTCGGTGTGGCAATCGTAGCCGCATGTGTGCTGGCAGATTTCTTAAGCTGCAAGAAGCTTTTGAAGATCCGTCCGGCAGAGGCACTTCGCCCGGCACCACCGAAGCAGGGCAAACGATGCCTGTTCGAGAAGCTGCCGTTCTGGAATAAGCTTTCCTTTCAGGCACAGTACAACTTGCGTGATGTTTCACGTTCGAAGCTGCGTGCGTTCATGTCAATTATTGGAACTGCCGTTGGTATGCTTCTGATGTTATATGGTGTAGGCTGCAATGAGCTTGTACCGCAGATGGAAGATCTGATGTTTAAAAAATCAACCGTATCCGAATATCAGGTGAAGTTATCAGCCGATGCGTCGCTCTCCGAGGTAAATGCGATGCAGGAAGAGCTTGGCGGAGAACTGGTGATGATCGATCAGATTGAAGTATCCAAGGTGCAGAATCCAACGACGGATGAGAAGAAGAAACAGACGATCACCGTGATCGAGGGCAAAGGACTGTATAATATTCTCGACCTTGACAACAATATTACATCGATCAAGCCGGGGACTGTCAGTGTCAGCCGTAAGCTTTCTGAGACAATGAAGATTCATGTTGGTGATACGATCTACTGGCATCTGTACAGCAAAAATACATGGTATGAGGCAAAGGTTGGGGCGATCTATAGAAACTCTGATACACAGGGAATCGCATTTTTGAAGGAAGACTTCGAGAAGACCGGAGCAACCTATACACCAACCCTGCTTATGACAGACAACAAGAATGCTGAGAGTAAGAAGACACTTTCTTATGTCAGCGGCGTGAACAACCAGACCGAGATGAAGGAAGCATATGAGAAGGGCATGGAGGTTATGAGTATCATGATCTTCGCCATGATTCTGTTCTCTGCCGTGCTGGTTGTAACGGTACTGTACAATTCCGGTTCACTTTCCTTCAATGAGCGTATCAAGGAATTTGCAACCCTGAAGGTGCTTGGTATGCAGTCTGCGAAGATTCGTGGCATGCTTTCGAGACAGAATTTCTGGTTGTCACTCATCGGAATCGTGCTGGGCGCACCGCTTGGCAACATGACATTAAATGCGATGATGAACAGCAACGGAGAAAACTACGATTACATGCTCAAGGTTCCTGCCTTTGATTATGTATTAGCTGGTGCCTTCGTGCTGGTGATCTCCGTTCTTGTCAGCTTCCTGTTCGCAAAGCGGATAAAGAAGCTTGATATGATCGAAGTATTAAAAGGGGTAGAGTAATCTGCCCCTCCCTGAAGGGGAAATATATAGAAAAAAGTTCCATAATTTATTTCAAAAATCGGGTTGTCAAACAAAAATCCTGTGGTATAATACCCATGTATATAGGAAAAAGCGTTGACGGAAAGAGTAGTGCATGGGCACCATCCAGAGAGAACGGCAGATGCTGGAAGCCGTTTATGGAAGAAATGTATGAAAACCATTCCTGAGCTGTGCGTAGAAGATGACCGGATAACCGGTTGTTGAAGCGTCACCGTAAGGCATGCGTTAAAGCCAAATGAAGTGAAACACTAAGGTGGAACCGTGTGAAAGCACCCTTAGATACAAGGTTAAGGCATTGTATCTCAAGGTGTTTTTTTGTTGGTGATTTATAGGCGTTGTAAATCATGACGTAATTTGTGCATATATGTTGTATCAGATTCTAGTAATATAAGATGTATTGAAACTAAGAAGTACTAGATGTTCTGATATATGTGTTGTTAATGTACGCAACCGCCGCCAATTCG
>DHJV01000164.1:27833-34581 GCA_002404515.1 Lachnospiraceae bacterium UBA4711 | reverse complement strand
AATTTGACTATTCGTAGAAAGTAGCTATCCAGCAGCTACTATATGAAACTTATGCTTTGCTAGTAGGCTAACATAATCAAACTATGCCGTCAAGTATTTTTATATTTTTTGCAATTTTTAGTATATTTTCTAAATATTGTTCGTTGGACAAACCGGGAATTATCATTTAATCACTTGGTATCTAACAATGCTATCGGATGCCGAATAACCGTTTTCCATTTTTCAGGAGCAACTTTTCTTGCATCCGAAAGATAAATTTCATGATGCAATCTATCTTTTGACAGATCATTTTCATACCCATTTTCCTGCAAATATGTAATCCGTCTTGTAACTCATCTTAAGTGTATATGCAACTGCATATAAAACGCCTATCGCCTGCTGATATGCTCCATCCTTTTCATTCGGATTGCCTTTTCCTCTTACTGCGATATAGTTTGCCTTTGGAACATTCACTATCTCCGGCTTGTTCTTCGGCATATAAAATTCCTTGTATTTCTTCTTAAAATCAAACGCCATTTGTTCTCCCTTTTACAGTTTTTCGCTTCAACACCTCATACACGCCAAGCAATATACAGCCAACGGCATAACACAAGATATCTTTCCAATCAAATACGGAACCGACCAGAATACTTAAGAAACGATTATCCTGCCAGCCTAACACTTCCACAACATGGAACAGCTGCAAAACCTCTACCAGTGCCGCAAAAATAAATACATACAACGGTAACAGTTTGCATCGCTCCGGTACAAATATTCTTATAAACGTATATAGCACAACCACAACTAGCACGTCACCAACATATGGTCTTACAAATGCATCATGCACATATATCGCAATCAACACTTCGATCAACAGCAAAATCACAGTTGCTATTGCATATCCGATTCGCTTCATGTTCTTCTCCACTTTCCAAACAAATCACTTAAGACAGTAATGAATAATAAATCCCTTTTCCGGGTACTATTTAATCATTTTTTACATTTTCAGTACCCTCTATACCATTATTTTACCGTCAACTTTTCCCTCTCACTCATAAAACTCCGTTCGTCGAAGCTGCGTATACGGACGTCCATTCCGTATCCTTTTTGCCTGTGCCAGATCTACCTCTGCATACACGATTTTCTCGCTGTCATCTGCTTTCACAAGCACCTGTCCATCTGCACCTACAACAATAGATTCTCCTGAGAAATGCATCTCACCCTCGACACCGACGCGGTTGCACATCGCAAGTATCACACTGTTTTGAAATGCCTGCACACGCAGCTCCCATTCAAACATCTCCGATGGTTCTGCTTTTGTATTCACAGTAGGTATGAGAATAAAATCCGCTCCTTGTAAGGCTTCTGTCCGAATACTTTCCGGGTAATGCCGGTCAAAGCACACAACAATTCCAATCGTTCCATATGGTGTCTCAAAAACATGAAACCCATCATCCGATGGTGTGTAATAATCCTGCTCATAAAACTTCTCTGCCTGTGCCACATGCACCATCTTCTGAACACCCAGTATGTCACCATTCTCACCGATCATAAGGCTTGCATCATAAGGCTTTCCATTCTCCAGCAAATATAGATTTGGTACTGCCATAATCTGATTCTTCCGACACACTTCAGAGAATTGACGCATAATCTCAGACTCGATTGACACCTGATATTTCTGTACATCCTGCCCTGCATACTGCGGGAAGAATTCGGTCAATTGCACCTCTGGGAATAACACCAGATCTGCATGTTGTCGTGCTGCTTCTTCGATCGCACGCAGACTTTTCTCCATATTTAATTGTATACTGCCCGCATTGGACATCTGCACCATTGCTATCCGCATAAACCCGTTACCTCAAATACCAGATCTCGAATGCTTCATTTTCTGTTGAAAATACCCAACTAATTCCCTTAAAATTCATACTTTCTCAACTCACAATTCTTTATTCCAAACGCTGCAAATTCCTCGTTCGTCATATCACGGAAATACGACTCAATAATACGGGAAATACCGTTATGCGCCACCAACAGATATACCGTCCCGTCGCTTTCGGCTTCTTTCTTAATATCATCCAGCAGATTATAGATTCTCTGGGAAAGCTTCAGCATAGACTCTCCGCCATCATAACTGTTAACAAACTGTGCCTTCGCAACGGAGAATTCCGCGCCATTTCGCGGTGTGGACTCATACCGTCCAAAATTCTGCTCCTTCAACCGCATTTCTTCCTCTGCCGGAACGCCGGTCACTTCCGCGATATGCTTTGCGGTATCTGCCGCACGCATCAGCGGTGAATACAGAATCTTATCAATATGGATTCCTTCTGCCTTAATCCGTTCGCCCAATTCCTTTGCCTGTGTATGTCCAAGTTCTGTGAGTGCAATATCCGTCGCGCCACAGATTTTATTCTCTACATTCCAGATTGTCTGTCCATGTCTTGTAAAATAGAAGTATGCCATCGTATCCGTTCCTCCTGTTATATGCGATTGTTATTTCATATGTATGCCATTATTGTACCTTTTTTGGATAATATGAAATATCTATCTCTTCTGTATACTCAAGATACTACCATATCTAATCCTTGAATTCCACCGCATGTTTCCGTTTCCAGATTGGGAAGAGATTCCGCTGGCAGATATAATTCTCACGCTCTTTGATTCCAACCGCATGGAAAAACGTCTTCCACATATCGGTATATTCATCCTCATACTCTTCCGTCTTCCGAAGCGTGTCAAATTCCGCATCGGTCAGATAACGCAGATAATTCGTCCCGTCCTTCGGATGCACGCACGCGGTCTTTCTTGTATCATCAATGATCATCCAATGTTCTGACGGCATACGGTCTGCGAAATGTCTGCCAACCAGCATGATCACATCGCTTTTCGGTTCCAGATGGCACACATAGACTTTCCCATTTAACGACTGAAACCGCGCAAATTCCCGGAAATGGTGACTCTCATTTCCCACTTTCCGCCGCAGTTCCAATATCCGCATCACATGCGGATTCGTATAATAATCGAGCACGCGGCAGCCAACAGCGAATCCAACCCGCAGGAAATTATAGATTGCCTGCAATGCATCTTCCTCTGCGGAAAGCGTCGCATAATAGACATTCAGATATGCCTCATCCGAGATATCTCTCCGAATGGAACGGATCACCTTCTCTGCCTTTTCCGCATCGCCGTCCACATGGATGTACTCGTCAAACATCGTCTGTTGAAATACCGGTTCTTTCTTCACTTGTATCTGGTCGTGACCGATCCGCAAGGCTTCCACCCACGCATCATAGATGCAGGTCATAATATCCTCCAACCGGTCTTTACATGTATATATCTTCATAGCTACAATCTACCCAATTCCAAAATCCGCCAGCGACATCTGCGTGAACGATTCGTTCGCGTGCTCCGCCTTCCATATATCCTTCTGGTCGACGCCGGTCAACTGCCTTGTAATGTACCCTTCCTCGATCGGCGTGTGATACATCTGCTTGCCGCCACAGGTAATGAAATATTGCGCCCGCTTCAACACGACGCCCATCTTCTTCAGGGAAGGGAAATCCAGCCTTCCATAACGTCTTGCATATGTGATTCGTCCTGCCGATTTCGGTCCGATGCCCGGCACACGGAGCAGCATCGCATAGCTTGCCGTCTGCACTTCCACCGGGAATTGCTCCAGATGCCGCAGTGCCCAATCACACTTCGGATCAACCAGTTCATTGAAATTCGGCTTCTCTTCCGATAACAATTCACCCGCCTGAAATCCATAGAACCGGAGCAGCCAGTCCGCCTGATACAACCTGTGTTCCCGCAGAAGCGGTGGCGGTGTTCCAATCTGTGGCAATACCTTATCTTCATTCAGCGGAATATACGCCGAATAAAATACACGCTTCAAGTCAAAGCCCTGATACAACTGCTGTGTCGTCTGCAGCAATGTATAATCGCTCTCACCAGTTGCCCCGATAATCATCTGCGTGCTCTGTCCCGCCGGTGCAAACCGCCGCTTTAATTTCGACATATCGAGCGGTGCAAGCTGATATGCGTTGTCCCACGTCAGAGCACTGTCCAGAACCGTTCCATTCATCTTCGAAGCCAAAGTTTCAATCGTAGACTGTGCCCGGTCATGCATGGTTTCTCCATTTCCTGACCGACCTTTCCGTTCTTTTTCCTCTTTTAATTTTCCTGCATCCAGTTTTCCATTTGTAACAATGGTTGATTCTGCAGCACCATCCTGTACAGCGGACCTGCTTCCGTAAGAACTCGCAGACTCCCGAACCACTGCACCATCCGCAGCGATTTTTCCTGCCTCCTTCTCCTTCATCAATTCATCTGCAAACTGCTTCTTCGTCTCAGTCCCGAAGATACTCTGCTTCAGGAACTGATTGCCCTTGCTTCGCTCCATATGCGCGGATTTCCCGATTGCCATACGATGCGACGCGATTGTGTTCCGCACCTTCCCCATCGGATCTAAGATTGTCTGCATCGTCTTATTCGGTGCCAGTGTCCGCAATCCTTCCTCCGTCGGCAGTTCCATATTCACGCTGATACGGTCTGCCAGATATCCCGCTGCCGCAAGCAGTTCATCCGATGCACCAGGAATCGTCTTGACATGGATGTAGCCATTAAAATGATATTTCGTCCGAAGCAGAAGCAGTGTCTCACACATCTTCTCCATCGTATACGTCGGATTCTTCAGAACACCGGAGCTTAAGAACAAGCCTTCAATATAATTCCGCTTGTAAAATTCGACCGTCAGCTCGCAGATCTCCTGTGGCGTGAAGGTCGCCCGCTTCACATCATTGCTTGCACGGTTGATGCAGTATTTGCAATCATAGACGCAATGATTCGTCATCAGAATCTTAAGCAGGGAAATACATCTGCCATCCGACGCAAAGCTGTGGCAGATGCCGCATGCCGCTGCATTGCCGAGTTCTCCTTTCTTCCCCCGGCGATCCGATCCGCTCGACGTACACGCTACATCGTATTTGGCAGCATCCGCAAGAATCTGCAGCTTCTCCTGTGTTGTATATTCTTCTATGTAATTGTTTGTGATTTCTGTACTCATACCTTCATTATACGAACAAACGTTCTTGATTGCAACACTTTTTGTGAACATTTGTTTGCATTTCATCACTGTTCGTTAAGTCATTAAACGAATTTTTACCTGAAATCAGCAAAACAGGTGAAGCAGTATTTTCGCTTCGCCTGTTTCAAGATTACGCCACTACCCGTTTCTTCGCCGACACAATATTTGCCACAATAATATAGAACACGCCATATCCAGCCATCGCAATCATATTGATAAATACCGGTTTCAGCGCCGGGACACTCACTGTCTCCAACGTCTTCAGATATTCATTTGTCTGAATATACCAGTACGCCGGAAAGATATGTCCGGCGGCAAGCACACCATCCGGCAGCCATTTGACCGGGATAAATGCGCCACACAGAAATGCCGAGCCAAGTGCCACGACATTGACGATTCCATTGACGGCATCCTTGTTGTTGAAGATGCTGGAGATCAGGAACGCCATCGTCAAGGCGCACAACGTAAATACGAACGAATTCGCCAGATACACGGCACCCTGTGCACTGAACATTGCCTTTCCAACGATCACGAAACTGATCAAACCATAGAACAGCCATAACGCGATTGCGAAAAGCAGATTCGAAGCAAGCAGGATCGCATTGTGCTTCTTATAATTCATACTGCTGATCGTAATACGCTTGCGGATCGGCAGCTCCTGAAAGCTCGTAAGCACCAGACAGATCACGAAGATCGCACCGGCAAGCAGACTGTAGCTTGCAAAATTATAATAATTTGCCGCCTTCGACATGCTGTTTGTATCCAGCGTCGTCGTCACATGAACGCTTGACGTCTGCTCCAGCGTCTGTGTGATATCATCGCAGACCGCCGCTTCATTTAGGGAAATATTCATTTCATCCGGATTCGCCTGCAGAGCGGCATCCACGTAATTTTGCTGTATGCTCAGATAGCTTTCGACCATCATCTGCGCGAAGCTCGCATCCGCCGACTGGCAGCTCTTATATTTCAGTTCCGGATTTTCGCCGTTTAATACCGCCTGCCGGTAGCCCTGCGGAATATAGATTACAAATGCTACCTGCCGGTAGAAGATTGCATCGTCGATTGCCTCCTCGCTTTTCAGCTCTTTAAGCTCGCTGTGCGCCGCGATGTAATCCGTAAAATTCTTCGTGATTCCGACATTTTCGTCCTGATTCACGATGGCGATCTTCGGCTTATCCGCGGTGAACTGGCTCGCGGTATCTCCACTTTTTGCGTTCAATCCGCCGAACAAAAGCAACAGTGCCGTATACATGATCACCATGCCCTTACATTTATTCAATACATGCAGAAATGCCTTAAATACTGTCATACTTCTGCCTCCTTAATCCCTGCGCGGACACAAGCAGCATCACAACAGAGAAGATTCCAAGACTCGCTACATCCATCCAGAAACGCTTGTCCACGCCATAATAATACAGTGCATAATATCCATCTGTGATCATCGCCGCCGGGTTGATCTTGTCTAAAAACGGCACATGCTTCTCGATGATATATTTCATGGTAATTCCCATCATGCCAGACAGGAAACAGCACGCCATCGTGATGCCGATCAGGATTCCGATCTTTCCATTCTCGCCGGTCTTGACAACCGTAGTCACCATGATGGCAAGCGTCAGACCCGCCAGACTTCCGGCGAGTGCCAGCAGGATCACATATGGCAGATTCTCCCCGTAATCGACCTTCATC
>DHJV01000164.1:9587-27790 GCA_002404515.1 Lachnospiraceae bacterium UBA4711 | reverse complement strand
ACCTTCATCACGAAGATCGTATACACAAATAAAATCGCAAGTCCGATCAACTGCGTGCAATATGCGGCAAGCAGGGATGAAAGCATCGTCTTTCCCTTGCTGATTGGAACGATCGCTGTACGCTTTCCGAGATTTCCCATGTTCGGAAGGTTCCGGCTCAAAGCCGTCATTCCAAGGATACCGCCATACAGACACGCCATTGCAATCAACGTATAATACTCGATCATCGTATAGCTCAAGTTCGTGCGGGACGCATCGACCAGGTTCGACTCTCCGCCTACAACATTTTCCATTACATTTTTGTAGAGCGTCTCAATATCCGGCATAGTGCCCTGCTCAATTTCAGATTTCACACGATTTTCCATGATTGCAGAGGTATGTACGATCTCGTCCACCACATATTGCAGCACCGTCTGGTTAATGCCATTTTCGTGAATCCAGATCTCCGGTTCCTCGCCATTCATGTACAGCACGCCGTCGACATCCCCGTCCGAAAGCAGCGTATCTGCTTCGTCTTTCGACACATACACCGTGTCAAACATCTGCTCATCGCTTGATTCATCACTCAAAGTCTCAAATGTCCGGCGGAATGCTTCATTTCCCTGAAAATCCTCGTTATCGACAATCGCGACCGGAATCACTTTCAGCTTCTCACTGTTTTCGATGTTGGAGAATGCCAGCTTGAACATCGTCCCAAGCACAAGTGGGAATACAAATGTCCAGAACAGAAGCATCCGGCTCCGCATCAGGACTTTAAATGTATACTTAAAGTTATGTCCAAACATCAGTCTCTAAGCTCCTTTCCGGTCAGCTCCAGGAACACATCGTTGAGCGTCGGACGCTCGGAGAAAATCTTGTTGCAAGTAATCCCCGATGCACTCAGTTCCTCGATCAGCTTCGCCACGTTATTTTTCCCGCTCTTATAGGTAATCACAAGCTGATTGCCGGCATATTCTGCCTTGTCGACATTCGGTGCCGCCTGCAGCTTCTCCAAAAATTCCTGTTTGAAATGCTTCGTCTCGATCGTGACCTTCTCCTCGATCTTCGCAAGTGACTTTAACTCGTCAGACGTTCCCTGCGCAATGATCTTTCCCTTATCCAATATGATGATCCGGTCACACAGGATCTCGACTTCTTCCATATAATGTGTCGTGTAACAGATTGTTGCACCATCATCCCGCAGCTTCCTGATGCCATCCAAAATGTTATTCCGGCTCTGCGGATCGACTGCAACCGTCGGCTCATCTAAGAAGATCAGCTTCGGCTTGTGCGCGATACCACACGCGATATTTAATCGCCGGAGCAGACCGCCCGACAACTGCTTCGGATAATATTTGCGGAATTCGTCCAGTCCGACTAATGCAATCGCATCCTTGATATCCTTTTTCCGCTCCTGCTTGTCCTTCACATACAGCCCACAGAAATAGTCAATATTCTCATACACCGTAAGTTCCTGGAACACGGCTACCTCCTGGAAAATCACGCCGATTTCCCGCTTGATCTTATAGGCATCCGGCGTCATCTCCTCCCCGAAGATTTTAATACTTCCCGCGCTGTATTTTAACAGCGAAAGTATGCAGTTGATCGTTGTCGATTTTCCACTTCCATTTGGTCCAAGCAGACCAAGGATCTCTCCCTGTCTGATCTCAAACGACAGATCATCGACTGCCTTCTTCTGTTTATATTCCTTTGTCAGATTCTTTACTTCTACGACTGCGCTCATTTTTATCTTCCACGCTCCTTTTCATTTTCATTCACCCAGCTATTGCAACATAGATTCTACATATATTTCAGGATTCATTCATACGATATACAATGTATTGAATCAAGAAGTTCTAAATGTTCTGATCTATACATCCATATAATACGCCACCGCCGCCAATTCGCCATCCATGGCTCAGTGGCGGCATGTTTGAACATCGTGTTCAAACATGGCTGGCATAATTACAGAACATTAAGAACTTCTAGGATTCAAACATATCGTATATCTTCATGAATCAATCCAAAAATATATACCAGAATCTATGTCGCAATTACCTACTTTCATTCAACTTTCTGTCGGCTTCTTGTCATACATGCTTCCGATCTTCATCTGCCTTACGGTGTCTGTCAGCAATTCTTCAATCTGCTCCTCCGTAAATGCGACCGTTCCCGTTGCAACCATGCTTGCGATTCCATGTGTGAAGATCCACACCTTCAGGTGAAATGCCTCCTGTTCTTTCCTTTCATACCCGGTGAATTCTGCGCCTTTCTCCAAGACCTGGTTTCCCATATTGTCTTTCTCAATAAATTCCGTCGGAGAAATCTTGGAATCTCCCATAAATAATATTTTGAAGAAATCCGGGTAATCCTTCGCGAATCGGATATACGCAAGTCCCATGCCACGATACGCTTTTTCTTCCTTGGAGCCTTTGAGCATATACGACTGGTATATCTTCTGGATGTGTAAGATCGTCGCCTGCTTTAAGTCCTCCATGTTCTCAAACTGATAGAAAATCGGCTGAACCGAACATCCAAGCTCTTTCGCCACCCGCCGTGCATTGATCGCAGATAACCCTTCTTTCTTCACGACAGCACACGCTGCCTCTATGATATCTTCCTTCAGATACTTCGTTGCCCTTGGCATAATGTCCTCCATATTTATTTTATAACATTTGTTATGTAACCTTTGTTATATTATATGCAAGAAAAAAAGAAACGTCAAGCAGATATCGATGAAATGCAGCTACATTCCTGTCACCTGCACGTTCATCTGCCTGACGTTTCTTTTTTCATTTTTATAATACAAGATCCTTCATCGAATGCAGTCCAATTGCCAGTGTCGACGTATTATGCATCAACGCCGAGGTTGTCGGCTGGATCACACCTGCCACACCAAGCACGATCAGTCCGGTATTAAATCCAACGATCGTTCTGTAATTCCGGCGGATCCGTCTTGTCAGTGCAATACTGATTTTTCGCAATGTAATCAGTTCATTCAAGTTATCTGCACCGACTGTAATGTCCGCGATCTCCCGTGCAATCTCTGCGCCATCGCTGATCGCAATACCGATATCCGCTGCCGAAAGAGCCGGTGAATCATTAATGCCATCACCGATCATAATAACCTTATGCCCTTCTGCCTTCGCTCGCTCCACGTAGCTTGCCTTATCTTCCGGAAGTACCTCAGAATAATACTCATCCACGCCAACCTTCCGTGCGATCGCACAGGCTGTCCGCTCACTGTCTCCGGTCATCATAACAACCTTCGCGAATCCAAGCTCCTTTAACGTCCGGATCACATCCGCTGCCTCATCACGGATTGGATCTTCGATACAGATCACTGCAACAAGGCGTCCTTCGACTGCCATATACAGATGCGAATATTCCTCCGGCAATGCATCGAACTTCTCCTGCATACCTGCCGGAACTACGCAGCCCTCATCTTCAAATACAAAATGATAGCTGCCGATAATTGTCTTTCTTCCTTCTACCGTAGTAGAGATACCATGTGCCACGATATAGGACACCTTCGAGTGAACCTCTTCATGTACCAGATTCTTTTCGCTTGCTGCATCGACAACTGCACGTGCCATTGAATGAGGAAAATGTTCCTCCAGGCATGCGGCGATCCGCAGCAATTCATCGCTGCTCTCATCACAGAAAGATACAACATCTACCACACGTGGGGTTGCTTTCGTCAGAGTTCCGGTCTTATCAAATACGATCGTATCTGCTTCCGCCATCGCCTCTAAGAACTTGCCGCCCTTCACCGTGATGCTTGACTTGCTCGCCTGTCGGATCGCAGACAATACAGAAATCGGCATTGCCAGCTTCAACGCGCAGGAGAAATCAACCATCAGGACTGACAGTGCTTTCGTCACATTCCGTGTGAAAAGATACGTTGCGGCTGTACCAAGTAACGTATACGGTACAAGCTTGTCTGCCAGATGAGACGCCTTACTCTCCAGAGAAGATTTGAGTTTCTCGGATTCCTCGATCATCGTGACAACCTTCTCATACCGGCTCGAACCACCGACCTGGCGGACACGGATGCAAAGCTCACCTTCTTCCAGCACGGTTCCTGCATAGACATAGGAATCTGCCTGCTTATGTACCGGCAAAGGTTCACCTGTCATCGACGCCTGATTGACCATCGCATCGCCATCGACAACCGTTCCATCAAAAGGAATCACATTTCCGACATGGATTACAATCTCATCATTTACACGGATGGACTCTGCAGGTACCTGCACTTCCTGTCCGTCTTTCTTCAACCAGACTTTTCCGATATTCAAGGACATGCTCCGTGCAAGGTCACCGACGGATTTCTTGTGTGTCCACTCCTCTAAGATCTCACCGATTCCAAGCAGGAACATAATAGAGCCAGCCGTCTGGAAATCTCCGCGGAATACGGATACACCGATTGCCGTGCCATCCAGAACCGGAACTTCGATCTTTCGTTTTGCTAATGTTTTCAGTCCGTTCGTGATGTATTTTACCGAACGAATGGCAGTCAGGGTGTTCGCGATCGGCATCGGTAAGAACATCCGGTTGATGCATCGCAGCAAAACCTTGTCTACCAGTTTCTCTTTGTACTCTTCATTCACCTGTCTGCCAGAATTTGCCAGATAGGATTCCGGCACATCTGCCGTCTCATAATGGAACCGCCGGAGCGCTGTTATCATCGCTTCCCGGCTTCCCTCGTAACAGACAACCGCATCACAGGTCGAATGATTCACCTTCGCAGAACTGACATGTTTCATGCTGTCAAGATAATACTGAAGGATATCGGCTTCCCGGTACGACATGTTCTTCTGTGCAACATGAAAACGAATTCTGCCTCGTATCTCATGTTTAATCACAAATTTCATTTTCTGTCGCCTGCTCCTCTGCTTCTGCTTCGTCCTCAACTACCTGTGCCTCAGCCTCGATCTCACGGTCTGCATTGATCTGCTTTGCCTCTGCGTAGATATCGCTTGCATTCTCCTGTACATTGGTCACGGTCTTCATGATGCAGTCCTTTGCCCGAAGGACTGCGGCTGTACCATGTGAATAAACTTTCTTTGCATCACGGCTTGTCAAAAGCTTGATTCCTGCTGTTCCAAACAATACCCCCGCTGCAAAAATTCCTGTTTTCTTTCCATTGATCTTCTTAAAAATATTTGACATAATGATTACCTCCTGTTAGTTTAATCTAACTACATATATTATCACATATTTTATTAAAAATAAATATTTTTTTACCAATCTCTTCCAAGTTTACTGCAAGCGGATATCATACTGTCCACACCTAATATCAAAAGGTAGGCACCGATCAGAAATCCGACTGAGAACAGTGAGATCTGTGGCCAGAATATCATCAACACACCTAAGATCAGACCAATCACATTGATGCACAGTGTGAAATAGAAATATCTGCCTCTGTACAAGCTCCGGATATATCCCAGATGACAGAGCTTCGATATGCTGTGCGCGATAAACCATAATGGCAACAGCAATGTTACAACCAACTCACCAATATGTGGATATAACATCAATGCCAGACCGGTAATCACGCTCAATACGCCTGTAACCAATGCAATACATGGGGCAAATCCGATATAACGCTCTGTCTTCGCATAGAAGATAATATCCGTAATGCCGGTCACGGTCGCCATCACGCCATAGAAGACCGTGATCCAGCGAAGGATACCACTTGGAGATATTATGGATAAAGCTCCAAGGATGATAAGCAGGATACCTTCAATCAGCTCCAGCCATCCATAGCCAGTGTGTCTTTTCATAGAGCGGCTCCCCCTTCCTTGTGCAGAATCTCCATAAATTCATCCCCAGTGATTGTCTCCTTCTCATAGAGGTGCATCGCCAGAACATCCAGCAGGCGCTTGTTGTCGACAAGCATTTTCTTCGCCTTCTCATGCTGCGCGCGCACAAGTTCAACAACCTTCCGGTCAATCTCCTTCTGTGTATCTGCTGAACAGCAAAGAGAGGTATCTCCTCCCAGATACTGATTTTCCACTGTCTCCATCGCTACCATATCGAACTCATCACTCATACCATACCGGGTAATCATCGCACGCGCCAGCTTGGTTGCCTGCTCAATATCATTCGAAGCGCCAGTTGTAATCTCTCCACATGCCACTTCCTCTGCCGCACGTCCACCGGTCAGAGTTGCAATCTTGTTTTCAATTTCCTCCTTTGTCATCAGGTACTTATCGCCCTGTTCCACCTGCATCGTGTAGCCAAGTGCACCGGATGTACGCGGAATGATCGTAATCTTCTGTACCGGTGCAGAATGGCTCTGCAAAGCAGCGACCAATGCATGTCCGACCTCGTGATATGCAACCGTCTTTTTCTCCTTATCGGAAAGCACCGCATTCTTCTTCTGATAACCGGCGATTACAACCTCAACACTTTCCTCCAGATCTGCCTCGGTCACGAATGTCCGGTTCGAGCGGACGGCACGAAGTGCACCTTCATTGATAATATTCGCAAGCTCAGCGCCTGACGCTCCCGATGCCATACGTGCAATCGTATGGAAATCTACATCATCGCCAACCTTGATCTTTCTCGCATGTACCTTGAGGATTGCCTCACGGCCTTTCAGGTCAGGCAGCTCTACCGGTACCCGTCGGTCAAAACGTCCCGGTCTGGTCAGTGCCGGATCGAGTGATTCCGGACGGTTCGTTGCCGCCAGAATGATAACGCCATTGTTACCTTCAAATCCATCCATCTCTGTTAAGAGCTGGTTCAATGTCTGCTCCCGCTCATCATTACCGCCGTACTTACCACCGTCACGCTTCTTACCGATGGCATCAATCTCGTCGATAAATACGATGCAAGGAGCCTTCTCCTTTGCCTGCTTGAACAAATCACGCACCTTCGATGCACCCATACCTACGAACATCTCGACAAACTCCGAACCGGAGATTGAGAAGAACGGTACATTTGCCTCACCGGCAACTGCCTTCGCAAGCATTGTCTTACCGGTTCCCGGAGGGCCGACTAACAAAAGTCCCTTCGGCATAGACGCACCAACATCCGTATATTTCTTCGGATTGTGCAGATAATCAACAATCTCTGCCAGATTTTCCTTTGCCTCATCCTCACCGGCAACATCCGTAAAATGAATTCCTTCGGTCGACTGCACATACACCTTCGCGTTGCTCTTTCCGCCCATACCGAACATCATGGAATTCTTACCGCCTGCCTGTTCCATCATCTTCTTGGCAAGGAATCTTCCAAGAATCCAGAACAGCAGAAGTGGCAGTATCACAGACACTAAGAAGCTCATAAATGGAGATGTCTTCGTCTCAATCTCCTTCGAGAACTTCGCGCCGCTGTCATACAATCGCTGTGTCAGATCATCGTCCGGCATAAGTCCGGTCTTATAAATCGTACTCTCCGCCTTATCTGTAAATGTAATCTGTGTGCTGTCAATCTGCACCTGACCAATATCCTTATCCTCGGTCATCTTCATAAATGTTCCGTAGTCAACTTCCTTTACCTGCCGCTCTGCCAGCATTGGGGTGATAAATAAATTAAACACCAGCAATACTACCAGCACGATTCCATAATAAAAGATCAACGGACGCTTTGGTGATTTTACTTCTTTCATCTTTCATGCTCCCTTCATTCTGTTTCCCAACGAATTAGACAATTCGATACATCCTACTCTCCGCATTTTTCCTTCACTGCCTTGACGATCATCTCGTAATTCGGCATCTCTACTCCATATTGTTCTCCAAGACGAAGCGGCTCATACAGCAGTCCATCGATTTCCGATGGTTTTCCCGCCCAGATATCGCGCTGCATAGAGGTCGAAGCCTCCGGCACCAGCGCATCCAAAATATCCAGATTCGTCTTTTCAATATCAACTAAAAATGGGATTCCCATTGCTGTTGCCAGTGCGTCAATTTCTTTCATGCACCGAATAAACAGCATCCGTTCTTCACCTGCACGCTGAAATACTTTTGCTTTCGCATCATAATACAGACCGCAGGCTGCCATCGGAGATACATACGCGTATTTCTGAAACGAATCCCGCTCAATCCGGTCTGAAAGCACCGCATCAATGCCTGCTGCCTTTAACTCCTGCTCTAAGAGAAACATCTTCCGGCAAAGCTCCTGTCCCTTCCGCGCGCCAAATACGATACGGAAGATATCGCCTTTTTGCAGAATCACGCCCGGATCCTTGATTTCCGCCGCAATGTAGATACACCCATCCACAACTGTCGTATCCGGCAGCTCCTGCTGCAGCTTCGCACCGGTACCGTAAATGTTCAGGATTGGAACGATCAATGTCTCTGCATTACTATGTTCTCTCAAAAATGGAATGATATCCGGAATCGAATATCCTTTGACACACACAAACAGGACATCCGGAATCTCCGCATATCCTGCCTCATCAACTGCTTTTATATCTTTCACGGTAAATGTCTGGCTCGGTGACTCCACACGTATACCATGTTCTCTGATTGCTGCAAGATGTGCCCCGCGCGCAATCAGTGTTACATTCTGTCCGGCTCTTGCCAAAAATGCGCCGATACTTCCGCCACATCCACCGGCTCCTATAATTGCATATTTCATGTACTCTCTGCCACGTTTCCCATGGCTTCTCCTTTCTTCCCCTTTTCATTATACTATCAAATCTGTGATACATATTCTATAACAGATTTATGTCTGTTTTGTGAACAAATCAGCCCTTTAGGAATTTTTAGCATAAATATTATTATTTATCGTTTTTTTACCTTCACAATCACAATTGTAAGATAACTCACCGCCTGCGTCAATGCATCTACCCCCTGCATTACGATTTCATCCGGCAGTCCGCAGTTCGAAACACCATAGATCTCCAATGTCTCCCCCTGCTGTTCTCTTCTGGCAAGCTCTGTCCGAAGCGTATCAATCAATCGCTCCAGCTTCTTTCCCGACTTCATATAGATCCGTGTCCCGGCATAGTCCATTGTATTCTCCACCGCGTAGCTGCCCGGAATAATATGGATCTCCTCGCCCTGATCCGCAAGGGAAATTCCAAGCCTTGCCGCCACCGCGCAGAAAGAAGGCACGCCGCTGATCATTGATGCAGACATGCCCGACGCGAGCACACGCCGGTGAATATAATGATAGGTTGAGTACACGCTTGGATCACCAATTGTGAGAAATACAAGCGTTTTCCCCTGCTGCATCCGCGTCTGTGCCTCGGCAAAGCAGCGTTCCTGTGCCGTGCGAAGTACATTTGCATCCTTGGTCATCGGAAACTGCATCGGGCAGATTTCCTTCGCCTCGATCTCCGGCACGACCTGCCGCACGATCTTATAGGCATAACATTCTTCTTTCTTCTCATTTGGCAGTAAGATGCAGTCACTCTCCCGGATTGCACGCACCGCCGCCAGCGTCAGAAGCTCCGGATCCCCCGGACCGACTCCGACACCAATCAATCTTCCTTCCATCTGTTTCCTCCTGCAACACATACCGGCCGGACTTACCGGCGGATATCTGTCAGTTGTATTTTAATTATCTAAGTAATCCTCCAACGCCGTTTTCCCGCGATAGGTACTCACGTTAAATGTCCGTACACCTCTCCGGCTCGTACACATCTCACTGTGATACGAAAGCAGATTTGAGATCTGCCATTCATCATTTTCATCGGTCCAGATCCCGCGCGCCTGCGCCCAGTCTACAAATTCAAATACTGCCGGTGTTGTATCCGCAGAGCGATCCTCCATATACCAGAACTCATCCGCCAGCCGCACTTCGATCTCCTCTATATTGACATCCGCATCCAGCCACGTCTGTACGTCCGCACGGGCACACGCCAGATTGTAGCGCATCACATAGGTATCCGGGTGTGACAGTGCAAACGCAATATATAAGCCTCCACACACACAAATCATATATTTCATCAGCGGAAATGTATTCTTATATAGGTAGATAATCGTTCCTGCAAATAATGTAATCAGCACCAGCAGTGCAAACAACACGAGCACACGCAGGTACGACAACCGGTATGCCTGAATATACATCAGCATCCGCACTGCCGAAGAACCGATCATCACATACGTGCAGCCACACATGACCGTAAGAATCGTCCGAAGCACCCGGCTTTCTGCAAATGCACGGTTACAGACCAGCACAATCACTAAGTTCACAGCCGCCACAAAAAGCAGCTGGAAGAATCCTTGTCTCGCATACTCCGAATACGAATACCCTTCTGGCAGCATCTGCTTCCCAAGAAATGGGGACAGGATCTGAATGATTGCGAACACTGCATATAAAGCTGTAAGCAATCCACAGAACGTAATACCGATCATCGGTTCCACCATCCGTTTCTCCACGCAGTCGATCTTCGGTGGCTGTATCACCATCCTGCAGAAGATTCCATAGACGATCACAAATACCGCAACGAGCATGATCACGAAGCCCGCCAGATTCCCGGATAACCGCATATTTCCGATGCTCCGGTCTACGATATATTTGAAGATTGCATCCGCCTGTGACAGCACGATCAGCATCAACACCAGAAATGGCAGTGCGATCAACACGCCAACCAGCACATAGATTGCCTTGGATTTCTTCTTTTCCCGAAGCTTCACATACACATAGCAGTCGCTGAATCCACGGAACAGATACCCCAGTGGGGAGAACACGGTACCGATCACGGCACGGATATATTTTCCGACACCCCATTTCTCCGCATCGCAAAAGCAGGTAAAAAACACCGTCATCGAAAGTAGGTAAATACCAATATAATTACATACGATCAGAAATCCGTCTCCTGTCAGGAATGTTGATACGCCAAGCAGCAGGATTCCTATGTAATAAATCATTGTGTGCGGGTTCGAAGTCTTATCCTCGCGGTTATCGTACGCCTTGCTCTGTGGTGCGTGTGAGCAGACATAATATAAGAAGCCGATCGTTGCCGCCGCAAATAAAACCGTCATGATTCCGTATGTATTTTTATACAGGCAGATGGTTGTCACAACCGCATAGATAATCGCTGCAAATCCACCTGTTCCAAACCGGGCTGCCCGCTCCTTCATATCCTGCTCTGATACTGCATTACTCATATTCGCATAATTCGAATATGTCATCGTCTGGTTTGGTTCTTGACCCTGTATATTCTGATTGTTCAGATTCTCTTGTTTTTCTCCCATATCGAAATGCTCCTTTCCGGATACGTTCTATGTTATCCTTCGTTATCTTCATCCTCATAGATCAATATATCTCCCGGCTGACAGTCGAGTGCCTTGCAGATGGATTCCAACGTGGAAAACCGCACCGCCTTCGCCTTGTTATTCTTCAAAATTGACAAATTCGCAAGCGTAATATCGACTTCCTTCGCAAGCTCTGTCAGCCCTTTTTTCTTCTGTGCCATCAGCACATCCAGATTCACCTTTATCGCCATATCACCACCGCCTTTTCTTATATTGTTACGCCCCTAAATCGTAAAATCATTTTCTTCCTTGTACTGCACTGCTTTGTCAAACACAATGGCAAGCACACGGGAAAAAAGACCTGCGATCAAAAATACAACAACAATGATAAATACGGCTGGTGTGAAGTAAAGCGGAATCCGGCAGAGCATCACCGCCATAATGGCGAAGCTGTATATCCCCATCCGGTTCAGACTCTTTACATTTTCCTTCACGAAACAATCATCGGCAAGCACGGTCTTAAACATCTTCCGAAGCTCCCGCAGGATAAGCACTGCGAACACACCCGCTGTCATGAAGATCAATACCATCCAGATATAATATTCTCCGAAAAATGGATTGATTACGGTTCCATACCATTTGAACGACACCGGCAAAGTCAGCGTCACAACCATTCCAACGAAATACATGATATCCAGCAGGACCTTCGTCGCGCCGGCAATCTTACTTTCTTTCATACCTATATGCCCTCCCACATCTTTTCTAAATCGTGTGTTTTATTTCTTAACCTTTCTACACCTTACACTATTCATTATTGAATGTCAATATATTTTTATCGTTTTTCGATAATTATTTATTGTTTTTCAAGTAAAGCAAAAAATAAGCATATAAAAAAGAGACATTACGATTTCTCATAATGTCTCTTCCAATCTTCTTTTATGTATTCTGCTTAGTGAATATACGCTGCTGTACCTGGTGCTGCCGGCAATGGATTTGGAGCATCCTCACCCTTTGGAATAATCACGATCTGGATTGCTTCGAGTCGCTTTGCTAAACCGGATGTACCTGCAACTGAACCATTCTTTGCCCAGCCGAGCCAGCCGTACGTCTGTGCATGTACACGATAATATACATCATAGTACTGTGCCAGCTGACCTGTTAACTGAATACGAATTGCCTCCAGACGCTTTGCCTCTCCGCTTGTTCCGGATGGCTGTCCATTGTATCTCCAGCCCTGTGACCAGCCATAAGACTGTACATGGGTTGTATATGCAATACCACCACTGATATTATTCAACTGTGCATTGTTTACCTTGATGGAGATTGCTTCGAGTCGCTTTCCCTCTCCGCTTGTTCCGGAGATTGATCCATCGCTTACCCATTTCTGATTGCCATAAGACTGTACATGTGTCATGTAAGAAACTGCTCCGGAACCATCTGTGGTCGGGTTCTTACCCATATCTACGAATCCACCGCCGATTGTTCCATCAAATCCCTCGTAATCAGTTGGATAATCAGTTTTTGGCATAATGATGATCTGGATTGCCTCCAGTCTCTTTGCCTGTCCTGCAGTTCCTGCATAAGCACCATTCTTTACCCAGCCAAGCCAGCCGTACGTCTGTGCCTGTACGCGGTAATAAATGTCATACTTGTTCTTGTTTGTACCAGTCAGGCGGATCTGAATTGCCTCCAGACGCTTTGCCTCTCCGCTTGTTCCAGATACTTCACCGTCTTTTTTCCATGTTTTCTCCCAGCCCTTTGACTGAATATGTGTACGGTATTCAACTCCCACACCATACCCCGGCTCTACGATGATCTGAATCGCTTCCAGACGCTTTCCTGCTCCGACTGTTCCTGATGTTCTGCCGTTCAACGTCAATGTTTTCTCCCAGCCTTTCGACTGTACGTGGGTTCTATACCCAACATTCGGATAACGCTCACCCTCGCTGTTATACCAGTATGCTTCCGATGTAATGCCATTTGTCATTACAAGTCCAATCAGCATCATGAATGCCATCAGGACAGCTGTCACCCTTTTCCAACATTTTTTGCCTCTCATCCCTTTAAATCCTCCTTTTTTATCCTGCGTTTCCATGGTTATCAAAACTATATAGCCAGAAACTATATTTAGTATATCACATGAAATTTATTTTGCAATAATTTTGTTATTTTTTACATTCCATTTACAAAACAGAGACAAGATGCGTTCTGCGCATCTTGCTCTGATATGTGCAAGGAGTTTATATAATCATTGTCACAACACATATTACATTCTCCCCTTTTCTCCGCCTACCTTGCCAATACAGCTTTAATTATAAGGAAAAAATATGTGATTTCAATATGTGACAAAAAATGTGACAACATTTGTAACTTTTAGCCATGGCATTTTTTATAGTTGTGTTTTAAAATATACATAGCATTAAACTATAGTGAGGAAGATTATGGATACAATACAGACTTTGATCAAGCACTACATCGAATCAAACGGATATACAGTATATTCTATCTCTCAGCAAAGCGGCATCAATCGTACAACACTTCAGAAAATCTTATCCGGACAGAGAAAAATCACAAAAGAAATCTACGAGAAACTTCTTCCCTTTTTCGCCCTTTCGCCAATCGACAAGGAAGAATTGGAACAGGCATTTTTGATTGATCAGGTTGGCACGGAACGGTTCCAGACACATATGGAGATCAAACGAATTTTGGAAATGTCCGCATCTACGCTCTACCAGACGGACGAATCCCCCTATGATTCGGTTGTTTCAAATGTCGATACATGGTCGAACTGTATGCTGATTCAGGGAACCTACCAGATTGTAAATGCGATTTATTCCGTTGTTCTGAAAAATGTCACAACCGAAGATCAGCCGTTTTTGTATACATTTGCCGATATGAGCCACCCATATGCATCAATCTTCTTTAAGCCACTGTACCACCCGACCTTTCAGCCATTGCACGTGAAGCACTTAATTGAATATCAGAAAACACAAATCGACGGCGAAAACTATGATAACATTCACAATATCCGGATTCTAACGAATCTGCTGCCATCTTTTGTCGCATTTCCGGGCACATTTGAAGTACACTATTACTACTCTGCCCGAAACCGTTTTAAACAGCAGGCAACCACATTTCCTTACTATGTTATCACAAACACGCACGTCATCTTGCTGTCTCCAACGTACGAAACAGCCATGATATTGAGTGACAAAGCGATTCACGAGTATTATCTGCACAACTATGAACAGCTTCTCACAAGGTCAAATACGCTGACCTCCGGGGCACAGACACCTCTTGACCTGCTAAATGTACTAAACGGAGTGGATTCATCGTTAAATTATCCGCTCTGCCTGAATATCCAGCCAACCATCGAGAAATATCTCACTCCCGAAATGATCGACAAATATATGCTGGAATCCCCTTACAAGGAAGACATCCGTGCCAAATTATTAGAACGGATCCGCCAGCTTACGATGGAGCAGCACACCATAATCTTTACTCTGGAAGGTTTAAAATTATTTGCAGAGGAAGGAAAAAATGTGAATTTTCCGGATACACTCGCAGCCCACTTTGATATTGAAGACCGCATTTATATCCTCCACAAATTCATAGAAGCTAATAAAAATGATGCAGATAATCATTTTCTTTTACTGAATCCTTCCAAAATACATACCTCACTCAATATCTCCATCGCCTTTACGCCACCATCCATGGTCTATCTGATGCTGGTACGAAACGATGGTAATTCTATGATCCTTCCTTTGGAAGAACACACCCTTTGCAGCAGTATCATGGATTTCATCCAGACACTGCCGGAATACGGATATGTGTGCAGTGTGGATGAGACAAACCTAATTCTTCAGGAAGAAGTTGATCAGCTAAAAAAGCTGCTATAAGCTGCTATATCAAAAAAGGAGGGCAGCTTGCCCTCTTTTTATTTACCACAGATCTGCCCGGTCCCGGATGGAATCTGCTTCCGTAATCTGCCGTATCACCTTACATGGATTCCCCACTGCCAGTGAATACGGTGGAATATCTTTCGTCACGACACTGCCTGCCCCGATCACACAGCCTTCTCCGATTGTCACACCTCCTGTCACAACCACATTGCTTGCGAGCCAGCAGTTATCGCCGATTGTAATCGGCTTTCCATATTCATCATCGTATGCCGTACCGTCTGCCTTGAACTTAATGTTGCGCTCCTGATGGCGGAACGGATGCATCGGTGTCACCAGGGATACATTCGGTCCGATAAACACATTGTTGCCAATATGTACCGGGCATGTATCTAACACCGTAAAATTAAAATTTGCAAATGTATTTTCGCCAATCGTCGTAAATGCCCCATAATCAAAATAGATCGGTCCCTGCAGATACACACCTTTCGCACAGTCCGGAATCAGGTCGTGCAGCATCTGCCCGCGCGCTTCCTCTTCCGTATCCGCGGTCTGGTTATAGGTCTGGCACAGCTTGTGTGCCTTTGTACGAATGGCAAGTAATGTCTCATCCGACGGATCATAGATCTTACCTGCCAGCATCTTTTCCTGTTCTGTCATAGTGTCCTCTCCTCCTATGGTTTTATATTTTTATGATTCATTATTGGAATTCAATGTCCCGTCTGTCATGCAATCATTTACATCATGGTAATATACAATCCTGCAAAAAACAATCATCCATTCATGCGTTTTTTAACATTCATTTTACTTTTTCTTCATTATAGGGTATAGTAGATTTTGGTTTTATTAAAAATAAGGAGAGAGAATTTTTATGAACAAACGAGAATCTTTTACTAACCGTCTCGGGTTTATCCTTGCCTGCATCGGTTCTGCCGTCGGCATGGGCAATATCTGGATGTTTCCGACACGTGTATCCCTGTACGGAGGTGGTTCTTACCTTATTCCGTATTTTATCTTTGTTGTACTGATTGCATCCACAGGCGTGATTGGGGAAATGAGTTTTGGACGTGGCACACGGTCTGGTCCGATTGATGCCTTTGGTGCTGCCTGTGAATCCCGCGGCAAACGCAAGGTCGGTGAAACACTGGGATTTATCCCGGTTCTTGGTTCGCTTGCCATGGCGATCGGTTACACCGTTGTCATGGGATGGATTCTGAAATATATGATCGGTGCTTTTACCGGAAGTGCACTCGCACCGGACAGTGTAGATTCCTTCGCAGCATCTTTTGGCGGCATGGCTTCCGCATTCGGTAACAACCTATGGCAGATCGTAGCACTTGTGATTGCGGTTGTGATCCTGATGTTCGGTGTTGGAAATGGTATCGAGAAAGCAAATAAGATCATGATGCCAGTATTCTTCCTGCTGTTTTTGATCCTTGCGATCTACACGGCATGCCAGCCGGGCGCGATCGACGGCTATAAGTATATCTTCCGTGTTGAGCCTTCGGCTCTGGCAAAGCCGGAAACATGGATCTTCGCTTTGGGGCAGGCATTTTTCTCCCTGTCTGTTGCCGGAAATGGAACCCTGATCTACGGTTCGTATCTGCCGGACAACGAAGATATCCCTGCTTCCGCAGCACGTGTTGCCCTGTTTGACACGATTGCAGCCTTGCTTGCCGCACTTGTAATCATCCCTGCCATGGCAACCACCGGTGCACAGCTTGACCAGGGCGGCCCGGGACTGATGTTTATCTTCCTGCCTAGCTTGTTTAAGTCTATGCCGGGCGGACGCATCGTGGCAATCATCTTTTTCGTAGCGGTATTTTTCGCAGGGCTTTCGTCTCTGCTTAACTTGTACGAAGCACCAATCGCAACGGTACAGGAAAAGCTTCACTTAAACCGCAAACTCTCCTGCCTTGTCATCGGTCTCATTGGTGTGATTGTATCGATCTGTATTCAGGGAATCGTATCTGACTGGATGGATATTCTGTCCATCTACATCTGCCCGCTTGGTGCAGGTCTCGCCGGTATCATGTTCTTCTGGGTTTATGGCAAGAAATATGTCGAAGAGCAGGTCAACCTTGGCCGCGACAAAAAATTTACAGACAAGTATGTACCTGTCTGTAAATATCTGTACTGCCCGATCTGTATCCTTGTACTGATCCTTGGTATCGCGCTGGGCGGAATTGGTTAATCATTCTACTTTTGTTCCTAATTCCATCGTAGCATCTACAAGACGACAATACTGCACCTGCGGATTGTCGTCTTCTTTATATGTCTCAAATACTCCCTGAACTACAATGGACGTATTTTCTGCCGGATATTCATCCGGATACACATGAGAGCCATCCCCCCATACAAACTCCAGTCCTTGGGCACAACATGCCGTCGCATCCTGAATCACACAATAATGATAATATTTTCCAGTCGGTTCATAATAGGACGCATAATAATCTCCCATAATTCGAAATGTCTTTCCTCGATAACTGTCCGGATCGATCATAAGCTGGTACACCGTCGCATATACCATACTTTTACTCATAGTTGTTAAATCATAATCTACACCCGTTTCTGTCTGGCTTCCTGTTTCCGTTAATATTGCGGTTTCATTTTCACTAGTATCTTCTGTTGTTATAGCTGTTTCGGTCGTTGTTTCGGTTGTTGTCTGTTCCGTTGTAGCTGTCGTTTCCGTTTTTTCGTCCGTCGTTATCGGTTCTGTTGTCTGCTCCGGGATTACGGATTCTGTCGTAACAATCAGGTTCGTCCGATTGCTGTCACCACAACCACTCAGCAATCCAAGCATCACTACAATACACACAGCATATTGCAGCTTATGGATACCTGCTTTTATTCTTCTATCTCCAGATCCAATATGTTTCATCATACTCATCACCTTCCATTTCCCTTGTAGTCATCGCCTGCATAATTTTCCCATTCCACATGCCAGCAAAAATGCTATCATATCCATCATTACAATGGTTGAGCCAACCGGAGTTCCGGCAAGTATGGATACAAAAATTCCCACACAGGCACACACAACCGAAATCCCAACTGAGCAGATCGTAACACTCCTGAAATTGCGGAATATCCGCATTGCAGATAAAGCTGGGAATATCACCAGCGCGGAAATAAGCAGTGATCCGACCAGATTCATCGCAAGCACAATCAC
>DHJV01000164.1:281-9557 GCA_002404515.1 Lachnospiraceae bacterium UBA4711 | reverse complement strand
AAAACCGCCAGTAACGTATTATACAGATTTGTCTTCATTCCGGTTGCCTTGGCAAATGTTTCATCAAATGTGATAGAAAATATCTTATTGTAAAACAGTACAAACAGCACAACAACTATAACTGACAGCACGGCACATAGCTGAACCTGTCCAATTGTTAACGTCAGGATTGACGTAGAGCCAAACAATGTACTGCACACATCTCCAGAGACATTTGGTCCGGTGCTGAACACATTCATCAGGAGATATCCGATTGCCAGCGAGCTTACAGAGATCATCGCAATGGCTGCGTCTCCCTTGATTTTCGTATTCTGTCCGGTTCGAAGTAACAACACTGCACAGGCAACGGTAACAGGCAAGATTAAGAGCATATTATTACTCAGTTTCATAACAGCCGCGACCGCCATTGCCCCAAATGCCACATGTGACAGTCCATCTCCTATATACGAAAAACGCTTTAGCACAAGTGTAACACCAAGCAAAGACGAACAAAGCGCAATCAGCACACCAACGATAAGTGCATACCAGACAAACGGATACTGAAAGTAAAACTGTAATTTCTCTATCAACACTCTTCACCTCCAACCATCTGCAGATAGGATTGTCCAACCTTGCTTGCCAGAAAAGCCTCTCTGGTTCCAAAGAAGCATTCCGCACCAATATGCAGAATATGACTGCCATAACGGACTGCAGCCGCTATATCATGGGATACCATCACAATTGTGATATGTTCTTCCTGATTGAGCTGCCAGATGAGCTGATACATGTCTGACGTACCTGCCGGATCAAGTCCTGCTACCGGCTCATCCAGAATCAGAATTTTCTCTGTTGCACATAATGCTCTGGCTAACAACGTCCGTTGCTGCTGTCCTCCAGACAGATCACGGAAGCACCGGTTTGCAAGATGGGCAATCTTCATTTTCTCCATCATCTTCTTTGCATATTTCTTTTCCTGTTTACGATAAAATGGATGCATACCGCAACGGTTCTGGCATCCGGACAGAACGATTTCCCATACAGATGCCGGAAAATCCCGCTGAACCTCTGTCTGCTGCGGCAGATATCCCACCGCGCGAGTGGAGATGCCTTCACCGAAGGCAATCTCCCCGTCTAGTGGCTGCTGCAGGTGCAGAAGTGTACGCATCAATGTGGATTTTCCTGAACCATTTTCACCAACGATGCATACATAATCTCCCGCATTCACAGAGAAATTCAGATTGCGCAGAATTGCTTTTCCATCATATCCAAGACTGACGTTTTCACAAATAACCTGAGCCATCTTTCTGTTCCCTCCTACTTCAGTGCCTGCTTCAGAATTTCAAGATTACTTTCCATCGTGGAAAGATACGTAGTTCCATTCTTCACATCCGCAGATGTTGTTGACTGCATGGAATCCAGCGCCAGAATCTGCTGATCCTTGTTCTCTGTATTATCAACAACTGTCTTCGCGATCTTCTGATCAGATTTTTCGATCGTCAGCACAGTGTGCAATCCAAGTTCGTCAATCTTACCGGCAAGAAATGTAATCGTTTCAAAGCTTGCTTCCGTCTCCGCAGAGCATCCGACAAATGCAGCATAGTAGTCGAGACCATAATCATCCACCATATAGCGGAACGGAAACCGGTCTGCAAACAAAAGTGTGTGCATTGTACTGTTGTTCACTGCATCCTGATATTTTCCATCCAGTTCCTGCAGCTTCGCAAGATAGCTGTTTAAATTCTCCTCATATACCTGCTGATTCTCCGGATCAAGCGCCGATAACTGCTTTTCAATTTCCTGACATTCCAGTTCTGCATTTCTTAACGACAGCCAGACATGCTCGTCATACTCCACTTCTTCCTCTTCTGCATCTTCATCTGTATGTGCTTCGTCTGCATCTTCGCCGGAATGTGCCTCTTCATGCTCTTCTTCCGCCTGCATTCCTTCGACAACTTCTTCTTCCTTCGCGTTTTCACCCATGACTTCCATCAGATTGATTACACGCTGATTCTCATTCTGAGATTCTTTTAATGCGTCTTCCACCCATGCGTCGGATTCTCCGCCAACATAGATAAACAGATCACATTCTGATATTTTACGGATATCCTCTGCGGTTGGCTGATAACTGTGTAGATCAACACCATTATCCAGAAGCATCGTGAGTTCTGCGTTCTCAATCTCATCTCCAAGAATCGCTTTTACCCAGTCATATTCCGGAAAAATCGTTGTTACGATTTTCAGCTTTTTGTCTCCATCCTGCGCCGTTTTACCAGAACAGGCAGTCAGACAAAGAACACACATCACTGTAGCCAGACACCAAGCAATCCATCTATTCAATTTTTTCATGATAAAGACCTCCATTATTTACACTTTACAAATTTTAAGCGCAAAAAACACAGGGTATGCCTGCACACACCCTATGCTGGTCCTTATCAATTATTCATTCGTACCTTCTGGGTAATCAGGGATTTCCACACAAGATTCGTAAAATCCCCGGCAATCAGACCGATTGCCATGATCAATACAGCCAGAGACACTACAGCTTCTGCAAATCCATCGCCAAGCGTCTTCAACGCCTGTTCCGCCTGATGCATGCATGCACAGATCGGACAATCCCGATCCACGCAATGATGATTCTGCTCCTTCGTTACATAGAAAAGAGAGAAAAATGTCACTACCACAAATATAACACTGATTAAAAGTGCAATCTTTTTTCTATTTTTCATAGTGGCAAGTCTCCTTTCCCATGTATTGCTGATTACAAATGCCTTTTCATGTATACCTTGTAATCAGCCTATGTTGTCATCCGACTATCCACATTTTTAGCACAGGATAGTATATTTGTCAAATCTATATTTTTATTCACACGTTCCTGTGCTTTTGATCCTCTCGTTCCGGCAATTTTCATCCACACGTTCCCGCATCACTCTGCTTCCATCGCAAGCTCGGTCTGCCGTGTAAGTTCCGCATCACTGATAATTGTAATCCGCCCCTCGTCGTACTGTTCCTGTACCCAGTCGTACACACGGCGCACGAGGGGCGATTTTTTATCAACCGGTTCAAGCCCTTTCTTCTTGCGGTACTGGTTGATCCAGTAGCCGACACCGGCGATCCCGGATGTGCTGTTGACCGATACCTTTGGTGGACGGTCAAGCAGCGTGTCGGTATCGAAAATATTGTAGATCTCATGGTTTTTGAGCATTCCATCGGCATGGATACCGGCTCTTGTCAGGTTGAAGTTCTCGCCGACAAACGGTGTCATTGGCGGAATCTCATAACCTGTTTCTTTGCTGATATAGTCTGCAATCTCTGTGATTACCTTCGTGTTCATCCCATTTAAGTGTCCGCGCAGGGACGCATATTCAAATACCATCGCTTCGAGCGGTACATTTCCGGTACGCTCTCCGATTCCGAGCAATGAGCAGTTGACAGCACTTGCGCCGTACATCCATGCAGTTGTCGCATTTACGACACCCTTGTAGAAATCGTTGTGGCCATGCCACTCCAGCATCTCGGATGGTACGCCGGAATAATGCTGCAAGCCATAGATAATACCGGACACGCTTCGCGGCAAGGATGCACCCGGATATGGCACGCCAAATCCCATTGTGTCACAGGCACGGATCTTGATCGGTACGCCGCTTTGCTCGGACATTTCCATCAAACGGTTTGCAAAAGGCACAACGAATCCATAGAAATCCGCACGCGTAATATCCTCGAAATGGCACCGTGGGCGGAGTCCTGCTTCAATGCAATCTGACACGATTCCAAGGTATTTATCTAACGCCTGCTTTCTTGTCAGTCCCATCTTGTGGAAGATATGGTAGTCTGAACAACTCACAAGCACGCCCGTCTCCTTGACTCCGATGGATTTCACCATCTCGAAATCTTTCTTATTCGCCCGAATCCATGTCGTGATCTCCGGGAACTCATAGCCTAACTCCATACATTTCTCAAGTGCCTTGCGGTCTTTCTCCGAATACACAAAGAATTCAGTCTGTCGGATCATGCCATTCGGTCCGCCAAGCTCATGTAAAAGCTTGTAGATGTGCACCATCTGCTCCATTGTGTACGGTGCGCGTGACTGCTGCCCGTCACGAAATGTCGTATCCGTGATGAAGATATCCTCCGGCATATTCTCAGGTACCCGGCGATAGTTAAATGCAATCTTCGGCGTCTCAGTATACGGGAACATCTCTCGGAAAAGCTCCGGGGATTCCACGTCCTGTAACTGATAGCTGTATGGGTCCAATTCCAATTTGTTTGTCTTACTGCTTAGTCTGATTTCCTGCATATGCCGTCCTCCATCCTTCGGATGTTTCATCCAATTTTGTTGCACTCATTATAAGCATATGCTATATTATATGTAAAATAGATAATTTTGATAATAATAATCGAATTTACGAATAACAGGAGTTTTTATGGATATCGAAGCATTAAATACGTTTCTGACACTTGCCAATACGAAGAACTATACACGCACCGCCGCGCAGCTTTTTGTCGCCCAGTCTACCGTAACAAACCGTATCAACGAGCTGGAAAAAGAGCTGAATATTGCGCTGTTCACGCGCAACAACCGCAGCGTGGAGCTGACCGTGGAAGGGGAGCAGTTCAGGGACTATGCAGAGAAGGTCATCACACTGACAAATGCGTCACTCTCTGAGATCAGTTCCCTGCACAAATATGAAAAACACCTTCGCATCGGGTGTTCTGATTCGATCTACGAAGGTCATCTGGCGCCGATTATTTTAAAACATCAACGGCAGTTTCCAAACGACGCCCTGAAAATCACAATTGGTCTTTCCAACCTGTTGATGGAGCAGCTGCAGAACGATATCTTCGATGTGATCTTCACCTACCTTCCAATGAAAAAATCATCCTATCACTGCGAGGTTTACAAGCAGGATAAGATGATTTTAGTGACGGATTATTATAATACGATGTATGCGCGTGGCATCACGAAGCAGGCGTTGATTGCTGAGAATTACCTGATGTGCAATTTTGCCCTGCAGGATGTCGGACAATTCATCCGAAACTTATTTCCGCGCTACCACCAGTTTTCGCTGGAAATCGATGACTGTTCCAAGATCATTCCTTTTTTGCTTGGCTCAGAAAGCTACACGTTTCTGCCTGCGGATACCGCGCGTCCATTCCTAGAGACAGGCAAGCTCCGCGTCATTCCGCTGCTGGACTTGGAAACACCGGTTATCAACAGTTACATGATCTGTAAGAACAATAAATGGGAATTGTGTCAGTCGATTTTCATGTAGTTATCCGATTTGCTCTACTATAACGAAGCACGCTGTCGCATGATAACTTATAATATGGTTTGTTATCGCCCTCACTTCATCGGAATCCTAATGGCAAGCTCCGGATGTTCCTGCACGGTGCTTTCGATTGGCTTGCCATCGAATTCGCCGCTCTTGTAATAATCACAGCTCACAGGGATGATCGTCACCGAATCCGATGTGTAATCCAGATTACTTATATTCTGATACAGATCAATGCAATACCGATTTGCCTCATCCACTTCGTTCTGCGGATTCATGCCGACCTCGATCTCCGTCCCCTGACTGTCCACAAGTTTATATCCCCACAACATATCATATTTCCCGAATCCGCCAATATACGAAAATGCATGTGCTCTCGCATCTGCCCCGGAAAATTCATAATGCAATATCATATCTACGCCCGATGGAGCCTTTATAAATTCGCCCCACACAGTTCCGACAACTTGTACATTTCCCTGCGCATCTGCCTGTTTGATTTCGACCTTTTCACTCTGAAACAGTTCGGTCTGTGCCATCAGACTTTGTGTCATATCTGCTGGAATCGTAAAGGAACACCATTTTTTCTCGATTGTCTCTCCGCTTCCTGAGACATTAAAAGAGAAAGAAACCTCCAGTGCCGCTCCATTCAAATCCGTTCCGACAAGTTCCTGTGCCAGATAGATCTCGCCTTCATAAATACCATCTCCGGCGTATTGAAACTCGTTCATCATACAATCGATGCCATTGACGCTTGCATGATCCGAACAATTAAGTGGCGTAGCAATCTCATTTCCGTCGACCTTCTTTGCTGTAAATACCAGTCTTCTGCCATCCAGATACACATCCTCCACCTCATAGAGATCCCCAGATACATCTTCTGCAATATCTGACTGAATCAACGTCTCTGCATCCTTTGCATTGTTCCCAAGTCTGGAAAGAAAATCCTGCCAGATGCCCGGATTCGCAAGCGTAACCGTACTGCCCGCAAAGAGCAGGCAAGCCGCAACAATGATCGCAGTACGTCTGATTTTTCTCATAGTCATATACTTTGCACTTCGCCGTTTTTCCTGTTCTTCCGCCTGTTTCGTTACAAGCTGCGCATTTACCGCCTGTTCTACTATTTTTTTATATTGTGTGGGTGCCTTTGTGCAAGCCCATTTTTTCAGTTCCATTTCCATTTCACTCATAGACGAATTCCTCCTCAAACCATTTTCGCAGTTGCTTTCTTCCGCGGTTCAGCCGGCTTTTTACTGTTCCAACTGGGACATTTATGATACGGGCAATCTCCTTTAGGGAATATTCTTCCACGTAGAAAAGCACCAACACCACACGCTGTCGTTCCTCCAGCGCAAGCAATGCCTGATACACATCCGATTGTTCCAGTTTCAGTCCGGTTGGTTCTGATTTTTCCTGCTGTTCCAGCATATCTGACTGCTCCGTCGCATATTCACGTTCTTTGCGACGTGCAATTTTGTAGCACTCATTCATTACAATCCGTACCAGCCATGTTTTCGCATAACAGTCTTTCCGCAGGGTGTACAGTTTTTCAAAAGCAATCGTAATTGCCTCCTGCACCGCATCTTCGCAATCCACATCATTTTTCAGAATCGATTTTGATATTCGATACAGGCTGTCCGTGGAGTCAAGAACAACCTGCGCAAATTCTTCCTTTGTCACCGCGTACTCCTTTCCGCATTTTCAGGATATTTGTAAAACGTCTTACATAGGTTAGATGCAGTCTGCATAGAAAAGGTTCCGTCTATTCCAATTATTTTAGATTGATTGTCACTTCAAACACGCCATCCTCCATCCGGATCTCTCCGGTATACCCGCAGGCATCTAAGAATCGCCGCACAATGCCAAGTCCCATGCCGCCGCCATTTCTGCCGGTTCGCACATCATCCCCCTTCTTGGTCGGATTCCACAGTTCTTCCGGCGTACAATCCGGGATATGTGCCGCCTGATTCCGCACGGTCACGGAATCTTTGTCGATCCGGATCTGCACTTTCGTCTCCGGCCTTGCGTATTTGACTGCGTTCGTCACCAGATTATCCGCGATATAACCGAACATCTTCGCATCCGTCTGCAGCTTCACATCTCCGCAAATCTCGATTGTCAGCTTGTTTTTGTCAATCAGATCCTGATATTGCGCAGTCTTCTTCTCGAATATCTCCCGGATGGAAACCGCGGATTTCTCGCCTTTATCTGCCTCCTGATCTTTCAGATAGCAGATCATGTTTGTTATCATAGAGTTCATATATGCGACATTTGACAAAATCTCATCCCGGTAGTGTCTGCCCTCTTCTGCTTCGATCAACTGTCCCATGTTCTCTGCGTATCCGCCGATTGCCATCAGAGGACCGCGCACATCATGTGCGATGGCGAGCAGCAGCTCCTCATTTTGCTCCTTTCCAAGCAGCTTTGCTTTCTTGTGCCGACAACTGATCAACAGCAATAACACGGAACCTAACAGTAAAATCAAACAACTATAAGCTCCTACAACTAAAATACGAAACATCTGCGGATACCAGGTATAGGGATTCGCATACATTGCCGACAGAACTACATATCCTTTTCCTGTCCCATTGTATACACGCTGTCCATACATTAGATAATCTCCGCGTAATTTTAAGGCCTCGTTATGTATGCCTTCAAATATTAATACTTCCATGGTTCCGCTCTCTGTTTTCTCTCCCCCCGCAGAATTATATAGTTGAACCTGAAAATATGGTTTATTTGCTCCGGAAATCATCTCTATCCGTTCATCAACAAATTTCTGAAGTTTATCATCTGCCTTCTGATTTTGGTTTTCATAGATCAGTTCTCCCGTGCCAAGTTCATATACCCGGTTCAGGAAGGAAAATCCATCCGTATCCTCCTGTCTGTCTCTCAATTCAATTTTGTTTTCTATTAATTTCTCTCTTTCTTCAAGCAATCCCGAATCCGATAATACACTGATTATATAATCCTGCACAGACGTCCTTTCATCAGTAAAATAACTGCCTATTTCTATATTTGCTTTTCCACGCACCCAACTGCATACTCCCCAAAATAGCGCAATTGCCAGACAGTTAATTAATATAGCTTTCCAAATCAGATTCCAGCGGTACTTCCGCATTTCCCGCTTCCATCTGCCAGCCAGTTTCTTCTTTTTTCCTTTCATATGTTACGCCCCTTTCTTCGGTAACGTTTCCTCGATCTTATATCCTTTTCCAACTACTGTTTTGATGCACCTGCCTGCATTTCCAAGGTGCTTTCGAAGCTTCCTTACATGGTTATCCACGCACCGGTCTGTGCCCTCATAATCATATCCCCAGATGCCAATTAACAACCGTTCCCGAAGCAACAATGTGCCTTTGTTTTCGAGCAGCATCCGGAGCAGCGTGAATTCCTTCGGGGACAGGTCTACCTCTTTCTCGTCCACAGTCACACGATATTTCAGCACATTCATACGGATGGTATCACACACCAGCTCGTCTTCGCGTATTGTGCCCTTTGCACGCTTCATAATCGCCAGACATTTCGCATATAAGACAGACAGGGAAAATGGCTTCACCATATAATCATCGCACCCGGTCGCATATCCCTGCATCATATCCTGCTCGGTGTCCTTCGCCGTCAGAAAGATGATCGGCACTACGCTCCGTCTGCGCATATAACGGCATAGCTCCAGTCCGTTCATCCCCGGCAGCATAATGTCGAGCAGCACAAGGTCAAATTCGTTCTCGTAGAATTTTTCTAAACCTAGTTCTCCATCCTGTGCAGTTTCTACCTGAATCGTTTCCTTGCTTTCACGGGCAAAGAAATCCTGCACAACCTCGCAGATCTGTATATCATCCTCTATCATTAGAAATCTGTACATATGCGTCCTCCTTTCAATTGGAGCTTATCATCACCAAATGACTTTTATATGTTCATTTCCGTTTTTTGTTTTCCATTATATCATGTCGTTTGACGTCTCCACATAATTTTCGTAGATTCCCCTATTGTGGTATTTTTCTCTTTTTTACCACTTTTCCCCCAACTT
>DHJV01000164.1:0-148 GCA_002404515.1 Lachnospiraceae bacterium UBA4711 | reverse complement strand
AATTGGAGCATTTTCCTCTGTTTCTTACTTTTCCCCCAACTTGCTTCTTCACTTCCTGTCCACAATTGGAGTATTTTCCTCTGCTTTACCATATTTCCCCCCAACTAACTTCTCTGCTTCCTGTCCACAATTGGAGTATTTTCCTCTG
>DHJV01000075.1 GCA_002404515.1 Lachnospiraceae bacterium UBA4711 | reverse complement strand
ATATTGATAGTTTCTGGGAATGGCTGATGCATTTGGAAGAAATATTGACAGTTTCTGTGAATAGTTGATACATTTGGAAGAAATTATCGATTTGGGCGTGAATCTGGAAATTGAATCGTAAAAACCCACAGGATGGGCGTAATCTGCTGAATAAAGAGGATTGCGCCCATTTTTGCATGTCGAAAATGAATTTATGAGCAAGATATGGGCGTAAGGAGGAGAAATCTGGATGCCACGCCCAGGTGGTGGGTTTTCGGACGAAAATGTGGGTGAAAAAGCCCAAGGCGGAAATATGGTAATTGACAAGGGAAAATCAGAATATTGCCGGGAACAGAAATTCAGGAATTGTCAGAACCAGAAATCTTGGAATGGAATTGTAAATGAAAAATCCGGATGTTATAATTTATATCAATATATGATTCAGAATCTAACACAGAAGCGAGGAAAAATATGAACATCACAGTATATTTAGGAGCCTTCGAAGGAAAGGATCCGAGTCTGAAGCAGGCAGTGCGGGAGCTTGGAACGTGGATCGGTGCGAGCGGAAATGCACTGGTATATGGCGGCTCAAAATCCGGACTGATGGGAGAAATTGCAGAGAGTGTCCTGCAGGCTGGTGGTGCAGTGACAGGTGTGGAACCGGAATTTTTCATGGATGCGCAGCTGCAATATGACGGCTTGACAGAACTTATCGTCACAAAGGATATGACAGAGCGGAAAACGAAGATGATCGAACTGGGGGATGCATTTATTGCATTTCCGGGAGGAACAGGAACGCTTGAGGAGATTGCGGAAGTGATGTCGAAGGTGTCGTTGAAGCAGTTGGACGCGCCGTGCATCCTGTATAATCTGAATGGATATTATGAAAGTCTGAAATCACTGCTTGCGCATATGATCGAGATGGGACTCTCGACACCGGAGCGGCAGCAGGGCATTTATTTTGCGGATTCGCTAGAAGAGATTAAGCAGATAATATCTGCTTGTTAATACTCGAATATATATAGGATTGTGTAGGGTTTCCTGTGGGATTTGGAACATTCTTAGGTTTGCTATAATTTGTTGAATGTGTTACAATAATTCTTGTAAATAAGCAATTTGTTATACAAATTTCACATAATTTTTATATGGATTTTGTATACAGGCAGGAATTGTGTGATCGAAAGGAGAATGAATTATGGCAGTGAATCGTTTTGTATTGAATGGAATTTCTTATCATGGACATGGCGCAATTAATGAGATTCCGGGTATTGTGAAATCAAAGGGATTTAAGAAAGCATTTGTAGCGTCTGATCCGGATCTGGTGAAGTTTGGCGTGACGGCGAAGGTGACCGATCTGCTGAAGGAAAATGGTATAGAATATGAGTTATATTCCGATATCAAGCCGAATCCGACCATTGAGAATGTGCTGCATGGTGTCGATGCGTACAAGGCTTCGGAAGCTGATTTTATGATTACCATTGGCGGTGGTTCCTCTATGGATACAGGAAAAGCAATTGGTATTATTATCAACAATCCTGAATTCGCAGATGTTCGTTCTCTGGAGGGCGTTGCACCGACGAAAAAGCGGACGGTATTTACGATTGCAGTACCTACAACTGGTGGTACAGGTGCAGAGTCAACGATCAATTATGTAATCACGGATGTAGAGAAGAAGCGTAAATTTGTATGTGTTGATCCGAATGATATCCCGGATGTGGCAGTTGTTGATCCGGATATGATGGCATCCATGCCGAAAGGACTGACTGCATCAACCGGAATGGATGCGCTGACACATGCAATCGAGGGTTATACAACCGCAGGCGCATGGGAATTGTCGGATTGTCTGGATCTGGAGGCAATTAAGCTGATTGCGGCGAACTTGAGAAAAGCGGTAGAGAATGATCCAGACGGACGAGAGGGCATGGCACTTGCACAGTATGTAACAGCGATGGCATATTCGAATGTAGGACTTGGAATCGCACATTCAATGGCGCATACCCTTGGTGCGGTATACGATACACCTCATGGTGTAGCTTGTGCAATGATGCTTCCAATCGTAATGGAGTTTAACAAAGAATATACGGGAGAAAAGTATAAATCCATAGCAGAAGCATTTGGAATTGATACGACTGGCATGGATCAGGCAACCTACAGACAGGCTGCAATCGATGCGGTTCAGCAGTTGTCTATTGATGTTGGAATCCCAACAAAGCTGGAGAAGCTGAAGGAAGAAGATCTTCCGTTCCTGTGTGAATCTGCTGCAGCGGATGCATGTGCACCGGGTAACCCAAGACCGGCAAGTTTGGAACAGTTTGAGGAAATGTTCCGGAAGCTGATGTAAGTAGAGCGGTTTGAGGGAATGTTCTGGAAGCTGATGTAAGTAGAGCAGTCTGGGGAGACGTTCTGCAGGCTGATGTAAGTGTAGTTTGGGGATGATTGCAAATTAAAACATAGCTGCAATGAAACTATAAAAATACATATCCAAATCATAAGAGGAGTCAACATCCTGGTGATGGTATTTATCACAAGATGTTGACTCTTTTTTGTGCAATAAGCCATCATGCAGATGCAGGCTATTCGGTTTTAACTTAACCAGTAATCACAATTTTTGATAGTTTTTGTCAGGTATATACAAAAGTATTCCTTTTTTTATAAGGCTATGATAGAATCAGTTAGATAAAACTAACTAATAAAAATAAAAAATTGACGTACCAGATGGACATAAACAAAGAGTAGTATATAGAAAAGAAGGGAGAAGAACCATGAAGGTAACAAAGTTAGATACGCAGGTGGCAGAGCAGATCGGGCATGCGTTTGGATATTATGATTATGGAGAAGAAGTCGGCATGGGCGCATTTTATCGTAGCAAGGATGCAGTCGCAACGTATATTTCGGGGTATGTGCGGATGGCATTTGAAGGTGGTATGCTCTATGCGACAAGCGAGCGGGGCGAGGGTTATATTGCTTACAAGGTGCCGGGACAGAAATTGAAACTTAGAGCGAGCATGCAGCTTGTAAAAGCACTGTTTCGCTCGATGAGCCTGAAAGAATTGATTCAGATGGGAAAGGTAGTTTCCAAGGGTGGAACGTCGCTGCAGGATCGGATGAAAAAGGAAAAGAAACCTTATATATTCGTCGGCATGATCTGTGTGCCGGAACAATATCAGGGGCAGGGCTATATGCGGAAGGTGATGGAGCTTGCCTACGCAGAAGGCAACCGGTTGCAGGTTCCGGTGCTTCTGGAGACAGATGCGAAGTCAAAATGCGACAAATACATGCACCTTGGCATGCAGCTTGACGGTGTACGGGATTTAGGCAAATATGGGAAATTATACGATCTGGTCAAATATCCGGATTCAAAAACAGACTTGACAAATAAGTTAGAGTAGACTAACATAACAAGTGTTATGGTAGATGAAAAACAACAGACAATCGAAAAGATCAAGCAGGCGGCGCTGGAGGAATTCTATGAAAATGGATACGCAAAAGCGAGCCTTCGGACGATATGCCGACGTGCGGGCGTCACGACAGGCGCGATGTATTTTCATTTTGAAAATAAGGAAGCATTGCTTCGGACAATCTTAGAGCCGCTGATGAAACAGTATGAGCTGCTACAGAAGACATTGATGCAGCAGGAACTGCAAGAACCGGAGAATGGGGCGCAGCTGGATGTGCAGATGATGCGGTTTGTGCTCGAACATCGGCGCGAAGCGATTCTCGTGATGGAGAAGGTGCAGGGAAGCTGCTATGAGCAGTATCGCTCGGTGATCGAGTCGATGATGGAGCAGGCAATCGAGACGTTCTATAAGAGCAGGATGCTGGAAACGCCAGATCCGGCGCTCATTTCGATACTGGCGAAGGTTCGATTGGATGGATGTCTGGAGATATTGAAGGGAAATTATGATATGGAACATAGCTTATATTTGACCGAGAAGATCGGCATTTATGCCGCCGGTGGAACTGAAAAATTAATACAGGACTTAAATGAGCTTCGCAGCTGACCACTGTGGAGCTCATTTTTTATAACATAACAAATCGTAACAACTGTTATGTCGAGAAATAATAAAAACTTACCAGAATCAGGTAGAAGCAAGACGAATAAAAGGAAGCGAGGCAATCACATGAACGAAAAAACAAAAATACAGGTACAGGGAGTTCCGGAGACAATGCTGCAGACATTATATGCGAGAGCGCAGGAGTCGAAGAAACCGAATCATCATATCTACGATGAGCGGGCAATCGAGGTTGTATCCCGTCTGGATTATGATTTCTCCAAGGCGGAAAGCGACAAGGCGATGTGCTTGGGCGTAATCGCGCGGACAATCGTGCTTGATAAGCTGGTCGGAGATTTTCTGTCGCACTATTCACATGCTGTTGTCCTGAATATCGCATGCGGTATGGATACGCGCTGCTATCGGATGGAGGGAAAATACGACCGCTGGTATAACATTGATCTGCCGGAGACAATGGAGATCCGTCGCCGTTTCTTCGAAGAGCAGGGGCCAATCTTCCAGATCGCAAAATCTGCTATGGACGCAAGCTATATGGATGACATCGAATATCATGGTGAGCCGGTGCTGGTGATCATTGAGGGCTTGACGATGTATCTGTCCGAAGTAGATGTCAAGCAGATATTCGATATCCTTGACAAGCAGTTCCCGAAAGCAGTCGTATTTGTAGAGACGATGTCACCGTTTGTAGTAAAGCATATCAAGGAGAAGTCCATTGAGAAGAGTGCGGCGAAGTTTTCATGGGGCGTGAAAAATGGTGCGGCATTGGAACAGGTGATTCCGCGTTTTAAGAATAAGTGCGATGTCAGTCTGGTTGAGGGAATGAAGGTGTTGATGCCGATCTACAAGGTGCTTGGAAAAGTGCCTGCTGTGCGGAATTTTTCAAATAAAATCTGCGTGATGGAGAAAAAGTAATTTGAAATAAATATTTGGCGGATAAACGACTGTTTACTAAGATTAAAAAGTAAATGGTCGTTTATTTTTTGCAGAAAATCGCTATCATCATGCATCTTGGCATCCATTTTATGCATGTCAGTTGTCTGCATGTAGACAATGAAATCAATTCACGATAGAGTAATTCATGAAATCCCAAGTGTCAGAGAGTAGGAATAAAGCACAGGAATAGATGGGATGAGAGCGGGAGAGGAAAGACATATGAGAGTGACGGAAAAACTTGTAAAAAGTCCGGAGGAAGAGGGAGTAACTCTTGCGTATGTAAGACTTACGAAGGACTTTGAAGAGATAAGAGAATATGTGAGGCATAAAGGGGACAGTCTGACTGGATATAAGCAGACCAAGGAAAAAGTATCTGTCAGAGTCGAGGACATTCTGTATTTTGAGACGGTAGATGGCTTGGTATTTGCATATACTGTGGACAGTGTTTATGAAATCAAAGGCAGACTGAATCAAGTGGAAGAAAAGGTCAGCAGAAGAAATATATGCAGAGCATCCAAAACGATGCTTGTCAATGTTGAGCATATTATTTCCGTACGAACTGCATTGAACGGAAGGTTGTATGCCAGAATGGAAAATGGAGAAGAAATACTGATTACGCGAAGATATGCCAAGGAAATTGAAGATTGCTTTATGGAGGAGGACGACGATGAAAGAATTTGATCCGAAAAGAGAATTTTTATTTGATTACATAACGGTTGTGGCAGAATGTACATTTGCGATGGCTGTGATTGGCAGTTTATTCGCAAGAAATATCAGCATTCGTTTTGTCTATTTTTTCCTGCCGTTTGGGTTGGCGCTCATATGTATGCTCCCATGTATTCCCATCTATCTGAAGGAAGATATGACAATTCCACAGCTCCTGTGGCAGAGAGGAATTGAACTTGTTGTATTGGAAATCGCAATGTGTGCGGTGATTTACCTTATTATGGGAGACAGCGTTCCTAAAATAGTTTATGTTGCAATACTGATTTCTACGGCAGTTTGTGACGTGCTTTCATACCTTGTGAAGTGGTATCTGGAAAAAGAAGAAGCAGATAAGATAAACCGAAGGATTGCAGAACGCAGAAGAAAAAAAGGGAATGGAGGGAGCATATGAAAGTACATCAAATCAAAATTGATTTCTCAGTTACAGAACAGGTAAAACGGTATGTGTTTGTGTATTTGATAGAAAGTAAATCCTGCTATCTGGTCGATTCTGGAGTAAATGGAAGTGAGGAACAGATTGTACAATATATGAAAACGATTGGTCGGGATATATCGGAAGTAAGGGCTATCTTTCTGACACATGCACATCCTGATCATATTGGGACAGCAGCATGGTTTCAGGAACATACCAGCGCCAGAATATATGCCAGTCAGGGCGAACGCATCTGGATAGAAAATATTGATCTTCAGTATCAGGAGCGTCCGATTCCTAATTTTTACAAACTTGTTGGAAGATCCGCTAAGGTTGATGTGGAAGTACGAGATGGAGATTTGATTTCTTTGGAAGATAATCTGAATGTTCAAGTGATTTCAACACCGGGACATTCGGTGGACGAAGTCTCTTACCGGATGGGCAATAGTTTGTTTCTTGGTGATGCAATTCCCGTTAAAGGGGATATCCCAATCTATATCAATGTGTGTGATGAATTGAGTACTTTACAGAAAATCAGGGATTTGAACGGAATCTGCAATTATTATCCAGCATGGGATCAAACTTACTCAGCTTCGGATATAAATGAAAAAATCGATGATGCAGAACATATCATTCGTACGCTGGATGAACAGGTGCAAATGATTCTTGAAGCTGAAAAAACAACAGATATTACAGTGATTACGAATCTGGTTTGTGAAAAACTGAAAATGCCATATCTGAAAGAAAATCCGCTGTTCAGAAAAACAGTTTTGGCACATTGCTGTAATTATGGATGGTAAGTCTTTGGATGGTTATCTGAAGTGTTTTTTTGAGGAGAATGAAGAATGAGAAAGAAAAAGAATTTATTAAATTATTGCGGCTTGCTTGGAATTGTAGCTTTTTTGTCGTATATGGCAGCCGTGGTATTTGCACCACTTGCCTATCCCGGCTATAACTGGATGGCTCAGGCGGTCAGTGATCTTAGTGCATCGAATGCTCCGTCGCTTCGGTTATGGAATCAGCTCAGTAGCCTGTATAGCCTATGTACGCTGGTGTGTGTCATGATGGTATGCGTAGGGATTCAGGGGAAGAAAACCAGACTTTTGCGGGTAGGCATCTACCTGTTTACCATTATGGAGTGGGTGTCAGCAGTAGGATTTAGCATGTTCCCGTTGAGTGACAGCGGGTATGCCGGGACATTTCAGGATAAGATGCATATTTTCTCAACAGCGGCAGTTGTTTTATTGTCTATAGTATCCCTTGTTGTAATCATCATTGCAGGGGCAAAAGATAAAAGCTGTCGTTCATATGGTATTTTTGCAGCGATTGCACTTGGCATGATGATGGTGGGTGCATTGGGAATGAATATTGTGCCGAAAGATTATTTTGGTGTCGTGGAGCGATTCAGTGTGTTTGCTGCAACTGGATATAATGCAGTGTTGGGAATCGAATTATTTCGGATGAACTTCTATGCTGATGATTGACTTGTTGGTATTGAATGACATACAATAATGGGCATAAGAGCATTTCGTTGTATAACAAGGAGAAGAAACGTAAATGGAGCTTCGGGTATTACGCTATTTTCTGACCGTGGCGAAGGAGCAGAGCTTCACGAAAGCGGCGGAGCAATTACATATCACACAGCCAACGCTGTCTAGGCAGCTTGCGGCATTGGAGGAAGAGCTTGGAACCGTGTTGTTTAACCGTGGCGGACGGAATGTTACGCTGACCGACGAGGGAATCCTGCTCAAGCGGCGTGCACTTGAAATCATCGATCTCGAAGATAAGATCCGGGAGGAATTCAAGGAAAGTCAGGTTGTTGATGGAACAATCACGATTGGATGCGGCGAGTTCGCAGCAGTGGAGATATTGGCACAGATCTGTGAGCGGTACCGTGCAAAATATCCGATGGTTCAGATCCGGGTGCATACCGGAACGGCAGATATAATCTATGAGATGATGAACAAAGGTCTGGTAGACATCGGGCTATACATGGAGCCGGTGAATCTGGAAGGGCTGGATTATATCCGTTTCCCGGAGAGCGACCACTGGGTTGTTGGAATGCGACCGGATGATCCGTTGGTGGAAAAATCATACATTACGAAAGAAGACTTATTGCCGTTGCCGCTGATATTGCCGGAACGGTCGGGAGTGCAAAGCGAGCTTGCAAATTGGTTCGGCAAGGATTTTGTGAAGCTGAACATAGCATTTACAAGCAATCTCGGTACAAATGCGGGAATCATGGCGATGCAGGGACTTGGTTATCCGATCTCCATCGAGGGTGCTGGCAGGTACTGGCGAACGGACCTGCTTGTGCAGAAAAAACTGTACCCAGAAATCACGGCAGGCANNGAAGATGTGCTGGTGCATCGCGAACTTTCGCCTGCGCTAAATATGCCGACCGTCATCGCATGGCGCAGGAACATTCCATACTCACAAGCTGTCCTTAAGTTTATTGATGAGATCAATGCCTTTTAGGCATGATGAGCCGGAGGTCGAAAAAAAGCTTGACTTGTGCTGGTGTGGATGTTGTATAATCAAATGTGAAAAGCTTGTAAGGAACAAATACGTTTTTATACGGGGTAAGTTTATATAATACGAGGAGGATTTTATGAAGAAACGAGTGTTTAGTCTATTTATGGCACTTGCTTTATGCCTTTCGATGGCGCCTACGGTGTCATTTGCAGAGGGAACAGAGGGAGTGGCAGAACAGGGGGTGCAGAGCGGCGAAGGCACAGGCATCTACACTACCGGTGTTGATAATGACATCAACAATAATGGTATCAGCGGCGGTGACGCGGACGATGCGAATGTCAGTGGTGGCGACGCAGGCGATGTAAATGCGGGCGATGCGAATATCAGCGGTGGCAACACAGGCGATGTAAATGCGGGCGACGTAACCGCTGATGAGCAGGATGCAGAAAAGGATGCGGCGGTAGAGGCTGCACAGGCACTTATCGATGCGCTGCCGGATGAGGCGACAGTGGAGAATGCGGACGAGCTTCAGGCACAGTTGATCGCCATTGACAAGGCTCTGGCGGAGCTGACCGACGAGCAGATTGCCGGACTGGATATGACACGCTATGAGAATCTGTGCGCGGCTTTGAACGGGCTTATGGCGATGCAGGCAGAAGAGCATAACCACCCTATCTGCGGTAAGAGCTGTAGTCACACGGATGGGCATGAAAATGTGACATGGACACCTATTAGTAGTGCGGACGAACTCAAATCTAACATGGCAGCAGGCTGCTACTATCTGGAGGATAACATAGAGTTGACTGGCGATACATGGAGGCTCAATTATGGCCAAAATATCGTCCTCTGTCTCAACGGGCATAGTATCACGATGAAAGCGGACAATGATGTCATTGCTGTAACAGCGGGTGCCTTTACTCTGTGTGACTGCAAAGGCAGCGGAACCATTACCCACGGCACGAAAGACGGCACCACCACATACACCGGTACTGGCATATCTGTGGGTGGAGGTGTATTTAATATGTACGGCGGCACGATCAGCGGCAACTCTGTCTCAAACGAAGGCGGTGGTGTGTATGTGGAGTACACATCTAGCGCATTTAATATGTATGGTGGCACCCTCACCCAAAACTTCGCCTCATTC
>DHJV01000010.1 GCA_002404515.1 Lachnospiraceae bacterium UBA4711 | reverse complement strand
GGAAGTCCAGCCGCTTATCAAAAACATCTCCAACTACCAGCGCCTCAAGCCCGTATATGATGCCTTCCAGAAGGCGAAAGACAAGCCGGGGTTCAAGGCAAAGCACGAAGCCGAGCTTGTGATTTTTGAAGCGGCGCGGAGTACACTGCTTGCCATGCAAGGCGATGAAAAACTGCCGAGCTTGAAGACGTTGCAAGCGGAACAGCAGCGACTTCTTGAGGAGCAACAGCGGCTCTATGATGAACGTGCGAAGCTCAAAAAGGAAGCACGGATGATCGACACTTTGAAGGCAAACGTGGACGATTTCCTCAAGCCAAGCGCAGAGCGTGACCAAGAACACAGTGCAAAGAATGAATTGGAGTAAATCCGGAGCTGAGGCAGTTTATCTGCCTCAGCTTCTTTCACTATGTGCGTATTATTGACGAGAACTGCAAATAAATTGTGACTTTTCAGCGCGCAGAATTGAAAAATGGCGCATCTTGTGCTATAATTATTCTGAGTCTATATTGGCGGAGGTCATTCTTGAATGGGAGTATCATACAAACGTCTCTGGAAATTGTTGATCGACAGGGACATGACAAAGGGCGAACTGAGTACGACTGCACAAATTGCGACAAGCACCGTCTCACGAATGAGCCGAAATGGGTACGTTTCACTTGAAGTCCTCGAAAAAATATGCAATACACTGGGTTGCCAGATAACCGATATTATGGAGTTTACCCGCCAAGAGGTTGATGTACAAAGCACTGATGGAACGGAGGAAGATAAATGAAGATTCTATATTCCAATATTCTACCGATGGGTCTTGAGGACGGACAGATGAGCGTCGCAGACTGCTTTCGTGAACAGTCAGAACGAGCTTCCTCTATCGAAATTGCAGTGGGTTATGTCTCGAAAGCATCACTCGTAGAACTGGATGAAATCATTCGAGCTTCAAATATTCGCAAGGTAATTCTAACGATAGGAATGTACTATGTTGAAGGAATCCCGGAAGCGATCTATCATACTGCGATGGCAATCAACGAGCGTTGGGTCAACGATGGCATAGGCGAAATTCGTCTTGTCCGTGCTTTCAAATATCACGGAAAGACCTATGCTTTTTACAATGAGGAAGGCGAGGTTATATCTGTTATCATCGGTTCGGCGAACCTTGGAGTAATTAAACTTGAGGCTTCTAATAGGAGACAATATGAGTTATCTGCAATAACCGAAGATCCGACTGAATGCTATGAGCTTGCCACGCATATTCGTCAGATTCAAAGTCCCTCTTGTTCTGCAAGGCTTGACACATTTACGGACCTTACGCTTATCAGAGAGGTCAATACATCACTAACGGGAATTGACCTTGTTGAGCAGATAACAACATCGCAGACGGAGCTGTACAAGAAGCACATGACAGATATATCGTTTATTCTGCCGATCAAAGTTCCTGCGTATGCTGAACGGCACATGGACGATAATCGTCATTATACAAAATCCAATCTAAATGTCAGCTACGCCGCACCTCGAAGTGCACGAAAATCTCGTGACTGGTATGAAACGCAGTTCACCGTAAATAAAAAGATAACCACACAGGAGGGCTATCCTGAGAAAAACGTTACCTTTGCTGTTGTTACGGACGATGGGTACACATTCAAAGCACATACCACGAGCGATGGTAATAAACAATTCAGCGCGGTCGGTGATGAGCTGATTATGGGGCGTTGGATCAAGGGACGGCTCGCCGCAGCAGGACTTGTGACACCTGTAAATGATACACAGGCTGATAGAGATCGGCAGGGTATGATTACAAAGGAAATGCTGTCTGCTTATGGGTGCAACACTCTTGTGCTTACAAAAACAACGCAGAAAATGGAGGAAGAAGACGGCACTTTGCTTGATGTATGGATTTTGTCCTTCGAGGCGGCAAAAGACGAAGGAGATGATGAGTAATGCAGTATCTTAAAACCTATCTCAAAACAATATCAAGCCGTGGAAACGAAAAACTTGCAGAGTCGATTTCTCATACAGCTGAGGATGTCGGGAACCGTTACATCAAGAGCTTTTCATTTTGCAGTCATGAGATTGGACTGCTTTTCGGGAATGTTCAATCTGGAAAAACAGGTCAGATGTTTGGTATCATGTGCAAAGCTGCCGATTTAGGCTTTCCTGCTTTTGTTCTGTTGACAACTGATAATGTGGTTCTGCAGCAGCAAACGCTTGATCGCGTTAAAGCAGACCTTACCGGCTTCTGTGTTTGCGGTGAGAACGATTCCGGTCTCTTTATCGAAAACAGTTTGCTTCAACCGGCTATTGTTGTCCTCAAAAAGAATTATCGCGTTTTGAAACTGTGGGCTAATGTCTTTGCGTCTACCGGCTTTATGAAGGGAAACCCTCTTTTTATCATTGATGACGAGGCAGATGCAGCTTCTCTCAACACGCTTGTAAATAGGAATAAGCAATCGTCGATTAACAAATATCTTGACGCTATCAAAAACGGAGCATCGAGCAGCATCTACTTGCAGGTAACAGGTACCCCTCAAGCAATTCTTTTGCAGACTATGGCATCGGGCTGGCACCCCTATTTTACCTATTATTTTGAGCCGGGTGAGGCTTATCTTGGTGGAGACTTTTTCTTTCCGAAGAACAAGACGTCCGACTGTATCAAATTTCTCGAAACGGTTAAAAAGCCAGAGCATCAAGTGGTTATACGACATCTTGCTGTTTCCAGCCAGATTCTTGCATCAGGAGGGAAAACTTCAAACTGCTTAGTCCATCCGAGCGTCCGGCAAGCCGTTCATGGAAAGTATGCAAAAGCGATGACAGACGAATTGCTTTGGTGCAAAGAACATCTTGAAAACGAGTTTAGGGATGAACTCCTGAAAGAATATGACCATCTGCATCCGCAGAGGAAAGAACGAGTCACATTTGATTCTCTTTTTAACGAAGCGAAAGAATTGCTCAATAGCAACAGTGTCAAAGTCCTCGTTATGAATGGGAAGAACGAAGTGGACAGCTCGGAGTATTCATCTGGCTCAAACATCGTTATTGGCGGTAACACCCTCGGCCGCGGGGTAACATTCCCAGCCCTCCATACAATATATTACACAAGAACGAGCAAAAAGCCGCAGGCTGACACGATGTGGCAGCATAGCCGAATGTTTGGCTATGACCGTGATCCGGGAATGATGGAGGTCTTTATTGACGAGCCGTTGTACAAACTCTTTGCGGATATTAACGCGACAAACAACTCCATTATCGCCCAAATTGAGCAGGGCGCAGAAAAAATCCGAATCTTCTATCCGGAGGGGCTGAACCCTACTCGTGCAAATGTTCTGGACAAGAAAAAAGTTTTCATGCTTTCTGGTGGAACAAACTATTACCCGTTTGATCCGGATAACACGACCATTGAACAGCTTGATGCCCTTCTTGCTCCTTTCGACGACGCAGAGCCTTCCTATCAAGTTAATCTCCGCTTGATGAAGGAGATTTTCTCTCACATTTCCTCTGCGGAAGACTTCAATGTCAGTAGCTTTGTCTCGATTCTTGACACAATGCTTGCTGAACAGCCATCTGCTCAAGGTGTTCTTATCGTTCGACGCAACAGAGATGTTGCAAAAGGAACTGGTGCATTGCTGTCTCCGAATGATTGGAGTCTGGGAGCCTCTTTTGAAGATAAAGTTGTACTCACGATGTACAAGATGACTGGACGCAAAGGATGGAATGGGCGTCAGCTTTGGGTTCCCAATATCAGGCTTCCTAAAGATGTTGTCTACTATGATGTAGAAGAAGCAGAGGAAGAAGAGAGCTGAATGAAACGACATGGATGATCTAACTCCTGAACAGCGCCGGAAGAATATGCAGGCTATAAAATGCAAAGACACCAGTATTGAGTTGGCATTGCGGAAGGCACTGTGGCACAAAGGCGTTCGATACCGCAAAAATTACAAGCAACTCATCGGGAAACCGGATATTGTCTTGACAAAATACCGCATAGCTATTTTCTGTGATTCTGACTACTGGCACGGTTATGACTGGGAAAATCGAAACAAACGTATCAAGTCAAATAGAGATTATTGGATTCCAAAGATTGAGCGGAACATGGAGCGCGACAAAGAGGTCTCTGCCGAACTTGAAAGTGATGGTTGGCGAGTAATCCGTCTTTGGGAATGGCAGATTAAGAAACATCTCGACGAATGTGTCGATATGGTTATGCAAGCAATCTCAGAGCGTTTAGAAATATAAACGGAAGTAGGTGTAGCGTTGTTGATTCATGAAGATATAGCATTGAGACTGCTGTTTGAGCCGTTATCCGATGATGTTGATGAGCTGTACATTGTATCTGCATACGCCACTCCGACAATGCTGTCATGGTACATGAAAAACCTTGATAAACGTACACACTGCCCCATCAAAATATCTTTGATGGTAGGAATGATTCCTTATGACGGAGTGAGTGTCAGCGTTCACGAGGGGTTTATACAACTTTTGCATGACAGTAAGCCGCCTGAGATTTCAAAATTAGAATGTAGCTATATCTATGATAATCCTGCTGTTCATTCTAATGTTTATATCTGGGCAAAAGGTGGAATACCTATCTCTGCGTTTATGGGGTCTGCAAACTTTGTTCAGGGATCATTTGTTGGGCATCATAGGCAGGAAGTCATATCTGAATGCGATCCAGCCGAGGCAATGCGCTATTATGAAGAGCTGACAGGGCGAAGCATTTACGCGAATCATGCCGAAGTAGAAGAGTATGTGCTTATTCATCCGACACATCCTGTTTTAGACCGCGAAAATGCACTGCGAGAAGATATTGGACAGACAGAGCATCTCTATAAATCGGTCAAACTGAGCCTTCTGGCAAGAAACGGCGAACCGGGACGACGTTCTGGACTAAACTGGGGACAGCGACCTAATAGAAATCCAAACGAAGCGTATATTCATCTTCCGAGGCGTATAGCGAAAAGCGGCTTCTTTCCACTGGAAGAAAGGCATTTCACAGCAATTACCGATGATCGTCACCAACTGATTCTGCGGATTGAACAGCAAAACGATAAAGCAATTACTACTCCGGCACGGAACAGCGATCTAGGAGAATATTTCCGAAATCGTTTAGGGCTTGCAAACGGTGAATACGTTTCTCGTGACGCTCTTGATCGCTATGGACGAACCGATGTCACTTTTATTAAATTGGATGAAGAAACATATTATATGGACTTTTCTGTATAAAAACATCGGCATGACCACAAAGTCATGCCGATGTTTTTACTCATCAATATTGGCGGGCATCGAGTCGTATGGAATGCCAGCAAAACTTTTCAATATTGCCTCAAAGATTATCTTCGCGCCACGGCACGGTACAGCCATGCCAATTTGCTTGCGTACACTTTCCTTGTTTCCTTCAAACACAAAATCATCAGGGAAAGTTTGAAGTCTTGCACGTTCTCTGTTAGTCAGTGCGCGAGGTTCTGCCCAGTGATAAATGTGCGTTCCTCCGCCCCCGCTCCCAGTAACCGTGTATGCGGGTTTGTTTGGGTCAAGCCTTTTGTAAATCTGGCTGATTTTTGCGCCGGAAATATTCAGCTGCAGATTTTCGGGCAAATCGGCAGTGAAAGCGTTTTGCCCCGGTTTAATATACTTCAACCTTTCAACAACGGTTGCAGACTGCTTTGTTGCATCGTTATTAGGGGCATCAGCGGGGATGGGCGGGACTTCGATTGCGGTCTTGCAAGTATTGTCGATCTTTGCATACGGAGCGTATGAGGGGATTTTGAACTCGACATCAATGTCATTTCTGATGCCCACAATAATGATTCTGTGCCGAGCCTGCGGAATACCATAGTTTTCAAACTTATATAGGTTTGGATAAAGTTTATATCCGGCTTTTCGCATTTCGTCAAGAATCTTGGTGAATGCCTTGCCATCATTTGCGTTGCGAAGTCCACCTACGTTTTCCGCAAGGAACCACTGTGGTTGATACAGCTTCAATACTTTAACTCCGTAGGAATAAAGAGGACCATAGACTCCATCCATGCCCTTTTGTTCACCGACAACGCTGTAATCATTGCAAGGGAATCCAAATGCAAATGCGTCAATCGGAGACAACTTAGTCAAATCGAATTTTCTGACATCAGCATGGTAAACACTCGACGGAACATCAGGGCAAATATTTCGACGATATGTTTTGCAAGTGTTCTCATCGTAGTCATTTGCCCAAGCGTGGACGATTTTATATTCTGGGTTTCCTATATCGGCATGAGTTGCACCCCATGCAAGACCTCCAGGTCCGCAAAAGAGCTCTCCTAATTTGAAAATCATTGTCTCTTCCTTCCTTTCGTGAACAAGTCAATTTGTTCTTGGATGTTTTTTCTTTCATCATCAGTAAGCAGATCAGAATTACGGAAAACCTGCTCGTAGGAAGAAAGTGCTTCGTCATCCAGATAGTCCGCCATAATGAACAATTCGATGAGGCTGCAACCATACAGTTTGGATAGAGATCGCAAAACGATTGGACTTGCGCCGGATTGCTTTTTGTCATTCTCTATGCGGCTGAGAACTGAGTTGCTAATTCCGGTTTTCTTTTGGACATCTTTCAAACTCAGTCCATTTTTTTCTCGCTGTTTCTTGAGAAAATCACCTATATTGCTCATGCGACCACCTCACCATATTTATTATAGCATATTCGCTGCGAAATTGCAACACTTTTTAGAAAATCGCTGCGGTCTCGCAGCGATTTTACAAAATTGAAAAAATGCGGACACAAAAAAAGAGCCTCTGCCGATACCCAAACCGGGCATCGACAGAGGCTCTTCGTTCGTCTTATTCTCACTCTATCTACGCTCAATGTTCAAAGAACGAGGATTGATGACCACAACTGGCTTGCCCTGACGCAAGGCGTAGTTGATCGTCTTCCCGGTTCCGCTGGGGCTTCCATCCCAAACTGCGATCAGGACAGCCGCATGATCAACCATATAACGGTTGCACTTGTCCATGCAGTCGGGCGTGTAACGGGTTTGAATTAGTGTTTCCTTATCGCACTTGGAAGCAATGTCGAAATACCGATCTCTTAGAGCTTCCGACCACTTTGCGGCTTGGCTTTCGCATGGGATGGCGCTTTCAAGTGTAATTCCCGGATAGGATGCTTTTAGACCCAGCACGATCTCAGCGGCATACATATCTACACCGATTGCCATTCCGGATATAAAGTGCGTGACGCCTTCATTTTCGATAAGATTGATGATTTGCTCCCTGAGAGTTTTTTTGAGGTCTATGCAGCGTTCGTCTTCCTCATTGAAACCAAACGGGAGGTTTTGCGGACGATGCCCGGTAAAAGCACAGGTCTTCATTTTCTTTTTCATCTCCTGACTATGTATTAAAGGTTGTTTCTGTGTCTCTAATACATAGTATAGCACGGAGATATGAAATATTCTGTCGAAATAAGGAAAGAAAGAAGGCTGCGTGAAAAAATCACGCAGCCCATGACGGATTCAGCCATTATCTGCCGTTTCCTGCTGGATCATCAGCTCAACCATCTGCAAAATGCGCTTCTGTGCTTGTGGAGGCAACGAAGCAAGTTTCTCCGAGAGTTCAGACGATTTATAGCTTGTCGAATGCTCCAGGACATCACAGAAAATCGCGTCTGCCGAAACCTCAAGCCCATTGAGAAGAATGATCAGTTTCTCACAGCGAGGAAACGACATACCACGTTCAACCGTAGAAATATAATTTGCAGTCAGCCCGGTCTTTTCCGCAAGCTCTTCTTGCGAGATTCCGAGGCGTTCCCGGCATTGTTTTACTCGTTTACCTA
>DHJV01000046.1:530-4380 GCA_002404515.1 Lachnospiraceae bacterium UBA4711 | reverse complement strand
TTCGAGTCCCTGGAGGTGCACCAGAAAAGCCACACAGTAGCGTTGAAAAACGTGCTGTGTGGCTTCTTTTTTTGTGTCAGATAGCGAGCTTGACTACTTTCTGACTACTTTTTGCAGAGTTTTCCGATTTACCGGAAAGATACTCGTTCAGTTTATCAGCGACATGGAGCGAATCATCTTGTTCCAGATGAGTATAAATATCGGCGGTGACCTGAATGCTGCTGTGCCCCATTAGTTTTTGTGCCGTGCGTAAGTCTACCTTTGCACGATAAAGTGTCGTTGCGTAGGTATGCCGCAGCATATGGGGGTGCAGAGGAAAAGGTACGAGGGAAACAACGTGAGAGTTCCACATTCGGATGAATGCGGAGCGGGTCATATCACCGCCATTGGATGCGGGAACAATATATCGGCTCAAGTGTGGTGTATCAAGCAAGATGGCTCTGAGCTTGTCCGGGATAGGAATGACCCTGTGCGCGGCTTTTGTCTTGAGATCATCTACGGGGTCTTGCTGATTGTTCAGAAAGGTCATAGCACGCCGGACGGTCAGAGCGTTACTTTGAATGTCCGACCATTGCAATCCAAGCGCTTCTTCCTTGCGAAGCCCGCAGTACAGACAGAGGGCGCAGAATACGCGGGCGCGTGGTTCTACGACTACACTCATCAGAATATCGACCTCATCGGGAAGCAAAGCCTTTTTCTTTTCTGCTTTAGCGTGAGGGGTGATTTTGATGCCCTCAGTAGGATTATCAATAATCAGGTGGTTCAAACGTGCTTCCTCGAAAAGCTGGCGCATAGTCAGAAGAACTTTACGTTGCAGGCTTTCTGATCTGGATGCAACGCTGGCCATAACCTGTCGGATGTGAACAGGTTTTACGTTTCGGAGTTCCATATATCCGATCTGCTCCATGATGTGGAGATTATAGCTATCTCGGTACATTTTGATGGTTGAAGCCCGTAAATCGGACTTATAGTTTTTCAACCATATTTTTGCCCACTCGCCCACCAATGTGTGATCTCCAACTTCAAGCCCGGCGGTATCTTGGCTCATTAGTGCATTTGCAGCGGCATTGACTTCAGCAATCGTTTTGCCGTATACAAATTTCTGTTTCCCGTTGGACAATGTCACCTTGCGTTGATAGCGGCCATCTTTTCTTTTTTTGAGTCTTGCCATAATAAAATAACCTCCTTTGGGTACACTTTGACAAGCCTACCCAAAAGAGGTATAATCACAGTGTCGGTTGTGACTGCTCTTTTTGAGTAAGCCAATCTATTTGAACGCTCTCGGTGTTGGTAGCACCGGGGGCGTTTTTTCGTTTATAAGCAATTAAAATTTATGCCTTTGCAATCAGTCCAATAATGTACTGCTTTTTCAACAAATTCTTCTTCAAGGTTGAAATATTCGGCAATCTCCCAATTTTCTGTCATGCCCATCTTGTAGCAATTCAGGATTTCGTTAACAGGGAGATACTTTTCGACAGATGCGGCGAATGCCCGATGCTCTGCCTGTTCTTTGACTTCAAATGGACTATAGGCGCGGTAAAAAGCACCGCTCATGTAATGCCCGGCTTCGTGCGCCAGCACAGTGCGTTCCTGTGCGGCGGTCTTGCATTTGCTGCGATCAATGACAAGGAAATTGTCAAAGAACGCGATTGCGAAATTGTTTTTGAGTTTAACATCCACAACGTCTACGTTCAAAGCTTCCAGATCATCATACATACAGCAAACGGCTGTGTTCATGCATTACACACCTGATTTCTTTTTTTTGTTCCGCTCGGCCTTTGCGCGCATAGCGACCATAAGATCGTCAATATCATCGGGGGTAAGATCATCCTTTACATCCCCATAAAAGGCAATTAGTTCATCCTTGACAGCCTGATTCTCATTTTGAGAGTCGGGCTGTTTTTCTTTTGAATCGGCATTCCCTAAAAGATAATCAACGGAAACACCGTAAAAAGCGGCAATTTCATTCACATAGCGCCGATAGGACTTGTTTCGACCGTTCAGCCAATTTGTGATGACGTTGGGGTGAATTCCAAGATGCTCCGCAAGTTCTTTCTTGGCACCGTGCCGCGGCCCGATGCACTCAATGATTCTTTCTAACAATATATCCATACTACACCGCCTGATTTTGTGCATAAAAGACAAAACCACACAAAACACGCAAAGTGCCGTTGACACCAAACAAAATGCGTGGTATAGTATAGCCATACCACACAAAACACACAACAAACAAAACTGCTTTGTGTGATATGGACAGGTGGTTTTGTGATTTGTTTGATTTGCACTATTATCATATCACAAAACCAAACAAAACACAACTATAAATCTATACAAAGAAAGGAGGACGTTCATGGGGGAACTGTATACCTGCAAGGATGTAGCAGAGCGGTACGGTGTTCAGATTATTACCGTATGGGAGTGGATTCGTAAGAAGAAGCTCGGCGCAATCAAAATCGGAAAGGAGTACAGGGTCAGCGCTGAAGACATCAAAGCGTTTGAGCGCTCCCGGCGGACGATTTGATTTTGAAGATGCCACATCAACAAGTGGGGGAGGTGAATTTGGTGGACGAAATGGTTGATAGACTGCTTGACATTCTGGCTGACAAATTAACTGAGCGCCTGAGCGCAGGACACAAGGAACTGTACACTGCAAAAGAGCTTGCAGAGCGGTACGGGGTATCATGTGCCACGATTCGCAGCAAGATGGCTGCCGGAGAGTTTGGAGAACTCGTTAGTGTCGGCGAGAGAACGCGGCTTGTGCCGTGGGCAGGAGTGCAGGCTTACGAATCTACACACACAGGAATGAGCACAAAAAGGACTTCGGAAAAGCACAGGGCCGTTTCGCATGGCAATCCGGGTCCGATTTGACAAATAAAAAGGCACCGTCCCGTTGCAGCAGGACGATGCCGAAAGGTGCGATGCGCCGAACCGCTTCAAGGAAAGGCTGCATCATCGTTTTTTAGTGTAACTTATGCTGACGTTCAGGAGTTGAAAATTCGGAACGGACAGGATTTGTGGGCAACGGCAGAGGACATCATCTTTGAGTATCTTTTCCTGTTGGAGAAATACCCGCAGTACCCCGGCATGGTCTATGCCATCATTGATGATACCGGTCTGGGCGGCGGCGTGACCGATATTCTGCGCCACGAAAGGGAAGCCAGAGGGCTAAACCAGCTTGAGGTTATCCCGGTGAACTTCGGCGCATCCGTGCCGCAGGAGGATGCAGCAGCCAACTATGCCGACATATCTACATGGATGTGGTCACTGGTTCGTGACATGGCACAGAGCGGGCGGCTGCACCTGCCCAATGATACAGAACTGATTGCCCAGCTTTCCACACGAAAGTACGCTTTTGCCGGAACACCGCCGAAGCTGAAGCTGGAGAGCAAGGACATTATGAAGCGGCGCGGCCTGCCCAGCCCTGACCGGGCGGATGCCGTGGCGCTGTCCCTGTATCAGCCCGTCACCTACACATGGGAAATCGGATAGGAGGAAACAACAGAAACATGGCAGTATTTGGATTCGGACGGCGCAATGCCGTTGGGCGGCAGTACAATGGCGGGAACGTCAGCGTTATGCTGCCCCGGTACACTACGCCGCCTGAGCGCAATACGCGGGACTGGCTGGAAATGTTTGGCCGCAACCCGCGTCTGGCGGTTGTGGATCGTATTGCTTCTGACCTGTCCACCTGCACCGGTAAGCTGTACCGCAAGGATGAGAACGGGGAAGAAGTGGAAATCACGGACCATCCCTTTTTGAATTTCATGGCGCATCCGAACCCCCTCTATGAAATGACTTCGGGTGCGTGCTGGCGGTTGCAGCAGATCTATCTGGAACTCAAGGGCGAGGG
>DHJV01000046.1:0-461 GCA_002404515.1 Lachnospiraceae bacterium UBA4711 | reverse complement strand
CCTACACATTGGGTGCAGCAGACCCCCTATGTGGGCTACCCCTACTATGAAATCAGAACGACCGGCGGACTCATCCGGCAAATCCCGGTGGATGATATTTTCTGCATGAAAGAACTGAATCCGCTTGACCCCTACAAAAGAGGTCTCGGTGCGGCAGAGTCCCTTGCAGATGAGATCGAGACGGACGAGTACGCGGCAAAATTCCAGAAGAAGTTCTTCTACAACGATGCCACTCCGACCACGCTGATCTCGATGCCGGGAAGCAGTAAGGATCAGCGCGACCGTTTCAGATCTGAATGGAATGAGCGCTTCCGGGGGCCGTTCAACTCCCACGGCATTGCCACGGTGGACGGCAATGTGACTGTGACGAAGCTGGCCGAGAACATGCGCGACATGGATATGACGGAGGGGCGAAAGTTCCTCCGGGATGCCGTGCTTGAGCATTTTGGTGTTCCGCGTGA
>DHJV01000138.1:39662-39969 GCA_002404515.1 Lachnospiraceae bacterium UBA4711 | reverse complement strand
TGTGGCTCAATTGGCAGAGCAGCTGATTTGTAATCAGCAGGTTATCGGTTCGAGTCCGATCATCGGCTTATCAGTTTAAAAATTTGGGCGGATTCCCGAGTGGCCAAAGGGGACAGACTGTAAATCTGCTGCTTTATGCTTCGGTGGTTCGAATCCACCTCCGCCCACTTTTCCTATTTAGGAATAATTTAATATCGCGGGGTGGAGCAGTCTGGAAGCTCGTCGGGCTCATAACCCGAAGGTCATAGGTTCAAATCCTGTCCCCGCTACTAATTACATAAGATACATGCCCAGATAGCTCAGTTGG
>DHJV01000138.1:0-39632 GCA_002404515.1 Lachnospiraceae bacterium UBA4711 | reverse complement strand
GAGGACTGAAAATCCTCGTGTCGCTGGTTCGATTCCGGCTCTGGGCATCTTTTTTATTTGGCGAAAACCTTGTAAAATCAAGGGTTTCCGCCGTTTTTTTAATGGTTGAAAAATGCGTTACTGGGCATTTACTGGGCAAAAATTATGAGAAGAGATTTATCTGATCTAATTTCTGATTGTCATTTTGGGTTACTTTTTTAGTAACATGAATATAGATTTCTCTGGTTATCTCACTTTTTCCATGTCCGAGGCGGCGAGCAATCTCCTCAGGAGTCATGCCGTTTGCAGCGAGAAGTGAAGCGTGCGTGTGACGTAACATGTGAGGTGTCACACGCCGTTCAAAAAGCTTCTCGGATATGACACGAAGGTATTTTTCGTAGCCCGCTATTTGCATATGATCACCTTTGTTGTTTGGAATCAGAATATTGGACCTGAAATTGTTTGCAAACATCAATTCTTTTCTCCATAGCATACATTTCTTTAATTCTACTAAGAGTGCCGGCTGGATGTGTATTACACGCTTGGAATTATCGGTCTTTGGAGTAGTTACACTGTCGTGCTTTGAATCATATGTTTTAGAGATTCGGATTGTTAACTGATCCAAGTCAACGTCGGATACTTCCAGTGCTGACAATTCGCCAAATCTCAAGCCTGTGAGTAATAGTATCGAAGTTGTATAGTACCAGTGCCAGCAATTATCATGTTTGATGTATTCAAGGAGTTTTTTTGATTCTTCTGGTTCCAAGTATTTTGTTGTAATTTCGTTATCTTCAGATGAATCATCAAATTGTTTGAGCTTCGTAATTAACCTCATATTATCATGATAGTCATTCTCATATCCCCAATTCAACATTGCTTTGAATCGTGTTATATACGAATTTAAGGTTTTAATATTGCTTTTAGATTCGAGCAATTTGGACTTTACATATTGTGCCGTTAAGTTGTTAACAATTGCATCTGGATTCAATATCTCTATGACAGAGCCAGTGACACTTTCATTCCGATCAACTGTGCTGTCTTTGTATATGATTCTTTGGGCTTTTAGATATTCTTTTTGAAGTTTTGTAAGAGTCACCGTATTATCGGTGCATTGAAACTCCTTAATAGCAGCTTCAATCTTTGCATTTAATTCTCTTTGTGCTTTGTTCTTGTTTTGCGGCGTGTCTTTTGGATATGCGACAGCAACTCTTTCAACTTTAAGGGTGAGAGGGTTTGTGTATCGTTCGCGATAGACAACTGTTCCGTTTTTTTGAGTTTCACACCACATAATAAAACCTCCTTTGAAAAATAGGCATAAAAAAATAAGCCTATGAAAATGTGAAGGCTTATGGTATAATACAAGTTGCGAATTTGTTGCACATAAGCCTTCGGTTTATGGGTGACACCCTCAGGTGTTCCAGCACCTGGGGGATTTTTATTTATCTATTTTTTATTGAAATTGTGCAGGATATGCAAATATCTCATAGTCTGCAACAGTATCTGTATTTACACCTTCTGGAAGTGTGATTCCACTCAGTTCAAAGCCAATTGTATCATTTGGATTCAGGTCTTCCATTATAACGGTATCGCTTATACCAATAGGTGTGTGATCGGCATCATAGAATATAGCGGCTACATAGCTTACAGATTCTACTTGATCAGATGTGCATGTTAGCCTTCCTGTAACATCAATTCGATCCCAATCGTTATTATTTGTTGATACATCTAAAATTTCATATCTTGTTTTATGTATAGATGCTTTTTCAACATCAGGTCTAGGTAAAACAGTTAATTTCAAATCACCAGAATAGTTATCAAGCGTTATAGTATCGGACATATAACCTTTTTCTCCGGGAGAAATCACATTAGGATATGTTGGTACGCTTTTCATTGCAGATACTAAGTGACCATTTTCATCTTCTAGGTCGCATGCTCCGTTAGATAAATATAAATCCGAAGTACCTGTATTTTCAATTTCGACAATTACGTCAACAATTACGCCACTATATGATTCTTGAACTTGAGCATTTGTGTAGGTAATTTCATATGCTGTTTCGTTTTCAGATTCTGTTGTTGTCTCTGTTTCGCCATCTTCATCAGATGCGGTTGTTTCGGTGTTGTCTGCAATATAGGATGCTTCGGTAATTGCTTCTGTTGGGTTATTATCGTAAGATCCTAAATTAGACTCTTTTGATGCTCCACAGCCAGTGAGCAAAGAGCATGCAAGTATAATTGTAAAAATTTTTTTCTTCATAATAGAAATTCCCCCTTTATTAAATTTTATTATGTGCATAATATTCTAAGTGGTCAACACAGGTATCTCTATTTTCGAAGTCCAATCGGGTGATGTGGGACAGAGCATGCAAGTAAGCGTCTGTCTGCTGTTCCTGATTGAGCCTTGAATTGATAAAGATTGAGTAACTGCCATCTTCATTCGAAGTGACGGTTTCTTTTGCGTTAGCTCCCTTAAAATCAATTAAGTGTACAAATACTTCGTTCGTAATATCACCCCCTGCGACTAAGAGCATATCATATCGCTGGTACAATAATACGGACTTATTCGCCTTTTTCTTTATTTTTTAGTGCAAGCAGTATGGTATGTACCGTCTGAAGATCTTCAGGAGAAGCATCACGTGCAGCATCAAAGAGAAGTGAGAGTTCTTTGTTCTCGAAGATCTCCTGTGCTATTTTGGCGGTCTTTGGATTCTCGTAGTAATGCGTTTCCTCAACTTGGTCTTTATCTTCCATTAAATTTGAGCGTTTACAGTTGAATAATTCACACATTGCATCAACTTTATCCATTCTTGGAGATTTGATGCCATTACACCAATTATATACAGATGTAGTTCCTACGTTCAGACGTTTTGCCAGCTCTGCTTGTGTCATATTATACTTATTAAGATAATATCTTAGATTTTTTGCAAACAATTTATTGAATTCTTCGTATGGCATGTTACCACCTCCCTACAAAAGTGATTATACACCATAAGTGGATTTATAGCAACTAAAAATGAAAAAAATTCACTTTCAGTGTTGACATCCACTTAAAGTGATGGTATTATGATATGCGAAAGGAGATGATAACGATTGCAGAATGTTAAGATAAGCTTGGCAGCGGCAAGAGTAAATGCAAAATTAACTCAGGAAGATGTTGCAAAAAGCCTTAAAGTAAGCAAAAAAACAGTAATCAACTGGGAAAAGGGTGCAGTTACACCATCATTTGCAATTCTTGATACATTATCGAGATTATATAATATGCCGTTAGATTATATTTTTTTGCCAACAAAATCCACTTAAAGTGATAGAAAGGAGAAGCATGGTAACAAAAAAACAGGCGAAGCAGATCATTTCTCTTGCTGAAGGTATGACACGTGCAGAATGGAGCAGAATCAATCATATCATAATTGATGGTTTTGAAAAACAGGAAGCCAAGTTGACGTTTGAGCCGCAAAGAGAACTTGACCTCCTGCTTGAACAAAATTTTATTCCTTGACAATTTGAATAAATGCGGGATTTATTCGGTAGTCCTTCCCTTGGTACTGGATATGAATGTAATCGTACTCAAAACATTTTGCGTTTCGTGATCCATCTTCATATCTCAGGTTTTCTTGGAAATATGTGACAGGGTTTTGGCAATCTGCAACGGTTGCGGTTTCTGTAATATCAATCCATTCACCAAGCAGGCAAGCATAAATTCTCATGATTTCCCCCTTTCATATTTACTTGGTTCTTGCAGGAACCTGTAGGGAAAGTATAGAAGCTGTGGGAGAAATAGTCAAGCAGATGGGAGGCAGCAGAGGGGCGTCTATTAAAAAAATTTTTTGGAGACAAACTATAAACAGGAGGATATGAGGAAAATGACAAAGAGTGAATTTGAGGACCTGGTACATGGATCCGTCACGGATGAGGAGTACGAGCTGATCGAGACCATATACATGTGGTATCCAGCAATACGGAATACATCCGGTAAGGAAGAAGTCGCAGAGCTGTATCTTAGCTTTGGGATCATAATCTTCAAAGATATGTTCCAGAGAGCAATGAAGCTAAAGGAGATAGATGGGGAGATTCGGTCGCTTAATTGGACGAAAGACAGATTGATTGCGGAACGGGAACGATTGAAGAAGGGAGAGTGAGGTTGAACCGGTAGCAGGATGTAACCAGTTGAGTCGGTGACAATTTGTCACCAACTGAATGCGTATGGAAGGAGAGTGAGGACTATGGATGAAGCAAAGAGAAAAGAGTACAAGCTGAAGAACGCTTACACGCTTGCAATCTATATGGGTATCAGCGAAACAATCGCGCATGAGATCAAGTACGGCAAGGAAGATAAGCGGGAAGAACTGGCATACATGGTAGATCGGTACAACCGGGAAGAGGTTATATCCGGAGCGACACTGGAAGAACAGCTGAAACAGTATAACCAGATCGCAGAAGAAAAATATGGAAAGAAAGGAAGTGAGGAGCATGGAGCATGGAGATAACATCGATTAAGTACATCAGCGCTTCGCCTTACGTGACCAAGGCACAAATTCAGAAGTCACTCGACATATCGGCACGGACGGTATCGAACCGTCTGGCGGAAATCGATGAATATGTGCAACGTGGAAGATACGGGAACTACACGATTCTCGATGGCTGTGGCGTGACGTATGTCAACTATCTTGCGTTTGTAGATTTCCTTCGATATCGCAAGGATCTGAAAGCAGGGCGCAAGGTGCCGCCGTTTAATCCGACATCGGTTGCACGGCAGATCGGATGGGGCAACCTGCAGGCGGAATATCAGTAAAGAGAGGACGAGAGAATGAGCAACGATATGATTATGGCTACATACAAATTGGCGACAATCGCAATGGTGGAAGGTGCGGTGCTGTTATGGCTTGGTATGATCTACGGATTCTGGATGATGATTGCAGCGGTAATCTATAAGGGACTGATCGAATGTGCCAACGATGATGATATGGACCATGCAATCTATATCTACAAAAAAAGCACCCTTGGGACTGGCATCCCGCAGGTGCAAATAAAAAATAACACAGTGAAAAGTATAACACGGAAGGGAGCGTGAATCAATGGTTACGATGAACGTGCTTGCAAATCACGACGAGTGGTTGAAGCACAGAACGAAGATTGGCGGATCAGATGCATCTGCAATACTTGGAAAGAATCCATACAAAACGAATGTGGAACTCTGGAAGGACAAGGCGTTTCATCTGATGCCGGAGGATATCTCGGACAAGCCATATGTGAAATACGGCACCGAAGCAGAGAAGTATCTTCGGGAACTGTTCAAACTGGACTACCCACAATATGAGATGTTCTACGAGGAAAATAACATGTGGACGAATGACGCATATCCGTTCGCACATGCATCTCTGGATGGATGGCTCAAGGATGAAGCCGGTCGCATGGGTGTATGGGAGTGTAAGACAACCAATATCCTGCAGTCTCGTCAGAAAGAGAAGTGGGATCATCGCCTGCCGGAGAACTATTACATACAGATCTTGCATTATCTGCTGGTGACAGAGTTTGAGTTTGTGGAACTGAAGGCGCAGCTCAAATCAGTGTTCTCAGATGGAACGGTGTACTTACAGACAAGACACTATCACATCGAGAGATCCGATGTGGAAGCGGATATTGAATATCTGGCGGATGAAGAGCGGAAGTTTTGGACATGCGTAGAGAACATGAAAGCTCCGTCGTTGGTACTGCCGGAGATATAGGAGGATGCCATGTATGGTTATATCTGTCCGACCTGTGGTGCACATCTGGACCCGCAGGAACGATGTGAGGAATGCACAGAACAGAAGTTGAAAGATCAGCAGGAGAGCGAACGTATTAAGTGTCTGCTCTCGGTAGGGAAGGATGCTCAATATGAGCTGGTATTAAGTTAGGAGGATATGAATGGAGTTAAGAGTAGAACCGGTCACATTTCCGGAAGTGATTCAGTTTAACTATGAAGAACTGAAAGCAGAGATCACAGGCAAGGTAGAGATGTATAAGAATCTGGTATATACAGGCAGTGATCAGATTAAGGATGCGAAAGCAGACAGAGCGGCATTGAATAAGCTTATTAAGGCTATGTCAGATGAGAGAATCCGTATCAAAAAGGATTGTTTGAAGCCATACGATGAATTCGAACGGAAAATTCGTGAACTCACGGATATTGTGAATGAGCCGGTACAGTTGATTGATAAGCAGATCAAAGAATATGAGCAGACGTTGAAGGAAGAGAAGCGCAAGGAGATTGAAGCACTCTTTGAGACGATTGGTTTTCAGGCATTTGTGAAGCTGGAGATGATCTGGGATGAGAAGTGGTTGAATGCATCCGTATCGATGAAGTCTATCGAAGAAAAGATGCGTGAGCGGATGTATCAGATCAGCACAGATCTTCTGACGCTGAACAGACTTTCAGAATATGCGTTTGAAGCGGTTTCAGTGTATAAAGAGACTTTAGACATGCATAAGTCAATTGCAGAAGCACAGCGGATGTCTGAAATTGCCAAGAAGAAAGCGGAAGCAGAAGCACGGAAGAAGGCGGAAGAAGAGCGGCGTGCCAAGGAAGCGGAAGAGAAGAAAGCGTCTGAAAAAACAGAGATTATTTCAGAACCAGTATCGGAACAGCAGCAACCGGAACACACGGTCACAGAGCCGGAGAAGATGGAAGTGCGGTTTGCGGCACTTCTTACAACCGAAGATGCACTTGCCCTGAAAGAGTTCTTCCAGAGCAGAAATATAGAGTTTAGAGCGATTTAGGAGGATATGAAGATGGTAAAAGTAGAGGACAACGTAGTATCAATTTACGGTGCAGAAGATACATGTGCAATCGAAATTGCAAAGATCCTTTGTGCATTTAAGAAGGTACTTTACAAGAATTATTCAAAGGAAGAGGCAGAAATCAAATACAGTGCTGTTCTTGCGACAGCAGATGCGTTTTCGTATATATCTTGCAAGCAGGAGAAAAAGGAAAATGCAGATACGGATAAGAAAATCGGATTGGCTGAGATTTTCAATCAGCTAATTTTAGATTCTTTAGATGCGTTTGTAAAGAAGGGAGACAAATAAGATGGTACAGAATAGTTTGGTTAAGAGTAAGCAGAATCAGATTCAGGACACGACAATGACCGGGTTCTTGAATCGTATGGATATCAAAGCGAATATTGAGCAGGCACTTGGCAAGGGAAATGTGCAGCGCTTTATCTCCGGCGTAGTATCGGCAGTCAGTGTGAATCCTGCTCTTGCAGAATGTACGAAGCCATCGATCCTGTCTGGTGCGCTGTTGGGAGAGAGCTTGAAGCTTTCTCCATCACCACAACTCGGTCATTATTACCTCGTGCCGTATAGCGACAATAAAGCCGGTACAAAGGTTGCACAGTTCCAGATGGGATACAAAGGATATATTCAGCTTGCAATCCGATCAGGTCAGTATAAGAAGCTTACTGTGCTGGCTATCAAGGAAGGAGAGTTTATCAGCTTTGATCCGATGAATGAGGAAATAAACATTCAGTTGATGGTTAATGACTGGGATGCACGAGAGAAAGCGGAGACGGTTGGATATTACGCTATGTTCGAACTCGTGAATGGTTTCAGAAAATCGATGTATTGGAGCAAAAATCAGATGCTCGCGCATGCGGACAAATACTCACAGGCTTTTTCAAAAGATGGAACCGCAATTAACACGAGATACGGTGTGAAGCATAAGGTGTCTTATGCAGATTATGTTGCTGGTAATTATGATCAGCGTGATTCGTGGATGTATTCAAGCTTCTGGTATAAGAACTTCGACGCAATGGCATACAAGACAATGCTCCGTCAGTTGATCAGCAAGTGGGGAATCATGTCTATCGAGATGCAGTCAGCATTTGAATCCGACATGGCATACATCAAAGAGGATGGTTCCAAGGTATATGTAGAAGATGAGCCAGTTGCAGATGTGGATGCGGCAGAACCTTCACAGCCAGCGGAAACACTTGATGAACAGGCGAAAGACTCTCAGCAGGAAGAACGGGCACAGGTGGAAGAAGCGGAAATGCCGACGCCGGAGCAGGTGAACAACAGTGCCGCTGCCGCATTGTTTGGATAAGGTTATTGTACAAAGATATATCACAGTATTCTTTGTTTTATTGTAAGTCATTCTCTACCGCTTTTGTGGCGGTAGAGGGAAAGGAGTTACATGAGCAAATACAGAAGCAGGAAAGTGGTAGTTGAAGGTATTACATTTGATTCCAAGAAGGAAGCGTGGCGGTACCGGGAGCTTCATTTGCTTGAACAGACTGGCGAGATTAGCAATCTGCAGATGCAGGTCAAATATGAACTGATTCCATCGCAATATGAACTGCGACCGGTCACATTGAAGAATGGATTTGTGAAGATGAAGAAGTTTTGCGTGGAACATGCATGCAGCTATATCGCTGATTTCGTTTATATAGATACCAACGGAGATACGGTCGTAGAGGATACAAAAGGATTCAGAACAACAGATTACATCATCAAGCGGAAGCTGATGCTCTACCGATACGGAATCCGAATCAGGGAGGTGTGACAAGATGGGAGCAAATATCAGAGATACACATAAGGTTGTGAAATTGATGCTTGAGAAACATCCAGAGACTCGAAGCAGTGACGGATGCTTATGTTACATGGTGTACAAGGAAATTGGCAAGAAGAACGGCGTAGATGTAGATAAGATTCCTCTTCAGCAGTTCTTCCTGCATATGCGAGAGTTGGGATTTCCAACAACAGAGTCGGTCAGAAGAGCACGACAGAAGATTCAGGCAGAGTATAAGGAACTTGCTGGAAGCGAGTTCGTAGAATGTAATCGAACAATGCTTGAAGATGTTTATAAGAATTATGCAACCAGCATTATTAAATAGCTGGATTGAAAGGAAGGAGCAGATGGCAAGACCGCAAAAAAAAGGATTGCTATACTTCCCATTTGACACGGATTTCTTCGCAGACCTAAAGATCCGGGCGCTCAGTGCAAGATACGGATCAGATGGATTGATATTCTACATATGGTTGCTTGCGGAGATATATAGAGAAAACGGTTATTACATCGTATGGAATGAGGACAGCGAGGATGCAGCGATTGCATCCCTTGGGCTGTCCGAGGGTTCAATGAAGCAGATAATGACATTCTTGGCTAGTCGGTCACTAATCATTGAAATCACACTTGCTAGTTCGGACACTATCATTACCTCCCCGAATATACAGAAACGCTATCAGGAGGCGGCAAAGAGCCTTAGACGTGAAATCATAGTGGATGATGAGATATGGCTTTTGAATGAAGAGGATACCGCTTCTTTTATTAAAGTCACCCAAATTTCTGATAAATACAGTAAAAACCCTAATAAATCCGGTAAAAATGGGGGTAAATCCCGTAAAAACCACACAAATAAAATAAAAGTAAATGAAAGTAAAGTAAATGAAAGAGAGAGCGCACCCGCAAAGCATCCTTACGGACAGTTCGGAAATGTGATGCTGCTTGATGATGAATACACCAAGCTCGCAGAAAAGTACGGTGTGGATATTCGTGATGAAGCAATCGAGTTCCTCGACATGTACATTGCAGAGAAGGGATATAAGACCAAGTCACATTATCTGGCAATCATAAGATGGGTCATCAGTGCAGTAAATGAGCGCAGGCAGAAACAGAGACGAGGATATCAGAGCAATATGCCTAAGAGCGTACAACCGACGCAGGAGCGAGTATCTGCGCTTGATGAGATGGAAGCTCTCTTTCAGCAGGAGGTGAATGGATTTGACAAAGGCAGAAAGAATTGAACTGCGAAATCAGAAGATCATGGAGAATATCAAACTCGTGTATTTTCATTTGAATAAATATCGTGGATTCCCCAATTATGAGGATATCATACAGGAAGGTGTACTTGCACTGGTAGAAGCTATTGACAGAAGCAAGGATCTGGAACACTTGAATCGAAATTATATCGGAATATATATCAACAGATATGTGGAAAGATACATTCAATTTGGAGATGTGATGGTACGTACACCGTTTCACTGGAAAGATGTCGAGAAACCACAGTATGTATCACTTGATAAGGTTGTAAATGAAGATGGAGACAGCTATGGAGATTCGTTTCTGGAAGATACCAATGATTATATTGGTGATCTGGTTACTATGATAGATTTCGGGCATATGGTTGATCAGCTGTCACCGAGGACACAGAAGCCGATGCGGTGCATGTTGCAGGGATATGGCATGACCGATACAGCGAAAATGTGCGGTATATCGTTTGAACGAGTGAGACAGATCAAGAAGCTGTGCAATAGAGAACTGGTTGCAAGTGAGGTGTGACATGACATATAGAGAATTTTTAGAAAGCAAAATCGACCTTGCAACAGACAGCGGATTTGTGGTTGATCGTTCAAAGATCAATCCGGCATTGAAACCACATCAGTCAGATGCTGTTGCGTGGGCACTTAATGGCGGACGTAGAGCCTTGTTTGAGGCGTTCGGACTTGGGAAAACGGTACAGGAGATAGAGTTCTGCCATTTGGCAGCAGAACATACCGGCGGCAGAGCTTTGATTGTATTGCCGCTTGGAGTGAAGCAGGAGTTCACCCGGGATGCGGTGGAGCTGCTCGGATATGAGAAGCCGGAGTACTGCCGGACAATGGAAGAGGTCAAGGCGTGTAACAGTCAGATTGTGCTGACAAACTATGAACGAGTGAGAGATGGTGATATAGATCCATCGTACTTCGCCGCAACGTCACTGGATGAAGCAAGTGTACTCCGCTCATTTGGAAGCAAGACATATCAGACGTTCTTGGATAAATTCAAGAATGTTCCGTATAAGCTCGTAGCTACGGCTACACCATCGCCGAATAAGTACAAGGAGCTTATACACTATGCCGGATATCTGGAAGTCATGGACACCGGACAGGCATTGACCCGGTTCTTCCAAAGAGACAGTACGAAGGCAAACAACCTGACGCTGTATCCGAACATGGAAGATGAGTTTTGGTTGTGGGTGTCAAGCTGGGCGCTGTTCGTTACGAAGCCGTCGGATCTCAATCCTGCCTATTCCGATGCAGGGTATGATCTGCCACCACTTGATGTCAGATGGCATGAGATACCGATTCATTACGGAGATACAGCAGACAAGGACGGTCAGATGCAGCTCTTTCAGGAAGCCGCAGAAGGATTGAAAGAAGCAGCGGCGGTCAAGCGGGATAGCATAGACATCCGAGTGCAGAAGATGAAAGAGATTGTTGATGCTTCGCCGGATGATCGTTTCTTGTTGTGGCACGATCTGGAGAGCGAACGGCATACAATCAAAAAAGCGTTGCCAGAGACAGTTGATATTTATGGAGCTATGGACTATGAGATGAGAGAACAGCGTGTGATTGATTTCTCAAATGGAAAGACACGGCTGTTTGCAACAAAGAAATCATTGTCCGGCTCTGGGTGCAATTTCCAGCGGTATTGCCACCGGGAAATATTCCTTGGCATTGATTATGAATTTAATGATTTCATACAGGCAATCCACAGATGTTACCGGTTCTTGCAGAGCCAGCCGGTTGTGATTGACATTATCTACATGGAGAACGAGCGGCAGATCAAGGAAGCCCTGCTGGAAAAATGGAAGAATCATAATTACATGGTCCAGCGGATGGTTGAGATCGTGAAGAAATATGGATTGAATTCAGCGAACAAAGCGGAACGATTGGAAAGGAAGATGGGAGTGGAAGGAACAAGAGAAGAACGAACCGTGCGAGGAAATCACTATGAAGCGGTATACGGCGATTGTGTGGAAGAAACACGTGTCATGGCAAGTAACAGCGTTGATCTGATACATACGTCGATACCGTTTGGCAATCACTACGAGTACAGTGCAAATTATAACGACTTTGGACACAATCAGGATACAGAGCGGTTCTTTGAACAGATGGACTACCTGACGCCGGAGCTTCTGCGAGTATTAAAGCCGGGCAGAGTGGTAGCAGTGCATGTTAAAGATCGGGTGCTGTTTGGAAATGCGACTGGTACCGGGATGCCGACGATCGAGCCGTTTCATGCGGATTGTATCGAACACTATATGAAGCATGGTTTTATGTATTTTGGAATGATCACTGTTGTGACGGATGTTGTGCGGGAGAATAACCAGACATACCGCCTTGGCTGGTCTGAGCAGTGCAAGGACGGCACTAAAATGGGTGTAGGATGCCCTGAATATATCTTGTTATTCCGAAAACTTCCAACGGATCACAGCAAAGCATATGCAGATGATCCAGTATCAAAGAGCAAGGAAGAGTACACAAGAGCACAGTGGCAGATAGATGCGCATGGATATTGGAGATCATCGGGCAATCGTCTGATCAGTAAGGATGAGCTGAAAGAGATCTCTGTGGATAATCTGCAGAAGGCATACAGAAAATACAGCAGAGAGAGCGTGTACAACTATGAAGAGCATGTGAAGCTTGCACAAGAACTTGATAAGGACGGCAGACTACCGGCGACATTCATGGTGGTTGCTCCGGGATCATGGAATCAGCTTGAGGTGTGGGATGATATCAACCGGATGCGGACGCTTAACACGACACAGAGCCGCAGAAGAGCGCAGATGCATGTATGTCCGCTTCAGCTTGATATCGTGGAGCGAATCATCAATAGATACAGCAATCCGGGAGATGTTGTATATGATCCGTTCGGCGGACTTATGACGGTACCAATGACGGCTGTTAAGATGCACCGCTTCGGGAAAGGTTGTGAGTTGAATCCTGATTATTTCCGAGATGGAGTTGGATATCTACAGGCAGCAGAAAACGAGATGGACGAGCTGACACTGTTTGATTTTATGTAAAAAGATTATGTGGCGGGTTCGAGTGGAATCGAACCCCTCGGTGTCCAAAAATTTACTTACCATCTGTTCCTGCAACATTGGATTCCAGCGCAAACCCACACACACCTGCGCCCGCCGTTAGCTTTTTAAAAAAATCATATATTGCCATAATAGTCCCTCCAGTAAGTGTAATGCTTAATTTAAGATTAGTTGTAATTGTATGTTCATATATGGCAGAACAGCATGAGATAAATAATGTAAGTAAATATGTTATTGGCAAATTATATCAATATTATATTGCCAATAAATCAGAAAATCAAGGAAAGGAGACATAAAATACATGTTACAAGAGAGATTTGATTTCTTGGAAGACATAGAGATAGACAAGCCGGATGTGGAGTTCCAGAAGTGGAAAGAACAGAAGCGTGAAGCAAAAAGTCGGATGATTGCCATGCAATGTCAGCCTTACGAAGTAAAAAAGGAGCGATCAAAGCTCCGGGCAATCGAATTCCTTCAAGAGATGGAAAAGCGTGATAAGACAGCGCATGTCAGTGTTGGTGGACTTGATAGCATTACATTGCATGTATTCTTGAAATCCATCGGAATTGATGTACCGGCAATATCAGTATCGAGTCTGGAAGATGCGAGTATTCAGAAAGTGCATAAAGCGCTTGGTGTGACAATTCTGCATTCATATAAGACAAAGACACAGGTATTGAATGAGGTTGGATTTCCGGTAATCAGTAAGCGTATAGCAGGTAAGATTGCATTGTTACAGAATCCGACGGAAAAGAATAAAACGGTCAGACATGCGATTATTACAGGTGAATGTGGAGAACTCGGTCATTTTCAGAAGAATAGCCGGATGAAACTGCCGCAGAAGTGGTTGAAATTGTTCGGAGGGTATGAAAACGAAAATGAAGGAGTGAACTATCAGAAACCGGATTTCAAGGTATCAAATGATTGTTGCTACTGGCTCAAAGAAAAACCATGTGACGACTGGGCGAGGGAACATCATAGCTATCCGTATCTTGGAATGATGGCATCGGAAGGTGGGCAGAGAGAAGAAGCACTTACCGATCACGGATGCAACTACTATGGAAAAACCACAATGCGATCGGCTCCGTTTGCTCCGTATATGCGAAATGACATATTAAAGCTGGCGTTGGAAATGGATGATTGGTATCACAAAAACATGGATGTGTTTGAGAAGTTGTACTATGAGCAACCTTACAGCAAAGACAAGAACGGAAATGTAATACCATATGAGCCGGTGGATAGCATTATACCGGACATTTACGGCACTGTAGTACAGGATCAGTGTGGAAATCTTCGAACTACTGGAGCACAGCGAACCGGATGTAGTATGTGTGGCTTTGGCATTCACATGGAGAAAAGACCACATAGATTTGATAAATTGCGAGAGCGTAACCAGAAAGAATGGCAGTATTACATGTACCGTTGTTGTACAGATCTTGAGACTGGAGAGAAATATGGTTGGGGAAGAGTTCTCGATTACATAGGCGTTCCGTGGGAAGATTACCCAGCAATTCAGCTGGAATTGCCGTTAGATCAGATGATGTAGCGTCGAAATTTGTCGAACTTTGAAAATTGAATAGTGATGGTTGGAATGGTATAATATCCTTACCAATACGAAGGAGGATATGTATTATGGGTTTAATTGATAACACAAAACAGTTTTGTTTAACATGTAAAAATAAGGGCGTGGTAAACACTATTAGTGCAGAGGATATGGATAAATTTGATGAAGAATATGACAGACTGGATAAAATGGGATGTTTTTCTGCAGATCAAGTTTATGACAAAGCCTCAGAAGGGTGCAAAAAAGATTATTTCTACTGTCCATATTGTGAAAATGGACAAAAATATAAAGATAAATATCCTAAGTACAGATCATAAAAGTGTATGTATTTGATACCAACCATCATTATTCGATGGTTGGTATTTTTTTGTGCAAAAATAAAGGAGAGTGAAGTTATTGAAGAAAATGAAAGTAAAGAACTATCTGCAGCAGGTACAGAAGATTGATGCTGTAATTACAAACAAAATGATTGAGCGGGAGCAGTGGCTTACGCTGGCAAGTTCATTGTCTGGGCAGACGGATGGAGAACGTGTGAAGTCGTCTGGCTCTAATCAGAAGATGGAAGATTCGGTTGTAATGGCCATCGATGCTGCAAGAGATATTGAAAAATATGTAGGTAGACTTCGAGATGTAAAGACTGAGATCAGCGATGTGATTCAGCAGATACCAGTGGCAGAATACAATGTCTTGCATAAGCTGTACATTCAGGGCAAAGATCTTGATGATGTTGCGGCGGATAACAAGAAATCATATTCGTGGGCGTCGACAGTACATGGAAGAGCGCTTGCTCACGTTCAGGGTGTGCTTGACACATTGGAAGCTCTTCCAGAGAACAGTGGGAAGTATCGTTTTCGGAAGGGGTTGAAACTGTGAGTGAATATCCATGTAAAGGATGTACGGACAGAAAGGTAGGTTGCCATGGCGAGTGTGAAAGCTATAAAGCATTCGCCACGGAGCAACGGAAGAAGAATGAATGTATCAGAAAACAGAAGGACGCTCTGAGCAATTACCTAGATATGAAGCAGGATGCTGTGGAGCGGGCGAAAAGGAGGAGATGATAAAAATGAGAGACAATGGATGCAGTGGATGTAAGTATGAACATTTAAAGGGAAGCGAAAAGCCATGTTGTGATTGTGCCAATATGCATATGGATAAGTACGAACCAATAACAAATGCCGACAGGATCAGAAATATGTCGGATGATGAATTGGCGGAACTTCTACATAATATATCTCCGTATGTTGAAAGTGGATGCCCAATTATTGATATTTATATTGGAGAAAATGTTGCTAAATTAGATGACAGCCATAGAGACATTTTAGAGTGGCTTCAATCAGAAGCGGAATAGGAGAAGATATGATTAGGACACCATTATATAAAAGCACACCCAAAATGAGAAATTATGAAGATTATATCATCGAACATAATTACACAAACGGTTGGAATGACGCTATGGATTTTATTTTTCCAGAAGCGAAAGAGAAGAGAGAAAAGGAAAGAATAAAGAAAAATATATCCATAATCAAATAAATACTGAAAGGAGAGAATATGGAAGATAGATATTTATTTAAAGCAAAACAAAAAAACTGGCGAAAACTTCCAAAAGAACAATGGTGGATAACTGGTTATTATATCTTGGGATTTAATGAATATGAAGAGCCGATACATTTGTTTTTTGAACAAACATCAATGTTTTACAGCCACGGAGAAACAGACGGATGGGAAGAAATTGACATAAAAACTCTTTGCCAATGCACCGGATTAAAAGATAAAAACGGCAATCTGATATGGGAGAATGATATTGCAAAAGACGAGAATGGAAATCTTTACAAAGCCTTTTGGCAGGACAATTATTACCAGTTCTCTTGGGTTTGCGTTAAATCAGATAAATTGCCTATTGGTGCTAAATGGAATTTATGGAGCATAAAAAGTTTTGAAATTGAGGTTATCGGCAATATATTTGACAATCCAGAGCTATTAGGGGAGGGAGTAATTAAATGAGTATGAAACCAATATTATTTAACACGGATATGGTAAAGGCGATTCTTGAGGGAAGAAAGTCTTGTACGAGAAGAATTATAAAATCGTCTCAAATTATGGGAGTACATCCAAATGGAGTCAGAGAATGTACACCGGGCGAATTTCTCAAAGACAAGTCAGATATGTTCGAGCCGTACTGTGATATGACGGATAGCGAGCTAGTGCTGGAGACATATAAAAAACCATACCGACCGGGAGATATCCTTTATGTTCGGGAAACCTGGGAACGTTTTGAATGTTGGAACTGTGAGGGAGACGAAAGAGAAAATTGTCCTAAAGAACCAAAGAAAAGCGTTTTGGATAAAACTTGTGGTTGCTACATGTATCGGGCAACAGATGAAATAAGCGGAGATGCAAAGTGGCATCCATCCATTCATATGCCAAAAAGGGCAGCAAGGATTTGGTTAAAGGTTACAGATGTAAGAGTAGAGCAGTTACAGGATATTACAGAGGAAGGAGCAAGTACAGAAGGATCAATAGATAACAGAGGATTTATACATTCCTATGACAATGAATATACTCATATACATACTGCAAGAGAAGATTTTGCTGAAATTTGGAACAGTACCATCAAGAAATCCGACCTTGATTTCTACGGATGGGATGCAAACCCTTATGTATGGGTAATTGAGTTTGAACGGTGCGATAAGCCGGAAAGCGAGGGATAACATGAAGAAATCAACAGCGGAAACAATAGCATACGCAATCAAAAAAGAATGTCAGAGATTTTCATTGTACGATTGGTGTGATAGTTGGGATATTACAACGGATGAATTTGAGGAATTTTTGGCACTTGCGGTAGACAATGCAGAAATAGAGAAAAGCGAGGGATAATATGACGGAGAGTGAAGCGATCAAGGAATTTCAACAAAGTATTGATTTGCCATTTGGAAGTAACGTATCAAAACAAGCGGCAAAGCTGGCGATACAGGCACTTGAAGAAGTGCAACAGTACCGGGAGATCGGAACTGTGGAAGAATGCCGGGAAGCGAGGAATAAACAGAAGCCGAAGAAATCTAAATTAAAACTGTGTGGTGTTATTGATTGCAGAGATAAAGATTGTGTGTTTTGTGACAGATATGTGGATCGGTGTCCTTATTGCAATGAAGATTTGTCTATTGACTGGGGTTTGCCATATAAGTATTGTCCTTTTTGCGGACAAAAATTAGATTGGAGTGATGAACATGAGACTGATTGATGAAGATGCATTAGTTAAGGATTTATTGGAACAGATACCTTTAGCAGAAAATGTACCAATATTTAAAGATATTATTGAAAGTCAGCCGACCGCCTATGACACCGACAAAGCAGCAGATCAACTAAAGAAAGTCTCATACGAACGATTTGGAAATACTGGAATGGGCGGAGAAGATGTCGTTAATTTGGATGATGCAATCGAAATTGTAAAGGCAGGTGGTAAAACCTATGGGAAAGCTGATTGATGCAGGCATTCTGAAAATTCGATTGGAGAATGAAAACAGATTATATGAATCTGTATTTGGAAAGCCTTTGTGTAACACAGAACGTGTCAATACAGTGGTTGACAGTCAAATGATTGCATATGATGTAGATCAGGTCATTAAAGATGTATCTGAGCAGTTAGAGTCAGTGGTTGACAAAGAAAAACTCGATGATGTGATATTCAAAATCAGAATGGGTGGATATAAATTCTCATAATCAGTGCAAAGGTTGTGACAAATTTGTAAAAAGTTTGATTTTTTTGTATAACATGTGACGTAAATTCTATGATATAGTTAATGTATCATAAATGGAAGTTGAAAGGCATCGTGCATTTTGCATGGTGCCTTTTGCTTTATGCCTGCCGTACTCTTTAGCTGATCATATCCTCCTGTGCGGTAGGCTTTCTGTTTGGATGGATATTGTAAAGGATGGTGATTGTGATGGCTAAGCTTACAGCCAAACAGCAGAGATTCTGTGATGAATACCTGATTGATCTGAATGCCACACAAGCAGCTATCAGAGCAGGTTATTCGAAGAAAACGGCAAATAGAATCGGAACTGAAAACTTGTCAAAACCTGTAATCAAAGAATATATAGAAAAACGGATGGCAGAGAAAGAAGCGGCGTTGATCGCCAATCAGGATGAGGTGCTTAAGTATCTCACATCCGTACTTCGTGGACAGAGCAAATCGACGGAGATTGTGATTGAAGGCTTGGGAGACGGAAGCACAAAAGCTCGGAAGATGGAGAAAGAGCCATCGGAGAAGGATAAGCTGAAAGCGGCGGAGCTTCTTGGCAAGCGATATGGATTGTACACCGAGAAGGTGGAAGAGAAGGTCGATATGGAATTGAATGTGAATATCGATTATGGCGATGATGAAGATACCGGCGGTGATGCCGATTGAATCTGAGCGTGAAAGCAAATCCGTGTTTCCGGGAGGTAGACCGAAGCACGAAGCGATACATTGTGATGAAAGGCTCTGCCGGTTCTGGAAAGAGCGTTGACACGGCACAGAACTATATCCTGCGGCTGATGAAGGACAAGGGCAGGAACCTTGTATGTGTCCGTAAGTCAGATATCACGAACAGAGACAGCACCTATGCAGAGCTTACAGGTGCTGTGTATCGGATGTTTGGAGACAAGGCGGAGCGATATTGGAAGATGACCACATCGCCACTCTCGCTTGAATGCCGGGCGAATGGCAACAGGATTATATTCCGTGGAATGAATGATGATAAGCAACGAGAGAAGCTTAAGTCAATCACATTCCAGAAGGGAAAGCTCACAGATGTGTGGTGCGAGGAAGCAACAGAGCTGACACAGGCAGATGTGGAAATTATAGATGATAGATTGCGTGGAGAATTGCCGCCCGGACAGTTCTACCAGCTTCGGATGACCTTCAACCCGGTGAATAAGAATCATTGGATAAAGAAGGTCTATTTTGATAGATATGATCCGGATGTGCTGACGCACCATAGCACCTATCTTGGTAACCGCTTTATTGATGCGGCGTATCATCGGCGTATGATGCGTAGAAAAGAAGTAGATCCGGAAGGTTATAAGATATATGGCCTTGGAGAGTGGGGCGAGATAGGCGGTTTGATTCTTCATAACTGGGAAGTCGCAGACATATCGCAGAATCTGAATGATTATGATGATATCGCAATCGGTCAGGACTTCGGTTTCAATCATGCGAACGCTATCTTGCTTCTGGGTATCAAGGATGATGATATATACATCCTCGATGAGATATATGTGCATGAGAAAGAAACGGCGGAGATAATTCCGCTGGCGATTCAGCATGCTATACCGACGAACAAACCTATGTGGTGCGATTCCGCAGAGCCGGACAGAATCAAAACATGGAAGGGCGCTGGCTATCGTGCCAAGGGCGTTGACAAAGGTGGTTCCGCCGGATCTGTCAAGGCTCAGATAGACTGGCTTAAAGGTGTGGTCGATAAGAACCACGTTATACGAAGAAGAATATATGTTGCTCCTCATTGTGTAAATACAATTAAGGAGCTACAGCAGTGGAAATGGAAAAAGGACGAACGAACAGGTGAGTATACTGACGAGCCGGTTCCAATCATGGATGATGCGATGGCGGCACTTCGATATGGAATCGAAGGATGGCGTAAGCGTCAATCATGGATTTTGTAGTTAGAAAGGGCGAAGACTGTGCTGACAGTAGATGAGATTAAAAAGTTCATAGACGACGATAAGACGAGCGAGAAGAAGCGGTTTGCAAAGGTCGGTGAGCGGTATTATGACGGCGATAATGACATCAAGCAGTACCGCTTATTTTATTACAATGCAGATGGTAATCTGGTTGAAGATAAGACTCGAAGCAACGTGAAGATACCGCACCTCTTTTTTACGGAACTTGTAGATCAGGCGGTGCAGTATATATTATCCGGTAATCGAAACGGAGAACGCATTGTATTATCGGATGATCCGGAGCTCCAGAAGCATATGGATAAGTATTTCAATAACAATGATATCTTCACGGATGAGTTGGCGGAGTGTATCACAGACTGTAAGGTCAAGGGATTTTCGTACATCTATGCGTACAAGGATGCGAATGACAGATATGCATTTGCAACAGCTGATTCCATGGGCGTTATCGAAGTACGTGAGAAAGACACGGACGATGGATGCGCCTATGTGATTTACTACTATACAGACCGCATAGATAAAGGACACAAGGTTATAACACGTGTGCAGGTGTGGAGTGAGAAAGACACGACATATTATGTGATGATTGACGATGGCGCACTCATGCTTGATGATTCTGTAAAAATCAATCCAAGACCACACATTCTATACAAGAAGAGCGGCGGGAAGGAAGATGATACATATTATGAATCACTCGGTTTTATTCCGTTCTTCCGGTTGGATAACAACAAGAAGCAGCACTCGTCTCTGCGCCCGATCAAGCCGCTGATCGATGATTATGATCTGATGGCATCGAGCTTGTCGAACAACCTGATTGATTTCGACACGCCTTTGCATGTGGTCAAGGGATACGAGGGCGACAACATGGACGAGTTGCAGACGAATCTCAAGACAAAGAAGATTATCGGAACAGGCGAGAATGGCGATGTCGACATCAAGACAGTTGATGTGCCGTATCAGGCACGTAAAGAGAAGATGGAGCTTGATGAGAAGAATATTTACCGCTTCGGTATGGGACTGAATACAGCCGGATTGAAAGATACGTCAGCAACGACGAATATCGCAATCAAGGCGGCATATTCGCTTTTGGAACTGCAGTGTAATAAGCTGGAGATCCGGTTGAAGAAACTGCTCCGGCACCTTGTACGGATTGTAATTGAAGATATCAACAAGACAGAGCAGAAGGGATATCAGGATTCCGATGTGTATTTCAAGTTTGAGCATGTGATCATGAGCAATGCACAGGAGAATGCTCAGATCAAACTCACGGAAGCGCAGACACATCAGGTTGTAATCAACACGATCATGTCTTTAGCAGATACCTTAGATGATGAGACGATTATCAAGGCTATCTGTGATGAGCTGGATATTGACTATGAAGAGATCAAGGACAAGCTGCCGAAGGATGAAGAGAAAGATACAGCGGATGCCAAGCAGTTGTTGAATGGAGTTGTGACGAGTGAACAAGCGAGAGAAGGAAGTTCTGCAAGCACAGCTGAATAGTGAAGAAGAGGTTATTGCACAGCTGAAAAGCACTTATGAGCAGGCTCTAAGAGATTGTGAAGCAAAGATACAGGAGCTATCGATGCGGGCAGATCTTGAGTCTGAGAATATACAGTCAATCATATATCAGAAGCAATACCAAGAGGCGATCAAGGCGCAGTTGGAGGGTGCTCTTGCGAATCTGCAATCAGATTCATATGCAACTGTATCTGATTATCTGACACGGAGTTATCAGGATGGATATCTCGGTTCCATGTATGATATGCAGGGGCAGGGAATCCCTCTTGTGATGCCGATAGACCAAGAAGCTGTGACAAGGGCAGTGTTGCTTGACTCTCAGCTTTCTACGTCTCTGTATGACCGAATGGGCGAAGATGTAAAGACAATCAAGAAAGCTGTGCGGCAGGAAGTATCGAGAGGAATTGCGCAGGGCATGACGTGGAGCAACATTGCATCGAACCTTGCACGAAATATGAAGCATACGCCGTTCCAGAAGGCATACAACAACTCAATCCGGATTGCCCGGACAGAAGGGCACCGCATACAAAATCGTGCCGCATTGGATGCTCAGAAGAGAGCAATCAATCGTGGTGCAGAGGTCGTGAAACAATGGAATGCCGTTCTCGACGGAAGAACAAGATCCGAACACAGAGAGCTGGACGGTCAGATACGAGAAGTCGACGAGATGTTTGAAATCGCAGGATATAAGGCAGAAGCTCCGGGGTTGTTTGGAGATCCATCACAGGATTGTAATTGCCGGTGCTGTCTGGATCAGAGAGCGAGATGGGCGCTCAATTGTGGTATTGTGAAGATGGATAATTTCTCGAAGGAAACAGTCGCTTTCGAAACTCCAGAAGACTATGCTGAGTGGAAGAAAGTATACTGGTCGGATGAGAATATCGCATATATGAAGTATGTGGCTGAGATGGAGAAGAAATATGGCACGAACTTCGAGAAGATGCTTAATTCTATGACCGATAAGGAATACGAGAAGTATAAGTGGCTGTTGGATAACAATCCGATGTATAAGTCGAAAACTTCACTTGTAAAAACCAGTAAAAATGATAAAATAAAAAATATAGAATTACCGCCAGAAACAGATCAGATCAAAGGGATGTCTGGTCATACAAAGAAGGCAATTTGTGATGGATTTGATAAGATAAAAGAAGACTATAATGTTCGTATAAATACGATTACTGTTATGGATCTTGGCAAGCAGAATGAAAAAGTGCCATTTCAATTTGTACCTGAAAATGTGGGTGGTTATTTGAAATATAAACTTGTTTTGAACGCTGGATATGATTTTAATGGAAGTCTTGAAAATTTCACGGCTCGCATCATGAGAAACTATAACAATGGCGTTTTAGCATCTAAAGATGTGGAAGATTTAATAGCACATGAAATGGCGCATATCTTGACATTTCAAGATTGCGATACATTTGGAATGTTTCTTCGATTGGAAGAAGAGGTCAGGGAAAGCTTCATAAGAGGTGTATCAGCGTATGCGGATAGTACATATGATGGAGCAGAGACAATAGCGGAAGCTTTTGTAAGATATCGAAGGGGAGAACATTTGCCAGATGATGTAATGGCGTTATTGCAAAAATATGTATTAAAGAAGGAATAATAATGGTTGTTTTTTCTCAATGTATGGATTGTAAAAATTATATAGGGAAAAAGGGTGATGCTTTCTGTTGCAAGGCATTTCCAGAAGGTATACCTGACGATATATTTTGGAATAAAAAATATCACGTTGAGCATATAGAAGGCGACAATGGATATCAATTTGAAAAGATATACGAAAGCACTCTGCAGTAGCAGGGTACTTTTTCTACAAAATAATTATGTAATTTAGACCATGATTAAAACATGGTCTTTTTTTATGCCCAAATCGGCTTAAGGCGATTAAACTGTGACGAATACTTACTCCGGCAAGAGTGATAACTGCCATGCGTGACTGCGATTAAAGTCAAGAAAGGATGGAAACATGGAACTGAAAGAAGTGTTAGGCGAAGAACTGTACAAACAGGTGCAGGCGAAGATTGATGAGCAGAATTCGAAGGAAGAGGACAAGCTCAAGCATGTTCGATTTGCGGATCTGTCGGAAGGAAACTACATCAGCAAAGAGAAGTATGATTCCGAAACAGAGAGATTGAATGGTCTGATCACCGGCAAAGACACGGAGATCGGCAACGCAAATAAGCTCATTGAAGAACTGAAGAAGGCTTCCAAGGGTGATGAAGGTATGCAGCAGAAGATTTCAACGTATGAGACGGAGAATGCCCGCTTGCAGAAGGAACTGGAAGAGACAAAGGTCAGCTCTGCATTGAAGGTCGCTTTGTTATCAGCCAAGACGGATGATACCGATTATATGACCTTCAAGATCAAAGAGATGCTGAAAGAGAAGGGTGAAGAACTCAAAATCGACGAGGATGGCAATATCAAAGGATGGGATGATATGCTCACTACTCTCAAGACGCAGTTCCCGACACACTTCGAGAGTTCCGAAGGTGGAAGTCGACAGATTATTGAGAATAAGCTGGATAAGGGAGATCCGGCTGGCGGTTCTGCAGAGCCTAAGGATTTAGCAGAAGCGCTGAAACAGCAGTATGAAGCCGCAACGAACGGCTAAGAAAGGAAAGGTGAAAAACTATGGCAATGACATTAGAAGAAATGAAGAAAGGTATGAGCGATAAGGTATTCTCACAGATCGTGGATATCTTCCTGAGACAGTCTACCGTGCTCCAGATGCTTCCGTTTGACGATTGTGTATCTGCATCCGGCGGTGGCTCAACAATGAAATACAAGTATCTTAGAAAGGTGCTTCCAGCTACAGCAGAATTCCGTAAGCTTGGCGGTTCTTATACAAACTCTGTAGCTACAAAGCAGGAGTGCGAAGCAAACCTTGCTATTATGGGCGGCGCTGTACAGATGGACAGAGTGCTTAATATGGTGGCAGGAAACTTCGACAACCTTGCATATCAGATTGAGGAACATATCAAGGCGATAGTTTCTCTGTTCCACTATACACTGATCAATGGTGATGCTACTACAACTGCATCCACAGATCATCCGGAATTTCAGGGACTGGATTCTATGCTTGCAGGAACAGCAACAGAGTATGGAGCATCCAAGTCAATTGACTTGTCAACTATCGATCAGCTCAAGGCAAATGCGGACGAGTTCTACGAAGCACTTTCGCTTCTGATCCAGACAACCGCTGCAGATGCTGTTCTTACGAACACAGAGATGATTACAAAGATCCAGACTGTAGCTCGTGTGCTCGGCTATAAGACAGAGAGCGAAGAGGCATTCGGAAAACGTATTACAACGCTGGATGGTGTCAAGTTCGTTGATATGCAGAATCACTATACTGTGAGCGGAAGCAATGCGACTGCAAATTCGGTTGTGAAGAAGGGACTTAAGAGAAAGATCGGTTCTGAGCAGACGGAAGTATCTGGACTGACAGATATCTATACAGTCAAGTTCGATGTAAACGATGGGTTCCACGGTATCAGCCTGAATGGTGGTTCGGTTATCAACAAGTACCTGCCTGATTTCAGTAAGCCGGGCACAGTAAAGGACGCAGAAGTTGAGATGATCGCTGCAACTGTGTTGAAGAATACACAGCATGCAGGTGTACTTCGTAACATCAAGATTGCGTAAGCAAAGAGAGGATAGGTGATAAATATGCCAGCAAAGACAGAGACAAAGGCAGAAGAGACAAAGGCTGTGAAGTGGCTTGTAGTCGTTAACAATGCACCTGCTTATTGCGGTATTGGTGCCGGTGGCGTCCAGTTCGCAAATGGACAGGCTGTGATCGATAGCGAGCGCATGGCATCCTGGTTCAAGGAACACGACGGATATACTGTCACAGAGCAGTAAGGCGGTGATCATATGATTATGACCGTTGAAGAGTTGAAATCATATATTGATATTACTGCGAAGGATACGGTGCTTGAAGCAAAGCTTCAGGCACTGGAGCTTCTTATACGGAAGTATACAAACAATAACTTCCAAGACAGAAACAGACGATTTAATGCAGAGGTCAAGAGCGGAGTGCTGCAGGGTGCATCGAATCTGTTTGCAGTGGGGGACACCGTACAAATATCGGAATCGTTGTATAACGATGGATTGTATGTGATCAAAGGCATTGATATGGACAATGCACATATGGATTTTGATGGGCAACTTTCGGATGAAATATGTGTACTTGTAACGAAGGTCAAATATCCTATAGATGTGAAGCTCGGTGTAGCAAATATGCTGAAATGGGATATCGAGAACCGGGACAAAGTCGGTATTCAGTCGGAGACACTCAGCCGTCATTCTGTGACGTATTTCAACATGGATGGCGATAATTCGCTTATGGGATACCCAAAGTCACTTCTTGGATTCCTGAAGCCGTATATGAAAGCGAGATTTTAAATGGATGGTGATTAGATGATTGGCGGGAATATAACCGGACAGATTCAGCTCTATAAGACAGAGACGAACATCATCGGCGAACGTGAGAAGATCTGGGAGACTGTGGATGATATAACCGGGTTCCTTGATCTGTCGACAGGAGAAAGCAAGTACACAACGTACAATGCTAAGATTCAGGAATCGACGCATGTATTTCTTGCGGATTATAAGAAATTGGACAGCCGCATCAAGGCGGAGAACAGCCGGATGGTGATCAACGGCAAGGTGTATGACATCATGGTGATTGATGATCCGATGGAGCTGCATGAGCAGTTGGAAATCTATCTGAAATACACAGGAGGTCAGTAATATGTCCGAGGTAGGGTTTACGAATAATTCCATACAGATCAAGAAAGCAATCAGAGAAAAGGCGATTGCATTTCTTGAAGAAGCGGCAGGAGAAGTGCAGACAGCGGTACACAATGCATCCAGAGTAGATACTGGAGAAACAAGAGGTTCATACACTTATGTAGTCGATGAATCTGAATTAGAAGCAACCGTTGGATCTCCAGAAGAAAATGCCATCTGGGAGGAGTTCGGTACCGGCGAATATGCATTGCATGGCGATGGCCGTAAAGGTGGATGGTTTTATACAGATAAAAAGGGTCAGGGTCATTTCACACATGGTAAGACACCGAACAGACCGCTTGAGAAGGCTTTCAAGGCAACGAAGGGCGCTATTCAGCACCGGGCAGATGAGATATTCGGAGAGTTGAAATAATGAGCATAGCAGCAATAAATTACATTAGCGATATTATGAAGTCCATCGGTATTCCGTATCAGTTCGGCGAATGGACGGACGAAGTACCAGACAGGTACTACGTCGGGGAATATCAGGAAATTCCATCTCCGACAAAGGAAGAAGATGGCGGACAGGAGACATCGTTCATCCTGAATGGATGGACCCGGAAATCCTGCATGATATTGGAACAGGACAAAGAAACAATCGAACACTCTTTACCTAAGTCACGCATGAATCCAGATGGTTCGTGTGTGGCTGTTTTTTATGACAGCGCATTCCCGGTACCGACCGGAGATGGGACATTGAAGAGAATTCAGATCAATCTGACTATAAAAGAATGGAAGGTGATATAAATGGCAGAAAACACATGGAGAGAATTGTGCGTATCTGGTGTAACAGCGGATACGCCGAAGCGGATACTGTTAAATGCGTGTGTGCTGTACAAAAATTTCAAGTATGACACGAGCAAGAAGCTCTGGACAGGTACTTTGCTTGGAGCTACGTCTGGTGGCACAAAGTTCACGATTACACCAGAGATTACAAATATCTCAGTTGATGGTGTGCTTGTTAATGCGAAGGGACTTGTGCAGAAAGTCGGCGAGACGGCAAAGGTTGAGACGAACATGGTCGAGCTTACAAAAGACTGGTTGAAGGCAACAACAATCGGACAGGAAGGCACGTCGGTAGATGAGACTATGGATGTGATTGAATCCAAGGCAACAATCGAAGATAGCGATTATGTCGAGAATTTCGCATGCGTCGGATTCAAGACGAATGGCACACCTGTGATCGTATTGTTTGATTATGCGCTTTGTACATCCGGCTTGTCAGCTGACACAAAGAACAAAGAAGCATCAACAATTCCAACGACATTCGATTGCTATGCTGACCTCAAGGCAGGCGCTATGACGAATGTGCTTCCGTATCATATCTATATGCCGAAGGAAGTTGTTGAGAGTAATACAGTTGATCAGTTGCTGGATGATGCAGCGTAATACCCAATATTAGGAGGATAAGTAACTATGGAAAAGGAAATGACAACAGAAACAGAAGTAATGCAGGGAACAGTGGAAGAAGCTGTACAGGAAGAGATAAAGCCGTATACATTGCGACCATTGAAATCAACAGATCTCTTTCCGATGATGAAAATTATTTCATGTATTAAAATCAGCAAGTTTTCTGAATGCTTTTCATCGGATGAAGCAAAACATTTGATAGAAAAATCTAAGCAGAATCAGAAGATCACTATGAAGGATGTAGAAGAACTCGGTATGGGCATTGCATTTGAGATTTGTGATGTTATTCTGGAGAATCTTCCGAATGCTGAGAAATACATCTATCAGCTTCTCTCGAATCTGTCGGGTATGACAGTAAAGGAACTTGAAGATATGAATCCGGGAATGTTCCTTGCGATGATTATGGATGTGGTCAGACAGAGTGGATTCGCAGATTTTTTCAAGGTTGCTTTGAAATCTATCGGGTAGGTGATTTAGAGTTTTGGGACTTGCTATTCAAGCGATATGCAAGTCCTTTTTTATTGATGGATGAGATGATTGCGACAGATCGGTTAGTAGAGTTCGTGGATTCGATAGTGAAGCGGACGAACAAGGATACCGAAGAGGATGTTCTGTGGGAGTTCTTCTTGAACAAGGTGCAGGGAGAATCCTATGAGGATTTCGTAAATCGTGTACGTGGTCAGGCATCATCTCAGAAGTCACTATCTGACGAAGAAATCAAAGCGATGGTGGAAAATTCAATGAATGCATTCGGCATTGAATTGGTATAAGGAGAATGCGATGGAATTATTTAAAATCTTTGGACGAATCGCACTCAAAGGTCAGGCAGAAACTGAAGATGGTTTAGATTCTGTGGCAGGTAAGGCGTCCGGCGTTGGACAAGCTCTTCTGAAGGGCATTGGAACATTTGCAAAGTGGGGTGCTGCTGCGGCAACGGCAGCGGCAACCGCAACGGCTGCACTTGTGAAGAGTGCTGTGACAGCATATTCGGACTATGAGCAGTTGGTCGGCGGTGTCGAGACACTGTTCAAAGATTCAGCAAGTGAAGTACAGAAATATGCTGCAAATGCATATCAGACGGCTGGATTATCTGCAAACGAGTACATGGAAACTGTCACAGGCTTTTCGGCGTCATTGTTACAGAGCTTGGATGGAGACACAAAGGCAGCGGCTGAAAAGGCGAATGTAGCAATCACGGACATGTCCGATAATGCAAATAAGATGGGTACCTCAATGGAATCCATCCAGAATGCATATCAGGGATTTGCCAAGCAGAACTACACGATGCTCGATAACTTGAAGCTTGGTTATGGCGGTACCAAGGAAGAGATGCAACGACTTTTGGAAGATGCGGAGAAGCTATCCGGTCAGAAGTTTGATTTATCATCATATGCGGATATCGTAGATGCGATTCATGTTGTACAGACAGAAATGGGTATCACAGGAACTACCGCAAAGGAAGCAGCAACAACAATTCAGGGATCTGTGAACATGACGAAGGCGGCATGGCAGAATCTTGTCGTTGGAATCGCTGATGATACACAGGATTTCGATGTACTTGTCAATAATTTCGTAGAATCTGTTACAACTGCAGGTAATAACATTCTTCCGCGAGTGGAAATTGCATTGAAGGGCGTTGGTACGCTCGTAGAGAAGCTTGCACCGATCATCGCAAAGACGGTACCGAATATTGTATCGACGACGCTACCGAGCATGATCAAAGCAGGAACGAGCATGATCCGGGCGTTATTGGATGGATTGCTCAAGGCTGTGCCGGAACTGATACCATGCTTTAAGGATATTATCAATCAGCTGATTGATGTGATAGTGGACAATCTGCCGCTGATCATTGAGGCGGCTGTTACGATAGCTGGAGCGATTGTATCAGGACTTGTAGATGCACTACCGGATATACTCGATGCGGGTATTGAGTTGATCCAGAGCTTGGCACAGGGACTAACCAACGGTATTCCGACTATTTTGTCAACAGCGATTACAATCGTTAGCAAATTGGCGTCTACATATCTGGAAAATGTGCCACAGTTGATACAGACAGGTATCCAGTTACTTCTGGGACTTGTAAAGGGAATTTTGCAGGCGGTACCGCAGTTGCTTCAGGAGCTTCCGGGCATTATTACGCAGATGGTTGAAAATATATTATCCTGTATACCTATGATCATCGAGTGCGGAATTGAATTATTGACCTCGTTGGTTGATGCGTTGCCGGAAATTATACAGACAATTGTTGCAGTATTGCCGCAGATTATAAACGGAATCATTGAGACGCTCTTAGGGCACATCAATGAAATTATTCAGGCGGGCATTAAACTGCTTGTGGCGTTGATTGATGCATTGCCACAGATTATCGATACGATCTGTAAAGCACTGCCACAGATTATAGAAGGAATCACAGGAGCCTTGATTGATCATATTGATGATATTATTGCCGCAGGCGTTGAGCTTTTTATGGCGCTTGTAACTAATTTACCACAGATTATAGTAAGCATTGCAGGTAAGGTACCGCAGATTATTACAGGCATTGTATCCGCTATAGGTCAGTGCCTTGGTGAAATGTGGGAAGCAGGAAAACGTCTTATGAATAAATTGTGGGAAGGTATGAAAGCAATTGCCCCGGATATAGCTGCGTGGACAAAAGAATTTGTAAAGAGTATTTTCACACTGAATATAAATGTTGGTGGTGTGGCTCAGAATATTGCAAATAAAGCGGCGCAGGCAACAGGCTCTGGAAATACAGGAAGTTTTACAGCTAGAAAGCATGCAAAGGGTGGTGTCGTTGAGAAGGGCGAGATTGCGCTTCTGGAAGGTGATGGAGCAGAGGCTGTTGTACCGTTGCACCAGAACCGTATGTGGATCTCACGAGTAGCGCAGGATATGAAGAATGCGTTAGATTATGGTCAGTCATCATCTGGAAGCAAAAATGACAATGCACTGCTTGAGCTTATATATGAGCTGTTAGAGCGGCTTCCGGATCTGATACTTGAGGGTATGGAATCCGTGAATATGAAAGTTGATAAGAGAGAATTTGCAAGAATGGTAAAAGAGGTGACGGCAACTTGATAGAAAAAGCACGATATGTCAATCATATGAACGAGGTAATTGAATTTGGTGTGAATGGCATCTATATCAATGAGAACGATCTGCATGATTTCGCATGGACAGCTACAAGCATGAATGACAAAATATCGTCATTTAAAATGGGAATTGTCAAGAAGTCGTTGCCGGTCGTTTTTGCATGCAGAAATGATGACGAGGGCACAGAAAATAGAAATCGTTTGTTTGAGGTGTGCGAGAAGGATGTAGTTGCCAGAAAGCATGGAAAACTTTATATTGGCGATTATTATATGCGGTGTTATGTCACAGGATGTAAGGCGTCAAAATACACCTATAATAAGCGATACATGAAGAATACGTTGACGATTCAGACAGATTATCCGCAATGGATAAAAGAAACGATTATTACATTCAATTCAAATGAGGAGATAGTTGGTAAAAACTTAGACTATAATAACGATCACCCATATGATTACACATCAAATATTCTTGGGAAAAAACTGCAAAATGCGGATTTTGTAAATACAAATTTTCGGATGCGTATTTATGGACCATGCAAAAACCCAGAGATATTGATTGGAGGACATGTGTATTCGGTGGATGTTGATATTGAAGCAAATGAGTACCTGACGATTGATTCTGTAGAAAAGACAATAATCTTGTATGAAAGCGACGGTAGTCAGCGGAATTGTTTTGATCTGCGAAATAGAGATTCTTACATATTTCAAAAGATCCCGCCGGGCGTAATGGATGTAGCTATTTCGTCAAATCTGATATTTGATATTACATTGTTGGAAGAGAGGAGCATACCAAGATGGACTTAATTTATATGAATGAATCCAAAAAAGATATCGATGTGCTCAAAGATTATACATTAGATCTTGCATATGGAAGCGACGAGAATGATTTTGAATGTAAAGTAAATATCAATAATAACGTATGTAAAACTGGGTATTATCTTTATTTTGAGGGTGAAGAATATGGCGGAGTGATAGATTCCGTTGGCGTTGATACAGACGAGACGACTGTAACATACTCAGGTCGTACATGGCACGGCATACTTGAGTCAAAAGTGCTGCAACCAGATGAGGGAGAGGACTATTTGATCGTATCTGGGGAAGCAAACGAAGTGTTAAAGCTTTTGATTGACCGGATGGGACTTTCGGAGCTGTTCAAGGTAAGCACTCTGAACTCAAAGATACAGATATCATCTTATCAGATGAATCGTTATATAAAGGGTTATACAGGCATCATGAAGATGCTGAAAGCATACAATGCAAAACTGAATGTGGTATTTAATAGAGGATTTGTTGAATTATCGGCAAGTCCTCTTACTGATTATAGTCGAGATGAGCAGTTTGATACAGATCAGATAAGTTTCACAATTAAGAGAAATAGCAAGCATATCAATCATGTTATATGCCTTGGTCGAGGTGACCTGAAAGATAGACGAGTAATTCACATTTACTGCGATTTGCTTGGTAATATCAGTGGAACACAGACACTTACCGGATTGGATGAGATGTGTGAGATATACGACAATTCCAATGCTGAATCAGATGAGGATTTGATTCAGGGGGGAATTGATAAGATCACAGAGTCTTTTGCAAGTGACTCGGTCGACTTTTCGTTGGACAGTAACGATCGGTATATATTTGATGTAAATGACAAGGTAGGGGCAAGAGAACAGATTACAGGCACTTATGTAGTTGCGTCCGTATCTAAGAAAATAGTCAATATCAGTAATAACAGTACATCAATATCTTATGATTGTGAAGCAGATACAGTGAGTGTGTCTGCTGGTCCATATCCATCTTCTGGTGACGGATCTGAATCTGGGCAGACAGTGAGCATCAAAATAGGTACAGTGACAACAGGTGGCGCTGGTTCAGATGCGGACGTGAAAAATGCTGGAGACGACAAGAATATGATTCTTGATTTCGTGATACCGAAAGGCGACAAAGGACAAGACGGAGCCGCTGGAGCGAAGGGAGAAAAGGGCGACCAGGGAGAGAAGGGCGAAGATGGCGCACCTGGAGCACCTGGAGCTGATGGTAAGAGTATCAGTGAAGTTATCAACTATTATTTGGCAACATCTGCTTCAAGTGGTGTCACAGCGAAAACATCTGGATGGACAACAACGGTGCAGTCAGTTTCATCAAGTAAAAAGTATCTGTGGAATTATGAGGTTGTAAAACTGTCAGATGGAACGATCGTAAGTACATCAATGCCATGCATTATTGGTGCATATGGTGATAGAGGAAATCCGGGAGCGGACGGTAAGGACGGAAGTGACGGAACGAATGGAACTGACGGAATTGGAATTAAGGCGATAGAGGAGTTTTATGCTGTATCAACCTCGAATACCAAAGTCCCAACATCATGGTCTACAACAGTACCAACGATGACAGCAACAAACAAGTATTTGTGGAACTATGAAACGATCACATATACGAATAATACTTCGGTAGATACTGCAAAGAAGGTTATTGGTGTGTATGGAGATAAGGGAGCTACCGGAGCAAAGGGAGAAAAAGGCGACCAGGGAGATAAGGGCGCAGATGGTGTTGGCGTACAATCGGTGGATGTCATGTACTACAAGTCGACATCGGCTACTTTCCTTTCTGGTGGTTCATGGGTAACAACCTCGCCAGATTGGGAGAATGGAAAGTATATCTGGACAAAGACAGTTATCAAGTATACGGACAACTCTACGAAAGAGACGACGCCAGTCTGTATCACAGGTGCGACAGGCGCAAATGGTAAAGATGGTTCAGACGGCACGAACGGTAAGGATGGAACAAACGGTAAAGACGGAGCAACTGGGAAAGGGGTAAAGTCAATTGTCGAGCAGTATTATAAATCTACATCGGCAACATCTTTAGTCGGAGGAAGCTGGAGTACGACATATCCCGGATGGGAGAATGGAAAGTATATTTGGACGAGATCAGTCATTACCTATACAGATAATACGACATCTACTACCACGGCAGTTTGTGTAACCGGGCAGAAGGGCGATACAGGAGCCACTGGTGCAACCGGTAAAGGTGTTAAATCAACTGCGGTAACTTATCAGGCATCGTCTAGTGGTACAACAACTCCAACCGGAACGTGGAGTACGACTATTCCAACGGTATCAGCAGGGCAGTATCTTTGGACAAGGACGATTATTACCTATACCGACAACACAACATCTACATCATACAGTGTAGGGCGTAACGGAACAAACGGCACGAATGGAACGAATGGTAAGGATGGGGCGGCAGGCAAAGGTATCAAATCAACGGTAGTTGCATACCAAGTTGGAGCATCGGGAACCACAGTGCCAACAGGAACATGGTCTACATCGATACCGGCTGCGGACACATCAAAGCCATATCTTTGGACAAGGACGATTATTACCTATACGGATAATACGACTTCGACGTCGTACAGCGTAGGCGCAACACCGGAAGGAATGGTTCAAAAGAAAAAGATCATTTCTGAAATCAACCAGTCAGCAGAGGAGATTTCTATTAAAGCTGAAAAAATCAGTCTCGAAGGTCTTGTCACTGCCAATGAGAATTTCAAGGTGCTGGAAGACGGTTCGATTGAGGCGAAGAATGGTAAGTTTACCGGAGAGATACACGCTACGAGTGGTAAATTCGAGGGTGAAATAGTTTCATCTAATGCGACTATTACTGGTGGAAGTGTGAATATCACTAGCGATGGAAGTTATTTAGCATATATGACTATAACAGCCACTAATGTACCTACTGGTTTTGGTGAACATATAGGAACAGTTACAGATATTATTGATGCCGCTGGAATGGAATTAACATCCAGTGAATTCTCAGCTCGCTATGGTGTCGGTGGTATATATATGAAACTGGATTCCTTTACTTATTTCTCCGCGGATGAAAACAGAGTATATGCCCACATATTAGAAACACCTGAAGCGCATGTGACTGGCGACATCACCGTCTCCGGAACAATCAATGGTAGGAAATGGAATTGGTCTGGACAAGGCGGACAGCCAAGCTGGTTGTGGGGCGGAAATGATGGTGCAAACATGTATGTATATAATCCATCGAACTTTAGCGTTAACTATGCTAAAACGGCAGGAGCAGTTACTAACTTGGGAACTGTCTACGCACGAGATACCAGTAACACATATAATCTATCTGGAAGTGGTCAATGGATTACGTTAGCGAGCGTGACGCTTCCAGCGGGCGTTTATGTTGGATATTGTTGGACTAAGATTTTGGGAACACCTCAGTCACGAATGATACTTATATTCTCAAATAGTAATTCAGAGACAAATGCAGGTGCTCGATCTATGAGCGATGATAACATGGATAGAGCATGCTGTACTACACCTATTGCTTTAAATTTGGGAAGTCAGACAACGATGTATTTGAGAGTATACACGTCACTGGGTTCTACACGAGCAATTCTGAATGGTTGGTATATAGTAAGAATTAAATAAAGGAGTGAAATATTATGAAAAAATACATTACAACATTAAGCAAACTGTTTGATATTCGACAGTTGATCGCGAACAATGGCATCTTAGATCTCGCATTCTCTCGCAAGGCAGGATTGTCGGTCGCACGAAACATTAAGAAAATCGATGATGAACTCGTAGAGTATGACAAGGCTCGTGATGAGCTGATTCGTAAGTACTCTGAAGACGGAACCACTATGAACCGTTCAAATCCGAACTGGGACGAGTTCATCAAAGAGTTTACCGCAATCGGTTCAGTCGAAGCGTCGTTGGAAATCAACACAATTATAGACGATGATCTGCCGGAGAGCATCACACCATCAGCATGCATGGCAATCGAATTCATGATCGAAGAGGAGGAGTAACACATGACAGATGTTGAAAGAAAGATGACTACAGATGAGATTAAAGGACTTTTGACTGGAATTTCATCAATCTGTTGTTCGGCGGCTACATCAATTGATTTTTCAGGGACAGATGAAATCACACCTAAAATGGATGCTGTATTAGAATACATATCTCGTATTGAAGAAAAGGTTAATTCATTAAACAATTCGGATGATTCAGAAAGTAATGCTGAAGAGGACAATGCTGCAATGACAACTGTTATTGCATAAAATAAAAAGAAGGAGGCTGATTATTATGCAGATAATCGACACACATTTAAAGTTTAAATCTCTCACAAAGAGAAAAAGTACGGATGGAGGAGTTGTATTTCATCATTCTGCATGTCACGGTAGTGTAGAGGATATTCACAGAATGCATCTTGCAAATGGATGGTCTGGCATTGGGTATCATATCTATATTCGTTTAGATGGCAAAGTATACAAGGGTAGACCAATCGATATGATCGGCGCACATGCATCTGGTGTGAATTACAACACGATTGGAGTTTGCTGTGAGGGGAATTTTGAAAATGAACAGATGCCAGAAGCACAGAAGCAGGCTTTGAAAGAAGTTGTTTCATGGCTTCGCAAGGAATATGGAATTACTCGATTCAGAAAGCATAGTGAAGTGAGTAAGACTGCATGCCCCGGAAAAAACTTTCCGTTTGGAGAAGTGGTGAAAGTATCCGAGAATATCCCATCGAAGACTGAATCTATACAGCAGATTCAACATATCGCTGCTAAGGACGCTATCATTCGTGCCGGACAGATCCATGCGAATAATTTTGCAGGTGCCGGAATCGTAACGGATGGTATTCGTGGAAATGCGACCATTAAAGCAGGAATTAAGGTGTTACAAACAGCGATGAACTTAGACTATAAGTCGAAACTTGCGGTTGATGGTATTTATGGTTCCGCCACTAAAGTGGCACTTGGAAAGCACTATGTAAAAAAGGGCGAGAAACAGTACATGGTTACTGCGCTGCAGATTTTGCTTATGCTTAAAGGATATGCGTGTGATCTCACATGTCCGGGGGTATTTGACACAGCTACAGAATCAGTAGTGAAAGAGTATCAGAAAAACAATCTGCTTACAGTTGATGGCGTTGTTGGGTACAATACATGGATGTCGCTTATTCACTAAGCGGAGAAAGAAGGGAAAGACTATGGCACATTTAGTAACAGGGTATGCCGGGAAAGAACATATTAGATCAGCAGATCAGGGCAGCTTCAATGCTGCCTTTTTTGGTGATGGAGAATTTGTTATGAGTAGCGGATCAAGATTTGCAGGAGCAATTATCAATAACAACACAGTTAGAATTTCTGACGGCGATATGCTGATGCAGGGAAGACATATCCGTATTGAACCGAATACTTATGAAGATTTGACAATATCGACAGGTACCGCAGGAACAAATCGAATTGATCTTATCGTAATGACCTACGAGAAAAATGCGGCATCTGGTATTGAATCTGCAAAGTTAGAAGTTGTACAGGGGACAGCAACGTCGGGAACACCGTCTGCTCCTGAAATAGTAAGTGGAGATATTTTAAATGGTGATTTGAAAAATCAAATGCCGCTATATGCGGTTTATGTATCAGGTGTAGCGCTGACCAAGATATCAACACAGTTTATGGTCTGTCCGACATATAAAGATTTAGCAATCTATTATGCACAACAGTTCCAGAACGCATGCGAAACACATTTGAATTCTTTAAATATCATTGACTCTGCTGATGCAATCGACGCAAATTCAGCAGCAAATCAGCTTGCAGGAGCACTTGGTGTTAAAGAGCTTGCAAGTCAAAAGGCACCAGCGGCGCATATACATGATGATTTATATTACAGAAAAGAAACGATTAACCAAGCATTGAATTCTAAGAGCGATACCGGTCATAATCATGATGATAGTTATCACAAGAAATCTGAGTTCACTGGTTTTACGGTTCCAATACTTCCAGTAAATGCATGTGTACTAACTTATCAGAATGCTGTCCCGCCATTTAATTACGGAAGATGGAAAAATCAGGGATCTGTTACATTAGATGTATCCTATGTTAATAATGATGGGGGACAATCACAAGCGAGGATAACACCATATATTTGGCAACGTAAGAAGTAGGAGGGATGGTATGACATCAATAATATCTGCCATGATTGCGGCGTTTGTTACATTGATCGTATGCTTAATCAATAATCACTATCAGCAAAAGGCTGCAAGTAAAAAGCATGATGAAACAATTGCATTGATAGAGTATAAGCTTGATGAGCTATCAAAAAGAGTAGACAAGCACAACAATGTTGTTGAACGTACATATCGTTTAGAAGAGCAACAGGCGGTCACAACTGAGAAAATTCGTACCGCAAATCATAGAATTGAGGATTTAGAAAATTTAGAGAAGAAAGGATGATGAATATGGATTTATCAAATTATGTAACAGTATTACCGATCGTGATCATTTGTTATCTGGCCGGAATTGGATGCAAGGCAAGTAAGAAGATCAGTGATAAGGTGATACCGGTAATCGTAGGAATTGTGGGAGGAATCATTGCAGTACCTGCTATGTATGTGATGAAGAGCTTCCCTGCAGAGGACATTATCACGGCGATTTCAGTTGGAATCATGTCTGGTCTTGCTTCTACCGGAGTAAATCAGATATATAAGCAGAGTAAGAAATAATTTACTGGGCATTTACTGGGCAAAAACTTTGCGTATGTTTGCATTTCGTGAGTTATAATACATATCAGAAAAGTGTTTAGCTACCTGCGCTTGCTTGACTTTGCATTATAATAGGAAGAAATCCGAAATCCGGCTCTGGGCATCTTTTTTATTTGGCGGAAACCACGTAGAATCAAGGGTTTCCGCCGTTTTTTAATGGTTGAAAAATGCGTTACTGTGCACTTACTGCGCAAAAATTATGAAAACAGAATTAAATATTTGACTTTCCCCAATACCCTTCAATGGCTGCCTGGTTCAGTCCTTCTCCAATGACGATTAGAATTGCCTGACCATTCGGAATTGGCTGGATCTCTGTTTTCTGATGCGTGACATTTAATGAAATCCATGAACCATCAGAGAGCTTCTGGAATCCTTTGATTCGAAATACTTTTCCACATGCGGAATCATTTAATATTTTAGCACAGGATTCTTTCAGAAATTCTTCTGTGAAATCCATATTCATAAAATATAAGCTGTCGTATGTTTTCTTATCATCAAACCATAATTTGGTGTAATCAGCGGAATGATAGCCAGATGAAAGGATCGCTTTGAAATCTGCATCGGTTAAATCATCCCAGTTTTTTTCTATCGTGATAGAAGGAACCGGTTTCTTTTCGGTATGGAGAATTTCAAAGGATTGGTCTACATAGTTTTTGGTAGAGGTAAGTTTCTCCGAACTTACTTCCTGAACATGACTGTATAAAAGGGCACCAGCCTGTGCTACCTGTGACGCGAGAAGATACTGGGAGGATTCGGATAATGTCTGTTCCAGATCGGCATCTACGATGGTAATTACATTTCCGATTTCATACCAGCGGTCAAGTGGGGATTCGTGTAGTGCATCGAAAAATTCATCCATATCGAAAATACCGGATGGTTCTACGAGGACACGGTCGTAACCGCACATGCCCATAGCAATCAGCTTTGTCTTGAACCGGCGGCGGTGGCAGTCAGCATCACAGCCACCTGCAACCATTTCCAATGTGCAGTGATCGCCTAAGATATCCTGCAACAACATGGCATCGACATTCACGGCTCCAAAATCATTTTCGAGGATGCCGATATTCATTCCCTGCTGCATCAGGTAAGTGGCATATTTTTTTATAAAGGTTGTCTTGCCGGAGCCTAAGAAACCGGTAATCAAATCTATTTGTATCATTTTTATAATCCGCCTTTCT
>DHJV01000014.1:37470-56658 GCA_002404515.1 Lachnospiraceae bacterium UBA4711 | reverse complement strand
CATGGATGTCCGAATACCTGCTTCGGAAGCGGCTCGCCAAGCGCCATAAGGATACATGGCCAGTAAATCGTATGGAAACGGATGATATCCTTACCGATCAGATGCAGATCTGCCGGCCAGTAACGATGGTACAGTTCGTCTGAATTACCATCCACATCATAGCCAAGACCTGTAATATAGTTTGTCAGTGCATCAATCCATACATATACAATATGTCCGGGATCGAAGTCCACCGGAATTCCCCACTTAAAGGATGTTCTTGATACACAAAGATCCTGCAGTCCCGGAAGCAGGAAGTTGTTCATCATCTCGTTCTTACGGGATTCTGGCTGGATAAAATCCGGATGTGTATTGATATGCTCGATCAGGCGGTCAGCGTATTTACTGAGCTTGAAGAAATATGCTTCTTCCTTCGCCGGCTGTACCTCACGTCCACAGTCCGGACATTTGCCATCGACAAGCTGTGCTTTCGTGAAGAAAGACTCACAAGGTGTACAATACATACCTTCGTACTCGCCCTTGTAGATATCTCCCTGATCATATAATTTTCTGAAAATCTTCTGTACCTGCTTCTCATGATATTCGTCCGTTGTACGGATGAATTTATCGTAAGAAGTATTCATCAGATCCCAGATACGTTTGATCTCAGCGGATGTTTCATCCACAAATTCTTTCGGTGTGGAGAGATTTTCAAATGCTTTAATCTCAATTTTCTGACCATGTTCGTCAGTTCCAGTCTGGAAACGCACGTCGTATCCGACGTATCTCTTGTATCTGGCAATGCTGTCTGCAAGTACAATCTCATACGTATTGCCTATATGAGGCTTACCAGATGTGTATGCGATTGCGGTTGTAATGTAGTACGGTTTTTTAGGCATATGAAACCCCTCCCTTATTTTTCTTGATTGACCGATTGCAAATCATGTACATAATGATATCCATGTATCCGAATATAAATGCATTCCATATACGATGTATTGAAACTGAGAAGTACTAAATGTTCTGATATATGTATTCTCTCCGTACGCAACCACCGCCAATTCGCCATCCATGGCTCAATGGCGGTTTGTTTGAACATCGTGTTCAAACATTGCTGATACTCACAGAACATCAAGTACTTCTAAGTTCCAAACATATGTATATATCATGCATTTACATTCAAATACATGATATACATTTTATCTGCATGATTTGTAATCGGTCAATTATATTTTTGTTTTTAACCCACTCTTAATTTAAACTTCTGGATGTCACGTTCGTCATCGACTACCTCGATCTGACCGCCAAGTCCACGAATCTTTCCATCGAAGTCTTCATAACCACGCAAAATATACTTGATGTCGTCGATGGTGCTGAACCCATCGGCTGCCAGTGCTGCAATGACAAGTGCGGCACCTGCACGCAGATCCGGTGCTACCAGATTCGCGCCTGTATAGCCATCCACGCCAGTAATGACTGCGGAATTTCCTTCTACTTTGATGCGTGCTCCCATACGGGAAAGCTCACTCACATATTTAAATCGATTCTCGAAAATACTCTCCGTAATCACACTGGTTCCCTGTGACAATGCAAGTGTTACCGCCATCTGCGGCTGCATATCTGTCGGGAATCCCGGATACGGAAGTGTCTTGATCTGTGTCGCCTTGAATCTGCCGTCCGCCATGACACGAACTGCATCATCGTATTCGATTACGCGTGCACCAATCTCATTCAGCTTTGAAGAGATTGCCTCTAAGTGCTTTGGAATTACATTCTTAATCAGAACATTTCCTTTGGTGGCTGCTGCCATCGTCATAAATGTTCCCGCCTCAATCTGATCCGGAATAATCGAATATTCCGTTCCTCTCAGCTTCTGAACGCCACGGATACGAATCACATCCGTTCCGGCGCCCTTGATATTTGCACCCATACTGTTCAGGAAGTTTGCCACATCTACGATGTGTGGCTCCTTCGCAGCATTCTCGATCGTGGTCTTGCCCTCTGCAAGAACGGCCGCCATCATGATATTGATAGTGGCTCCAACCGTTACCACATCAAGATAAATGTGATTGCCAATCAACTGTTCCGCTTTCGCAACGACCTTACCACCATTTACGATCTCTACCTTCGCACCAAGTGCCTCAAAGCCCTTGATATGCTGGTCGATCGGACGCAGTCCGATATCACAGCCGCCCGGTAAAGCAACCTGAGCATAGTTGTACTTTCCAAGCAAAGCTCCAAGCAAATAGTAGGATGCACGTATCTTCCGAATATATTCATCATCCACACAGACATCCTCGCCGGTTCTAATCGTTCCGCCGCAGATAGAAACTGTATGGTTATCAATGTATTTTACCTTAGCGCCAATTGTCTCGATCGCACGAAGTAATGTCTTTGTATCTTCCACATATGGTACATTCTCAATAATGCATTCTTCGTCTGTCATGACTGCTGCTGCAAGGATACCAAGTGCGGCGTTTTTCGCACCGGCAATTGAAACTTCACCCTCCAGAACATTGCCGCCTTTTATAACATATTTTTCCATTTCACACCTCTGTGCTGCCAGTTATTTTTTACGCTACTAGCCCATAATCTCAATAATTATAACACATTCCATTATTTTGTAAAGCATTTTACTTGTCTGCCTCACAATAAATGCATCGATAAATACGATTTTTTTCATCGGCTAATTTAAATATATGCACAATTCCTGGTTCTGTCGATGTGATACAACGAGGATTTTTACATTTTTTCACATTAATCAGTTTTTTCGGCAATGCAAGCTTCTTTTTTTCAACCGTCTGTCCATCTTTAATAATGCTGACTGTAATGTCCGGATCGATATAGCCGAGCACGTCTAAGTTCACATCGTATTCTTTGTCGATCTTCAGGATATCCTTCTTTCCCATCTTGCTGCTCTTGACGTTCTGTAAAATGGCTACGGAGCAGTCGAGCTTGTCAAGTTCGAGGTCGTGATATACCTGAAGTGCCTTACCGGCAGTAATATGATCCAGCACAATACCATTTTGAATACTATCTATCTTCATGATTCTTCCTCCTTCATGCAAATCTGTTTATCGTACGGAGAGTGGTATATAATTGCAATGGCCTGCCTAAGAATATGCAATTACATACAACCCAACTTACATTTTTCGAATTTGCATTTGTCGTCATTTACCTTGTTTATGTTCTCATATCCTTACTCTGGGATCTGAGTGGGCTTTTTCGCGAGTTCTCTCTCTCAAAAACACACAGCGTGGGTTTTTCACCCATTTTTTCTTTCTCTACACACACTTTTCCCGCCGGAGCACATCCGGCAGCTTCCTGCATGGGTTTTTCCACAGGTTTTCTCTCTCAAAAACACACAGCGTGGGCTTTTTTGACCGTTTTTCCTCTTCCACACACACTTTTCCCGCCGGAACTTGTCCAGAAGCTTCCTGCATGGTTTTTTCCACAGGTTACTCCGGAATCTTCGCAAGCTTGTCTGCGGACAGATTCAGCTTCGCGCCATTCGCCTTGAGCAGTGTCAGCATCAGTGCCATACGCACAAATTTTCCGTTCAAAACCTGACGGAAATAGCAGGCACGTGGATCGTCATCAATCTCCACAGAGATCTCATTGACACGTGGAAGCGGATGCAGGATTGCAAGATCAGACTTTGCAAGCTTCAACTTCTTTCCATCGAGAATGTATGTATCTTTCAATCTGACATAATCCGCCTCGTTGAAGAAACGCTCTTTCTGTACTCTTGTCATATAGAGCACATCCAGCTCGCCCATCACTTCTTCCATCGATTCTACTTCTTCATATGGAATATGATTTGCCTCAAGCACTTCGGAGATAATATATTCCGGTACGCGGAGTTCCTTCGGTGCAATCAGGATAAATTTAATATTTTTATAACGGGATAATGCCTTGATCAACGAATGTACGGTACGTCCAAATTTCAAGTCACCGCACAGACCAATCGTAAAGTTGTCCAGTCTGCCCTTCTCACGCAGAATCGTAAGCAGATCTGTAAGTGTCTGTGTTGGATGGTTGTGACCGCCATCACCAGCATTGATGATTGGCACACTGCTTACCATAGAAGCACGCATCGGCGCACCTTCCTTCGGATGACGCATCGCAATGATATCTGCGTAGCAGCTTACGACTCTGGTTGTATCGCCCACGCTCTCACCCTTCGTTGCAGACGAAGAATCAGCCGAAGAAAAACCAAGTACATTTCCACCAAGCTCCATCATTGCTGATTCAAAGCTAAGTCTTGTTCTTGTACTTGGTTCAAAAAATAATGTTGCAAGTTTTTTGCCCTTACACGCCTCGCTATATGCTTCTTTGTCGTCGATGATATCCTGCGCCAGTTTCAAAATACCATCAATTTCTTCCACGGTCAGGTCTGTTGAGTCAATTACATGTTTCATTTCTGGTTTCCTCCCATTGAACGCACGTTATTTTTCTTGAATATCTCATCAATTGCAAACCGGTCTTCCCGGTTGCACACGAGGATATACGTTTTTCGATTCGCACGAATCTTCAGTACAATTACATTGCTGTCCTCCCCCTGGTTTTCCAGGAGGAAGGACCGCATGAATTCCCATTCAATAAATGTGGTTCCGACCAGCACACCATCTTCTGTGATGCCACTCTGTATCCGGGTGGACAGCACGATGAACAACACAAACATCAATACCGCAGGCACAAATATGTAGATCTTAAAATACACCAACACAACAAGTCCCACAAGTCCAAGGTTCGCATAGACAACCTCAGAGATATTTAATTTGTGATGCAGCCGGCTCTTTATGACGATCCCCGACTGTTTTTTCACGGCAGAGGCGCAGACAAGCACACCCGTGCCAAAGCCAAGGAAAAGCACAAACGCCAGTACCGAAAGCCACACATCCATATATTATACCACTTAGATTCCTTTTATCAATGTATACATGACAGCTTTTTCTGCGTGTCTTCTGTTTTCTGCCTGGTCGAGAATATGATTGAGATTCTTCATCTCCACTTCCTTCGAAATCTCGAAGCCTACATGCATTGGCATATCGTGGAAGACAAGCGCATGGCTGCCCTCCAAGAATTCGTCGTTCAACTGATATGGCATCATCTTGTCCATAAGTTCCTTCTTCTTATCCTGATATGCAGGATCGTTGAAGAACTCCATGTCAAGCCATGTGTCAGTATAGCAGATATCCATGTCTTTCACATATTTCTTCACTTCGTCCATCGGCATGTTCGGATCAAGCTCTACGTAGTAGCCTGTCTTCTTTGCTTCCTCATAGAAGTCCGGCCCGCAGGCAGTGTCATTTACAAGCGGGGTAAGTCCGTACAAGGTTCCCTGCTTCATCTTGGAGAAAAATTCTACCAGTGAATTGAATACGTTGTTCTTTGCGCCGATGTATAAGAACTTGACATTCAGGCTTCCGAACTTCTCGATGATCGTCAGTGCATCTGCCAGAATCTGGCATGGATGATAAGAGTTGTCGCAGCCATTGATAAATGGTACGGTTACATTATCACCGAACAGCTCAACGGTCTCATTTTTCACGAGACGAGCCATGATGATGTCGACATTACGGCATACATATTTGATCTCAGAAACCGGCTCACCAAGGACAAAGTTACTGTCTCTCCAAAGCTGGTTGTAGTAAGTTCCGCCAAGCTCTGTCATACCTGTCGTAAAGGAAAGGAATGTACGGGTGCTTGTCTTTTCAAACAAAGTATAGAGCTTTTTGCCCTCCAATGCGTGGCTGTACTTCTCTGGATTCTTCTTCATATCCAGCGCAAGGTCAAGAATCTTCTGCAGCTCCTCCGCAGAGAAATTCTTGAAATTCAACATATTCTTCATGATATCTTCCTCCCATTTTATAAATATTTCTTTAAGTCGTCTGCCTTGTCGGTCTTCTCCCATGGAAGGTCGATATCGGTTCTTCCAAAATGTCCATAAGCGGCTGTCTGCTTGTAAATTGGTCTGCGCAGATCAAGCATCTTGATGATACCTGCCGGGCGCAGGTCAAAGTTCTCACGGATAATCTCTACGAGTTTATCATCTGCAAGCCTGCCTGTGCCAAATGTATCTACCATGATCGAAGTTGGTCTTGCAACACCGATCGCATAAGAAAGCTGAATCTCGCACTTTTCAGCCAGTCCGGCTGCCACGATATTTTTCGCTACATAACGAGCAGCATACGCTGCGGAACGGTCAACCTTTGTGCAGTCCTTTCCAGAAAATGCTCCGCCGCCGTGACGTGCATATCCACCATAGGTGTCTACGATGATCTTACGTCCAGTTACACCGGAGTCACCGTTTGGCCCACCGATAACAAAACGTCCAGTTGGGTTGATGAAAAACTTTGTCTCATCGTCAATCATATCCTGTGGAAGGACTGGATCAAACACATATTTCTTGATATCCGCATGAATCTGCTCCTGCGATACATTCTCGTCATGCTGGGTAGAAAGCACAACTGCCTCTAATCTGCAAGGCTTTCCGTTCTCATCATACTCTACAGATACCTGTGTCTTGCCGTCCGGTCTTAAATAAGAAAGTGTACCATTCTTACGAACCTCTGTCAGTTTTCTTGCAAGCTTGTGTGCCAGTGAGATTGGATATGGCATAAGCTCTGGTGTCTCGTTTGTTGCATAGCCGAACATCATACCCTGATCGCCGGCACCGATTGCCTCGATCTCTTCGTCTGACATATGATTTTCCTTTGCTTCGAGTGCCTTGTCAACACCCATTGCGATATCGGTTGACTGCTTGTCAAGTGCTACGATCACGCCACAGGTATCACAGTCAAATCCGTACTTTGCACGGTCATAACCGATCTCGCGGATTGTCTCACGGACGATTGTCTGAATATCGATCTGTGCCTTTGTTGTGATCTCGCCCATAACAAGTACCAGTCCGGTTGTTACGGCTGTCTCACAGGCAACACGGCTCATAGGGTCCTGTGCCAGAAGTGCGTCTAATACGGCATCACTGATCTGATCACAGATTTTGTCAGGATGGCCTTCGGTTACTGATTCTGAAGTAAATAATAACTTCTCCATTTGTTCCTCCTTTTGAACTCGCTCTCCTTATGATGAAATATGTAGGTTATGGCTATATGCGATGTCTATTATAATAATTTCACACAGACACGTTCGCACTCATAAAAACACATAGCGGATACTAAATTCGTGCTGTGCACTCATTAAGTACCGATGTGTTTTTAATGGTCTGTTTAGAAATTATTATATATAGACATCTCGCTTCGTTCATATACAGACATTTTCATCACTGGTTCGCTTTACCTTGTGTATATTGTGGTTGTCTCTTAATCAGCGGCAATTCATAAAAAATAAATCCGGCTGCAAGCAACCGGATTTGAAAGTCGTTATCAAATCTTCTTATTGCTCGACAACTTAATCTAAGTATCGCTCAGGTCGGCACCTTCCGTCTCCGGGGTTGCCGTGGCTTCTTCGTCCCTTATGACTCCACCACTCTGAATAAGAGAGACATGTCTAACATATATCATATATTTCTAATTGTCAATGGTTTTATTTGCTATTCTCGTTGTATTTTCGCATGTTCTGGCATATTTTCATCCGGATGATGTCTGTTTGTCAGTTCCGTCATCATGCTTCCTACGGAAAACACGGAGCAACAGCATCACCAGCATCAAAAGCAGCACACCCCCGGCTGCTCCACAGCTATCGAGCAGTACATCTTTTGCCTGTCCGCTTCGCCCGGGAACAAACAACTGATGAAACTCGTCCGTCATCGCATACACCGTTGCGGTTCCCCATGCGAAAAGTGCCGACAACTTCCGTTTCCTGCGGGTATCCAGCCATACACCGCAAAGCAGCATTGCAAAGACGGCGTACTCTGTCGCATGTGCCAGCTTCCGGATCGGATGATCGACTTTCGCCGCAAACGCAAGCTGCGCCTCCTCCGGCCAGTTCTTAAAATCCGGGTGTACGATCCGTCCAAACTCCATCCCGACCGTATAACTGTCCTCCGTCGATTCCACACCATTTCTGGCAGAGAAACAGAAGATCATAACCGCAAACAGAACCGACAGTACAAGAAACACCATCTGCCGCTTTGACAGCCTCCCCGACTGCACCCGCGGACTCCTAGATATGCTTTCTGATTGCATCTGCCAACGCCTTTAAGGATTCTGATTCTGTCTCGCCCTGCTTCCATGTCACCTTTACGTCATCCCCTGCGTGACGTGGAATCACATGCATATGGAAATGATGCACCGTCTGTCCGGCAACCTCTCCATTGTTCTGCACGATATTCAAGCCCTCACAGCCGGTTTCTTCCTGTACTGCTTTCGCAACATGCGTTGCAAGTGAAAATACCTTGCCTGCAGTCTCCTCGTCTAGCTGGTAGATGTTATCGTAATGCTCTTTCGTCAGGATCAGCGCATGTCCCTGATTGGCTGGTGCCAGATCCAGAATCACGCGGCACTCTGGTGTCTCATATACGGTTGCAGATGGAATCTCTCCATTTGCGATCTTACAGAAAATACAATCATCTTTTTTCATCTTCACTTACTCCTTTTCATTTTGTTTACCCTTTCTGATAACGCACGGCATCGCTCTGTTCTTACACCTGATACCCCCGCGTACCATAATCTACGCCCTGCACGCTCTCATTCAACATGCCCTTACCATAGGTAAGTCCAGCGTACACCTGATGTACATTCTGCATCACAGCGCCCTCGTTGTCAAGTTCATGCAAATGCACAAATCCGACGCGCAGATCATCGACCATCTGCACACACCGTTCCAGCTCATCCGGCTGTCTGCGCACTTCTGAGCGTACAAGCTTCCCATAGATAAATCTTAAAATGGCAATTACATTTCTTCCAAGCGGATCTTCTTTCGAAAAGCAGTCGATCAGCTCCTGCATTGCGCGCCGCGCCTGCCCGATATTCTGCAGATACGCCATCCGGTCATCCGCCTCATATGCCGCTATCGCGTCATTTCCATATGTATGAAAGATATCACACAGTACCAGAATCAGACCACTGTGGTTTTGCTGACTGATGCGCCGTGTGAATTCCTGTTTTTGTTCCTGTGTCATGTTTTTCCTCTTACTTCCCACTCTATGAGTGAATTTTTCCGCGATGTTTCATTTTCTCCACAGAACATTACTGAAGCAGCTGCAAGATAGATTCCGGACGATCATTGGCTTTCTGCATCATTGCGATCGCCGCCTGCGACAGCACCTCCTGCTGTGTATATTCGGTCATTTCCTCCGCCATATCCGTATCCATAATCCGTGAATATGCTTCTGTGATACTCTCGCTCTGCACCTCCAGATTCGAATGAACATCATCCAGACGATTCTCATAAGCACCCAGCTTCGAACGTGCAGCTGAAACCTTCTTCACTGCCTCATCAATAATATCCACTGCCTGGCTTGCATAATTATGTGTGTATATGATCAGTTCATCTACGCCAAGCGATTTTGCATTTAACTCTGGAATGTCAATCGCCAACTGCTCACCCTCATTGGAACCCGTCTGTATCACCATTGTTCCAGCCGACAGCACTTCGATCTCCGCCGTTATGGCTCCGCCATTTTCGGCAACGGCACCCGGATCTGCTTCAATCGTCATTGAGAAGCCGCTTCGGTCTGTCACCTCAATCTTATTTCCATCTGTCTTCAAAGTTGCAGTTGTAGAAAATCCATCCTCTGTGACGTTCAAGGCTGCCTGGCAATCCTTACCCTGCTTCATCGTACCATCTGTCACTCCCAGTACCGCTGCCAGCTCTGGATTTCCCACAGAAATGCTGATTTTCTCGCTACTACCGTATGCCTTTGTGCGGAACACAACCGGCGCTCCACTGTCAAAGCTCTCTTCTGTCGTTCCGTCATTCGACGCAAAGACATCTATATTGATCTTGGCAAGACTGGTCTGAATCTTTCCATATACATCCTCCATCGTCATGCCTTCTTCAATCTCGATTGCAAATCCGTTCACCTTCAAGGTTCCCGCCTGATCTTTTGTGATCACGGCCGTGGAATAAGTTAATCCTGTCGTCATGGATGCCTGTTCTGCATCCGCAGTTACATTAATCGAATAAACACCCGTGCTTACTTCTGATGAAATGTACGTTGCTTTCACACCATTGACGCTGGACAGGGAACGTCTCGTCAGATCACCATTCAGCAGCGTCTGTCCGTTAAATGCGGTCGTATCGGAAATCTGTGTCAGCTCGGCTGCAAGGGAATCGATCTCCTCCTGAATCGCATCACGGTCGACTTCATCGTTGACATCATTTGCCGCCTGCACGGCAAGCTCACGCATACGTCCTAAAATGCTGTGCATCTCCTCCATGCCGCCCTCTGCGGACTGGATCACAGAGATACCATCATTGGAATTCAATGCCGCGCGGTCAAGTCCCCGGATCTGTGCACTCATCTTCTTTGAAATCGCAAGTCCTGCCGCATCATCTGCCGGGCTTGTAATCTTATACCCGGAAGAAAGTCTGGACATCGACTTTGCAACTTTATTATTTATTTTACCAAAATTCGTCGTGGCATTCATCGCCAACGCATTATAGTTAATTCTCATGTTCTGCCTCCTGTCATCTGTTTCTAACTTATTTATCGGAAATTTGCGCAAATGCCTTAACAAAGAACACGGAAGCTTCACAAAGTTTCTGTGTCGAAGGATGAGCCACCGCATCTGCCTGTGCGGAATTCGTGAAGTCCACCCTGTGGCTCTGCCCCAGTGAAATCTTCGCATCCGCATACGGACTCTCCGCAAGCAATGCCCCAAATGCTTCTGACTGTGCCTGCAATGCGTTGTTACCATCTGAAGTATCTGAAATGATCGCACCTTCCCATGTTCCCTGTGCATCCACATGCAAGGTCGCAGAAAGCTTTCCGAACCGTGCAGATGGCAGCTGTATCTCGATCGTGCCACGCTGGCTGGCATCCGTCTGCAAAGTCAGATTGACAAGCCTGGTTCCTGTCTCCGTCACAACCGGAAGCTGGTACTGCTGCCGCTTTGCCATTGCACCAAGGATACGGAATCCAGCTTGCACCAGTTTCAAATTCTGAAAATCCATCGACGTTCCACCAAGCTGTGCCTGTGTATACATCTGCTCTACAAGCTGTTGCTGCAGATCCGCATAGGTCAGTGACAGATCTCCGCCTTGTCCAAGCTGTTCTAACAGGCTTTCCGCCTCAAACGGCAATTCGATTTCTGCCCCGGCAAGTGACTTTGCCATCGCATCGGTTTCTGTGTCGACAGCATCCTCTGTCGTATGATCTTCGAAATGCAGGTTCTTCATTACCTGCGCCAGAAGGCTGTATATATCTGTGCTTTCCACCGCATCCGTCCCATGCAGAATCACATTTGCCGCCTGCACATTCACAGCACTTTCTTCCAATCTCTGTGCCTGCAGCAATTCTTCCGCCTCCGCAAGCGAGTCGTCTGTTTCAATCTCCCGCCATGGATTCACTGCATCTTCCGCATTTTCTGCCATCTCTATATCCTGCACACGATTACCCTGCGCGCTCCTTTTTTCTTCATTCGAAAATGCCGCTTCTATCTGCGCGTCCATCTTCGTACCGCGAGTCTGCATCTCAGTCAGCATACCAAACGCATCATCAACAGAGACATCTATGCCTGCTGCCTTGCGGCTTCGCATCGCCGTAATCAGGTTGCGCACGGTAAGACGACTGTTGTTCGCAAACAGATACCCGGCTTCCCGATCCCCGGACTTCTCCAGCTTCTTCAATACACGATACATGCCAATATAGCCGGAACGTTCCTCTTCGCTGATTTCTCCTCGTCGTTCTACATCCCGCAGGAATGTCGCAAAATCCTCTGTCTCCTTGACACCTGACTGATAGTTTTTCTCCCGCAGTGTCTGATTCAGTTCTTCCACCGACAGATCCAGCGGATTGATTCCATCCCGGATCATCGACAACACCGCGTTCGGCTGACATGCTGCAAGCAGATCATTCACCTCCCGGTCATATTGGATTACCTGCTGTAAATTCTCCTCTGTAACCGCAATCGAATTATATCCTAATATACGCACGGCACGTGTGTGTTCCGTATCTGCCGGAAGCTGCATCTCCTGTAAGATTGCGTCCACATTGACAAATGCCTTGCGGATGCTGTCTCCCATATCTGCCCGCGGTGCGGTGCCAAGTGCATCGTATTCCCGCTCCATCGCCGCGAAGTCTGCCGAACGGCGGATGGTGGCAGATGTGCTTTCATCTACCTGTCCTGCGTTGCCTGCTGCCGCTGGATTCCCGGTCTGTACAACAGCCTCTCGATTGTCGATTTCCTCTCCGGCAACAAGTGCAGCCAATCCACGCATGGAAACTATCTGCAGTGCGCTGCCCCGCGCCTGCATCTGAACTGCCTGCGTGTTCATCGCAGCATTCGCAACCCGCTCTGCATCGAAGAGGTATCCCAGCCGGACTGCCGGAGCCGTTCCGATCGTCTGTAAATCCTGCTGCAATTCTGTATAGGAAGCAACATTTTCTTCTGTCGCTTCTACGCCATTTCTGGCGAAAAGTTCTTTCGTCATCTGTGCTTCTACGTTTCGAAGCTTTGCTACGACCTGTGACAGGTCGCGCGTATCAATGTTGATATCCTGTTTTAACATACGGACTGCCGCCTGCTGTGTCATAGACAAACGCAGCTCCTCCAACTGCCGCAGTGCCGTCACCGCACGGAGCGACTGCGGCGGCGTCTCAGCTCCCGGCCGGGAATCTGACCGGGAACGATTCTGCTCTGCCGGATTCCCCGTTTCCGCATTGGAACGTCCGACGTTTCCCGCTCCTGCTGCATCTTCCCGCGCTGCCAGCATCGCTGCAATCGTAAGAGGTTTTCCCTCCCGCACACTCTCTGTCACATCGGTCTCCGTCAGGCTTTCGACCGCCTGCCGGAGTTTTTCCGCTTTGATCTCGATGTTCTGCTCTGCCTGTGTCTGTTCCATTTCTGCCGTTGGCAGTTCGTCTATCGGTGTTCCAACCTGCGCCTGCATATCCATATATGTGCGCATGGAATCGGTCGTAACCGGAATATCATTCGTGAGCATCAGAGCTGCGCCACTCTTGCTCTGATCATTCACCGGGATGCCTGCCTGTTCTATAATGTGCTGCAGCTGTGTCTGTAATGTCTGCGGCAATTCATTCCATGCCTGCGACTGTGCCTGCGCTTCTGTCTCGCCGGATGTCTGCCTACTCTGCTGTCCACTGTAATGCGCCTTGTAGAGATTCTCCTGGTTGAGTGGCATTTTATTTTTCAGCAAATATAAAATATCGTTGCTGCCAACCTGCAAATCCACGTCTGTACCTGCAATCTTCGCGCCCGTACTGGTAAATACGAGATTGGATACATCGCCCTGATCGACCTTCGCCTGTGCCAGAACATTTGCTAATGCATCCTTATGCGCCTGATCCCTCATCGAATTTACAATATCCATCAGATCTGACAAAGATGCCGAACCGACGTCAATTCCCATCTGACGCAGCTTCTGGATCTCCTCTGTGCTGAGAGAGCGTGCGATCTCCTTTGCATCTTCCCGTGCCTGCTCCTCATCACTGATCTCCTGCTGCTGTTCTGTTTTCGCCTTTTCCTGCATGTCACGGCGGTATTCCTCAAAATTATCCATAACCGTCTGCGCATTTGTCTCAACCTTCGCCGTCCGGTCATACTGCACCTGTTCTACGGCCTCAAATGCATCCATCGTTCCAACCGCTGATGCATAGTTCTGTTTTGCGGCTGCTCGTTCATATGTGCTATACGCATTTGCTGCTTCCTGTGAATTTTTTATATTAATATTCTGCATATATGCTCCTTGCATCTTTGATTTCTATGTCGCTGTTTCCGTTTTGCGATTTCGATTGCCAGAACCGGCTCTCTACTTTTTATATCGGCACAGTCCGTTTAATCATTAAGAAGCGATGCGGTGTCCGCAACATAAAGATTGATGTTTTCATGATGATTTCTTGCAAAAAAAGCACAGCTGGCTCATTATGAACCAACCATGCTTTTTATTTCATTACCACCTCAAGCACATCCGGTACTGCTTACCTGTACTGTATGATAATCTATCTTTTAGTTGAAAAATGGTGTCCCGGGCGCTACTGTCCCATCATAGATCAGACCTGTTTCCGGCAGCTTTCCTGCATTGCTATCAACCCGCATATTAGCGACCTGCTCTTTTGACAATTTCATTTCTTCCGGAAGTTCATCGTATTCTTTTGAATTCCACCAGTTTCTTCCATAATATGACTGTACCGCATACCAGCCACCTCGTTGCGCATTATATTCATACAGGACATCCTGCGTGACAATTTTTCCGGATGCGTTTGTAAATGTTTTATTCCGTACGAGAATATCCGAAGTAGGATGCTGTGCAAACGTAGCTTTCAGATCAATGCAGTTATTCTGATTGACATATCTTCCATCCACCCATACATCCTCCATATGGTAGACGCCGTTTCCAACACCTGTATATGCACTCACATACGTATATGCCATTCCATATCCCCAGCCTTCCGCTGCGACTTTTAGCCAATTACCTGTACCAATGTTTTTCTCAAACTCTTTTCCAGCCAACTGATCCCGATATGTCTGTAACTCATTCGTCGATTGTTTTTCATATTCATGAATTTTCTTTTCCAGTTTGTCGAGCGATGAAGAAAACGCATAATCATTTGCTCCACCATCAAAAGAAAATAAAGATTCAATATATTTAGACATAATCGGATCCGTATTTCCGTTTCCGGCACCACCATATGCTTTCGTTGTTCCGTTCCACGTTACATTAACCAGATAATGTGCTGAGCCTGACGAAACTGTACAGTCCGGCTGCAATGCTTTCGCTACATTCGCCATAACCCCGGGAACTCCTACGGAAGACAACACCATCGGATGAAGATACTCCAGAAACATCTCCTCATCCGCCGACTGCCACATAGAATAGTGTTCATTCAAAGACAATTCCGGGTATGGAGATGTTGCCAGCAACGGATACGGGCGATCCGGATCTGGCTTTGACGTGTCAACGATGCTTTTCGGATAGACCGAAAGCTGATCCAACGCGCGATTCACACTTTGTAGATTATCGAACAAGCCTTTTGATTTATCCGTGTAATTATTGATCAGATAATCGGTCAGACTCTCCACCGATTTGCAGGAAACCTGAACCGGTGTATCCGTGTAATTCGGTTCTGTTGAATATGACACATTTCCCGAATAAGTGACTTTATAGGCACGATCAGCCTGCTGCAATGTATATGTACCACCATCGGAACCCGATCCAGACATCTGGAATATATATCCACCTTTCACACGACCTGTTTCTTTATTTTCGTATTTCACATCGAAAAATCTTTGCGTCGTCGGGATAAGATAAGCTCCTTTTCCGGCTTTATACTTACTGTTTTTATCTTCGAAGCGGACATAGGAAACATCCGGATTATCCGTCTTTACATAAAAGTACTCATTGAAAGGCTCCAACAAAGGTATAATTTCATAAGAATATCTGGTCACATCATGATTATTTGTGTCAGTTGTTCCGGTCGAGCCCGCATTTCCCACATTTCCATTTGATGCCGGATTTTCCGGCATCGCAAGATCCGGACGATTCACAAAACCGGTTCCCTTTGCAGATACGATACCGGCAACATTTCCCGGTGCTGCACCATTCTTAGGAACAAGTACAATCTGAATTGCCTCTAACCGTTTTGCATATCCGGCCGTTCCGGCAGCTGCACCATTTCTCGTCCATCCAAGCCAGCCATACGTCTGTGCATGTACACGGTAATAAACATCATAGTGGTTGGCGATTTCTCCCGTAAGGTAAATCTGGATTGCCTCCAGCCGTTTTGCCTGCCCGCTTGTTCCGGACATCTCGCCATTCGTTCTCCACCGTGTCTCCCAGCCATAGCTTTGTACATGTGTGCGGTACACAATGTTTCCCGTATATTGTTGATTGGTAAGCTTTATCTCAATGCCTTCCAGTCGTTTTGCACACCCGCTTGTACCAGCCATCGCTCCGTTGTTCTTCCATCCTTGCCAGCCATAGCTTTGTACATGCGTACGATATGAAATATTTGTCGTTTCACGGCCTCCGACATTCACATCAGATGCACCATTGAGCGATACATAATTTTTCCCATACCTGCTTACAATACCATTTACGTTATTCTGAACCGAAGTTCCTCTTGCGACAACGACAATCTGGATTGCTTCCAGACGCTTTGCCAGTCCTGCAGTTCCGGCTGCCTGTCCGTTTTTTGCCCAGGCAAGCCAGCCATACGTCTGCGCATGCACACGATAATAAATATCATAGTTGTGCGCATTTGCTCCGGTTAATTCAATTTTTATAGCTTCCAGACGCTTTGCTTCTCCCTGTGTCCCGCTCATCTCACCATTTGAAACCCACGGGAGCCAGCCATATGTCTGACAATGTGTTGTATAACGGATCCCCAGATTGTCACCGGAAACAGTAATCCGGATTCCTTCCAGTCGCTTTGCTTTTCCACTTGTTCCTGAGACTTCTCCATCATGCTTCCAATTGGATTCCCATCCAAATGTCTGCACATGGGATTGATATTGTACAGAAACGCCTGCGGCTTCTACATTTTGAACCGGGCTCTGAACAAATATAGACAATACCATCACAACTGTAAGTACAAGCGCCCATATTCTTCCCTTGTTCATAAATACCCCTCCTCTGTTTTTGAATGCTTATGCCGTATAAATCTTCTCCGTCACCGTATGCGATTCACCTGGCGCAAGCTCCTTGTAACCAGATTCCTCTGCCGGGATTGGCTGGTTTGGTGCATCGATGATCCATGTGCAAGGCTCCGGACAGAAGTATCCTTTGTCTCCATGATCATTCCATACAACCCAGAACTTGAAGTCTTTACATACTTCATAGCAGATACGCTTGCCTGTTGCAGCGTCAGTTGCTACCGCACCATAAAATGGCTTGCCATCCAGACTTCCTTCCTCTGCAAAGAATACGTCATTATCAATATCATGCAGCACCGGAACCTGTGATCCTGTCAGATACTGTCTGTCATGGTTTGTCTGTGCCAGCATCTCACCTGTTGGGATACATGACTTGGAAAGCTCCCACTTTTCACCAATCGGGATATACAAACGCATATCCAGGCCATTTCCATCTTTTGTGAATGGTCCGTTGATCGTTGTGTGGTTGCACATACCATATGGCATCTGCCTGTCAGATGTATTTGTCATCGTAAATGCATAGTCTAAGCCATCATCGGACAAAGTAAATGTGAACTCTGCCTTGAAGCTGACCGGGTACGTCTCGAAAAATTCATCGTTCTTGTCATACATGTACTCTGTCTTTGCGATCGCCTTTTTGCCGTCCACCGCTGCGCTCACAAGCGTGTGTTCACGCTTATGCAGGAAACCATGAATATGGTTGCCAAGTGGATCATTCAACGGAAAATGATAGGTTGCATCGCTTACCTTCAGTACGCCGTTTGCAAGGCGGTTTGGAAGATACAATGTCGGAAGTCCATACACCTCCGGACTCTTCTTCAGATCCTCAACAGAAAGGGATTCGTCATAACGGAAAATCTCAATGCCATTTTCAACATCCTGCATACGGATGACATTACTGCCTAAAAAAGGTGCCACGATTGCTTTGTACTTTCCTGCGGTCAGTGCAACTGCCTCTTTCCCTTTATAATCAATAATCTCTGCGGAATAACTCATTGTTTTTTCCTCCTTTTCAAGACCGCACGTTTCGTGCAGTTTCACTCAAAAATTTTCATTTCAAATCACATAAAATAATAGCACATCGACCATACTATGTCTAGGAAAAATGAACACAAGACATGCTTTTTGCGTATGATATGGATAGGCACGCATGCAACCGATTATTTACAAATCTTTTCGAGTTTTACCGTCAATTACTCCCCCTTGCTAAGATACCACCCGCGCGGTTGCATTTTTATAAAAAGGGACCGATTTGCTTCGGTCCCTGTGATTTTTATAATTTGAATTTAATCTGCACCGGTTCCTTCAACGACTGCCCACCTTTCGACTTCACATTTTTTGTGATCGTCAGGAAATAGTATTCATTCGTCGAATATGGCTCCAGCGGTTCCACCTCAATAATCTCATTTTTCGTATCATAGCGGATATATGACGGCAGCTTCTGGTTTTGAGAATTCGTCACATACATCGTATCCTTGTTCACCGTATGTGGATCCAACGGTATATTGAACCGCACGCGCCACACAAAATTTCCGGTTTTAAAACGCAGATCCTGCTTGACCTTATCTGCAAGCTGCGGTGGAATATCTTCTATGTCAATCAAATTTTTTGCCATTTGCAACTCCCTCTATCGTAATCCAATGCCACATTCCCGGCATCCATCTTCTGTACTCACTCATGTTTTAGTTTATCACAAAGCGGATGCACGAACAAGAATTTTGCCGCTGTCTGTCAGAATTTTGTACACGCATTTGCTTTACATCACAGATTTGTAACACTACAATAAAATTGTTACAAATTTGTTATCGTACTTTTGAATTTATCGTCACATTTTCCATATATTTGAATAGCACCTGAAATATATGGGAACACTGACTGCAAGTACATATTCCGTAGGAGAGCAAATCATGAAACATAAATTTCAGTTTTCCTACAAAAGACAAAAATTACTGACATTTACTTTAGTGGGAAGCAGTCTGCTCGTCTGCCTGATGAGTCAGGCGCGTGAATTCCCGTCAATCAAATTACCACAAAAAGAATATCGCCTGACCGGAACGTCCCTGCAAAGTGTGAAGGAAATCGTTCCTTATTATGATATCTGCAATACCGTCTACGATGATTCTCTCTATCAGGGCGAGGTTGTCGTCACACAGGAGGGCACTGCAGGCAAGCAGGAAACAACCGCCCTGATTACCTATCTGAACGGACATGCTGTGTCTGAGGAGATTATTGATTCCCGTGTCATCACGCCGGCGATTGCCCGCGAGGTGCATGTCGGCACAAAGGAGCGTCCGGATTTCCTGATTCCGGTTGACGATTACGTCATCACTTCCTATGTCGGTCCGCGCTGGGGCAGATCGCACAACGGAATCGACCTCGCGGTGAACGTTGGCACGCCCGTCAAAAGCAGCACCGCAGGAACCGTCATCCAATCCGGCTGGAACGGCGGCTACGGTATCAGCGTCTA
>DHJV01000014.1:0-37459 GCA_002404515.1 Lachnospiraceae bacterium UBA4711 | reverse complement strand
TCTATGTGGACTGCGGAGATGGCATGGTCATCCGTTACGGACATCTGTCTGAAACCGCTGTCGAAGTCGGACAGACTGTCGCGCAAGGCGACCTGCTCGGACTCTCCGGCAACACCGGTAACAGTACCGGACCACATCTGCATTTCGAAATGCGGGTGAATGATGAGGTTGTCGATCCATTGGAATATGTGCAGATGCAATAAAAACGGCTGGTACTGCCCTTATGTAATATATATCACAAGTTTTTATCCTCGGATATAACCTGTATTTTTTTCAAAATTACAAAAACAGAGCTTTACGATTCTGCATGAAATATAGCAGAAAATGCACGGAAGTGAAAAAGTATGCTCTCCAGCGCGTCAATTGTGCCAACCCCCTTGTTTTTTCTTCCACTTATGTTACGCTAAATGTGTTCAAAGCAAACACCTTTGGACATCTTGGGGAGAGATGGGTTGTTGATGTTCGAAAGCAGCAGCTCAGATGTGTGTTTTATATAGAAATACCGTGTGGATTGGGGAATCCACACGGTATTTTGCTTTGTTACGGATTTTTCTTTACACACCTGATCACGCCATGCACTATACACACAATCAAAATCATTATTCCATAGCCAAGTGCATCCAACACCAGATCGAATCGATCAAAATGTCTACCTACAATATAAATCCGCACATATTGATCCACAAACGAGATAAGTGCACAACTCGCGCCAGATGCCAATATAACAATCCATGTCCTCCGGATCAGACATCCATAAAATACTCCAACTGTCAAACCAACAAATAAATATTCAAACACATGCGCCCACTGTCGAACCGTCCAAGGCACATACTGCCCCGCCCATTTCAAAAACGACGTCACTGTCGGATATTGAGCAGCTTTATCTGACAATGCCACCGTATCTTCTGGCGATTGGAATGTGAGTTTGAAAATAACCCACACGACGATTGCCACGATCAGAAATGTGATTACGGCTGCTATGAACTTGCATTTATGATTTTTTCCCTTATCTCTCATACATCTCATCCAGAGTAACCAACGTTACCTCGCCCTTCTCAGCCGCCTTTTGCAGTTCTTCCGTGAAGCCGCCTTTCGAGAATATATAATAATCATACTTCTGTCCTTTGCCAAACACATTTGCATATTCCCGGAGTAATTCGAGCTCATCAATACCGAATTTTTCATTTCTATATTTACAGGAACCAATTATATATGCATCACCTGATGCTGGAACTCCAACCAGATCTATCTGAACCTGCTTTTTTTTCACCGGGTCAGTGCCCCACCATTGTCCAACCTCCGCGAGTGGAATCGGAAGCTGTTGTGCATAATATAGCAGATATTCCCGACACATCTGTTCAAATATCTGTCCCATATAATGTGGAATATACTGCTGCACCGCAATCTTATATATATCCTGAATGCGTCCAGAATCGATTGCATTTATATTCGATGGTACAAAACGATACCAGAACCGGAAGAAATTATCTGCCAACATATAAATTGTCTTTTTACCCACTTTTTCTGTTATCGGCGTCTCTTTTCGGACTATTCCAAGCTCCATCAATGTCCTCAGATAGCTCATACAGGTTCCACTGGTTTCCCCTACTTTCATTACGATTTCATTCAATCTGGATGCGCCTTCCGCAATCGCTTTTATAATCGCATTATAAATGGCGGGTTCTCGAAGCTCCTGTTTTAATAGATTTGCGGGTTCCTCATACAGATACCCGGAACGATCAAACAGATCCGCCTGCAAAGCTTCCCGCACATCCTTTTTCACATTCAATTTATTAATGTAATGCGGTACACCTCCGGTAATTCCATAAATCAGTGCATTATCCTCGTGTGACAATTCCGGATGAAAAACCGCCGTATCTCTATAATCAAGCGGCTGTATCTTAAACTGACAAGTTCTTCGTCCATACAATGGGCTTTCCTGTCCTAACACCTGATGCTCCATAAAACTCATAGACGACCCACACAAAATCAAAAATAACTTTGTCTCTCCCCATTTATGATCAATCAGATGCTGCAACATGGCAGACATCGCAGGTTTTGCTTTCGCCAGGTATGGATATTCATCTATTACAAATATAAGTCTTTGCTTCTGTGCCAGTGATGTTATCTCCGCTAACGCAGCATCATAATCCTGAAATATCGGAAATCCTTCAGCCTCTGGGTGTTCATAACTCATAATAGCCTTTGAAAGCGATTCCAGGTTTTCTTTTTCCGTCGTATTTAATGCAGAATAAAATATAGTTGGTTTATCTTTGCAAAATTCATTGATCAATGCAGTCTTCCCAACCCGACGGCGTCCATAAATAATCGCACATTCAAAATCTTCGTCGTTATATCTTATATTTAATTTCTGTAATTCCTTTTCTCTACAATAAAAATGATTCATATTGTCCTCTATAAAAATATAATCCAGATAAAGTTTATCGTGTTCAACTTTATCTGGATTATATTTTATAAAAAATCATGTGTCAAGCCATTGCTTAATGTTTTATTCACCCAATCAGTCATCTCACAATCCCTGTAATATATGAGATTATTAATTTATTCATGATGAATCCCTGCATATTTATTTTGTCTGAGTTTAAATGCCATACGTCCGCCTTCCAAAATATCACAAATCTGAGTTTGTATACCTTTTTGATTTAAGATTCCTTTTAATGTTTTTCCATCCTCATCAGTCAAAATCTCATCATTTTCTATTGCACCGCTTCGATATTCAAATCTCTTTTCTGCATTTTCAGTTCCACTTCCATTTTGATTTGCGATAATAATTTCTTCCGCATCAGCTCCCAACACAGCATTAGCATTATGCGTTACAATGATTATTTGACGTTCCTTTTTCTTTTTTTTAATATATTGAACAAGATCATTATAAATAGATCTATTATCCAAGTCATCCTCTGGCTGATCAATTAATATTGGACATTTGCTATCTTCAAGACTAATTAGCATCTCAAGAAGAACCAGCGCTTTTTTACCAGGAGACATACTCTCGATAAAATCATTACATGCTTTAAACCTACCAGTAATTCAGATCCAGAATCATTATTATCTTGTATTATCTGCCGTCCAAGTTCTTTAATATTTGAAAATGTTAACGATCGTTTATTTCCACTGTCATAATTGAAAGTCAATTGATGCAAGAAATTATCCTCGATATCTTGTATTGCTACATCATTTGAAAAAATCACATGATAGTTTATCGAGCTTGCCCCTTGTCCAACAAAGTTTTCTAAACGCAATTCAATATTAGGGAAAACAAAAATATTTTCTATTTTATGTCGTATTTCATCATCAGGAAAACACTGAAGCATTTTTGAAGGTGACGACAAATATTTTTCTTTAATACGCTTGTATCCTTCCAACATAAAATAATCTGTAATACCAATCGCAGCAATGTTATTTTCCACAGCCAACGTAAAAAGTTTTGTTACGTATTCATCAAATTTTTCTTCTAAATCTTCTTCTGTTAATTCAAACGGATTAAATCCAAAATTATTATTCAAAATAGAATATGGAGTATGAATATGAAAATCCCACTTGCGCCATATAGATCCATAAGAGCATTGCATATAAAAATTCTCCTTTGTTATTATTTTTCTTAATTATTATTTTAGGAAACTCTACAACGACTCTCTTTTCAGGAAAGAAACTATAACAGAAAGATAACCATATAGAATTCCCCACGCCCCTGTAAGCCATTCCCCTACCCATGTCTTACAATCACTATTCTACACAAATCAACAAATTTTTCAAGCATCTTATTTTATTTCTTCATGAACAAAAACCGCCGAAGGCATGATACTCCCGGCGGTTTACTTGAAAATAGCGATGAACTCCTCTATTGCTGTTTTAATTATCTTTTTGCTTATTTATTCTTTTGTGTAAAATTCATAAATGGTATATTATATGCCCCATACAACGACGACGCTGTCGTTTGTGCAACAATTGGTCTTATATAAGACAGCAACAATGACGGCGCATTCTGATTCAACAATTTTTCTACTTGTACATCAGAAAAATCCTCTCCCCATCTAAATCGTGCCTCTTCAACCACATTTATGTAATATGGTCCAACATCACCTTTATCGCCGATTTCCACTTTCAGCGCAACCGTCGCCTCGTTCAAATTTTGATCTCTAGTAATGTCAACAGACATATTTACCTGAATCTGTACACTCTCTTTTCCCTCGCTACTAAAATCATTATTTACAATAAATTCAAGCTTAGTTAAACTAGGGTTCTTAAACTGAAATCCGCTTTCCATATTCTCTCCTATGACGCTAATAATAAATAACTACTATCCAAATGTTCATTATATGAAGCATCTATCGCAACATCTATAATCGCCTCTTCCAAATCTGTGGTTTCACTTAAATAATTATCCTTTTCTTTATTTATCCGAAATACCATATTTACATTAATACTCTCTTCTTTCGGAGTATGCAAAAAGGATAAATCAAAATCAGCCACATTCGCAGTAAACCCATCTCCATTTTCACTTATTTGAATGGTATTATCAATCCTCTGAAACACATTTTTAAAATGATCTATTTGTTCATGAGAAGGTCTAATCAGCGAATTCACAAAATTAACGGAATCCTGCCCTTCTAACACTAATGTTCCAACACGTCGATCTGCCATACACGTGTCCCCCTTATCTATAATATAAAATATTATTTACTGCAAACTGTCAATATATTCAGAAAGTTCTTCTTCATATCTCATACAATCCATAAACATTGCCTGCGTTACGCCTTCCTGCCCGGGTTTGTTATGAACCATATCCAAAAAGCCTTCCTTTTTATACCACTCCATAAGGTTTAACCTTGCATCTATTGTAATTATACGTACAGGCCACATCTGTGTCAATTGCCGCACATATGCTATAATAATATGAAGTATATTTGTTCCAAGTTTTTTTCTCTGGTACTCTTTTCTAATTGCAATAAACCTTATATGCACTGCAGTTACCTTATTATCTTTTACTTCCGACTCATACTCCGCAATATCCTCCGGCAAATCAGTCAACTCAATGTCTCTAAACATTATCTGAGCATATCCAACAACAATATCCTCCACTATTATACTATATGTATATGCATGTTGAAGAATATGAGGATAATAAGAATGTTTTACATCTTCATTTATTGATGAAATACCACAATCAAAATTAGAATTTTCAATCCCCTTTGGTACTCTCTCGAATCGCAATTCCCCCATAAATTCATCCCTTATCTTTTATTATATACATCCATAGCTAAACTGTACATGGAGCATAGCACCTCTTCTCCAAAATTTCAAGCATGATTTATCACCCAAATAGTTCGCCAAAAGTCCAAACTCCCATCCCTAATCTCTCCTAAATATATCTCTCGTATACACCTTGTCCACCACATCATCCAGACAGGCATCGTATCGGTTCGCAATGATTGCCTGCGACAGCTCCTTGAACTGCGCCAAATCATTCACAACCTTGCTGCCAAAGAATGTGCTGCCATCCTCCAAAGTCGGCTCGTACACGATCACGGTTGCCCCCTTCGACAACATCCTTTTCCTTCGAAGTTTCGTAGTCTGCATTCGATCCATACGCTCCCGCAATCTCCAGCACCCGATCCGCAATATAATCTTTCCTCGTCCGGTTTGATTCCACAATCGCTTCAATCAGGTTCTCCGGCACATCCTGATAGTTCGCCAAACCACGCACCGTTAATGATCTGCTGCGTATCCACCCCCTTCATCTCCGCGTATGTATCAAGCTCGTTGAAATACGATACACGCAGCGCCAGATATGTATTTGCAAAAAGCTTGACAGCCTCTGCTTCCAATGTGGCAATCAGATTTAACTCTTTCTCTGCCAGATACTTCTCAATATACTCATCCTGAATCGGACTCTCGCGATGATTGATCTTCTCCACTTTCTCTCGAATAATATCAACTGCCATCACCTCATGATGTTGCGATAACATTGTGATAATCAATAATCCTATAATATAAAATATTATTTACTGTATAATACTTAAGCAACTATATGGTATTTACATTGTCATAATTTAACGAAATTGAATTTCTATTCATAAAACCATAATCGCAATTCAGCCTATTATTCAAAGCTCCAGTATTGAGAGAACTTCTTATTGGTTGATTCTCCACCATTTCCACATGGCAATCCCTATACAATTTTTGAATTTCTATCAACTCTACAGTTTCCATAATAAATTACCTCGCCATAATTTGAATATTAGAAATAACAGATTTCTTATTTTGGTTTTCTATAATCTTAATAACAGATGTTCCATCCAACGTAATCATATTGAGACTGAGTTTCATTCACTTCTTTATGGGTTCAATCGCTTTCTCACACCCTCCGGCACATCAATTAACCCAAAGCGATAAAAAATCCTGTCTTTTCTTTTTATATCCTGCATACCCATAGCTTATATCATTATTTTATCAGATTCAAAATCAATCGTTTCTGACATCTTCTATTCTTGATATGTAGCAAGTGCCTTTTCAATTTCCCTAACCAAATTTTCTGACATATTACTAATATCCAGTTTTCCCTCCAAATATGCTTTACAAAACAAATTTTTCATATTAGACTTCGTTCTTTTTTCCCACTCTTCCTCTTTAAGTCCAATTATAATTGTATGTATTACCTCGCCCATATTCACGTAATTGAGGTTCACAATATTATGATGCTTATTATTTATACCTTTAACTGGAACATTACCTTCTTGATTGTCTAACGTAATACCGCGACTCAAAAAATTCTGTTCATCCAACTTTACAATGAATATAGTGCATATATTGTCCATATTTGAACCAAGTGCAACAAAAACGTCATCTAACGTTACTTCTTCATCAACCTGCCACACTGAAAGTGTGTTGTGGTCTGTTTTCAGATCTGTCGTCAACGTATCCGCTTCCACATCTTCCAGTCCAGCTTGATTTATTATCTTTTCTTCCGGCCATTTCCCCCGACTGATTTTTCTTACATAATACATTTATATTCTCCTCATATACCTCATTTGCATACTCTTGCAACCAATGCTCTTCAAATTTACAAGAATGTAGTAATTCAAGTGCATCCACATCTTCCCAGTTTTCAAAACAGCGAATCCCCAGCTCCTGAATATCTCTATTAGGATTTCTCGTCGCTGACAGTGCAATAAATTGTCCCCATGGATTTAATTTCTCATATGACAATTCCGATAATATTACAAGCAGATTCCATAGCAAACGCTTTTGACTGCGTCTACATGCCCCGGCAAAAGCCCGCTGAAAAAACATCTGAAATTCATAACTATTGTCATCTAAACAATTAGAAAAATATTTATACTCTTCTCCATAAAAACCAGGTTCCAGATCACCTTCTATCAGCCCTCTCTGAATCTCAAACGGGATTGAAATTTTAGTTTTATTATCCTTCTGTTCAACATACCAGCTATTATTCATTTCTATTCACACCCATCTAACACATTATTCCTTAATTCAGCAATTGTTTTCTCAAACTGTTTAGCAAATTCATCATAAACTTCTGGATTAAATCGATTTTCTTTATTTTGCGGCAATGTATTTATATCAAAGTCTATCTGATACCCATCAACCGGAATATCTACTCCTATTCCTTGTGAAGGGAATAATCGGTTAATTACTGTAACGACATTCATAACTTCATCTTTGTTGTTAATCTTATATGTTATATTGCCAACAATGTTAACAAAGAATTCGTCAGTCATCTTATCGTTATAAAAATCCAATGTATTCACAAAGCGATCTCGAAAATCAGCCTTTCTCTCATCTGTGATATCAAAATACACATATCTAGTTACCAATGCCATTCTTGCAGCATCCGAAATTCTCTCTTGAAATACAAGACATATCTGTCTCATCAAATTTGTAAGCTGTATAACATTTTTTTCAATATGTTCATTACCAAAACCTGTTTTCTTGTCTGAGTAGATCTCCACATCAATACGTTCCTGTAACACAGAAATAATAATCGTATGATCCATAGATACTAACTGCATTCGTTGTTCAACCATTCCAGATATCCCAGCTTGAGAAATCACATTTGGAATTAATGTTTGCTCAGCTTTAACATCTAAAAGTTTTTTCATATTATCCGAAGAATATTTCAACTGTGAAAAATCCCCAAAAACAGAAAATTTATACATTACATTAGATAGCATTTCCATCCCTCCTAATATCTCTAATATTATTTATTCCAACAACTATATTCTCCTCTATCTCCAGTGCTACTTTCTTCAAATAATCTTGAATTTCCAAAATCCTTGCTTGGCAAGCATTGAAATCTCCTGAATCAATCCCATTGTCCCTTACCGCATTTCCACTAATATACGAATTAACATAGATTTGCAGGTTAAAGCATTCTACCGTCTCTTTTAAATATTTTACCTCATCTGCCAACACTTTGCTATACATATCCTCTGATTTTATACAATGGAAATCATCATCCATCAACTTCAGTCTGTCAATCCGATTCAGATACTCTTCCTGCCTGTTCATCTCCATCTTCGCCATACACTCCTCCTGTATCGCCCCGGGGTGATGGTTCATCCATCCAATCTTGTCGACACAAAAACCATATCACAGGTGAAAATACATTGTAAAGAGTAAGTTTGGAACATTTAGGAAAAGCACGCAATTATGCGGGTTTACTAGCAAAAATAATTTTTTTAATACGTAAAAACCCGCCGAAAGCCCAAACTCCCGACGGTCTAACATCCCTAATCTCTCCTAAATATATCTCTCGTATATACCTTGTCCGCCACATCATCCAGACAGGCATCATACCGGTTCGCAAATCGCTTCCACCTGTTCCACCAACATATCCTTACGCGGTCTTCTGCGCAGCCAGTTCTTCAACCACCTCTAACGGAAGACCTGTTCCTTGAGAAATATCTTCGTACGAAAGTTTTCCAAGTGCTAAAAGGGATCTCGCCGTTTCCTTTGCAACCCTTTCTGCTGTTTCTTTCTCGACTCGTTCCGCCGTTTCTTTCTCGACTTCCTCACACATTTCTTCTAAAATCCTACACATACGCCCTCGACCTCCTTCCGTCTCTTTTAAATATTTTACCTCATCTGCCAACACTTTGCTATACATATCCTCTGATTTTGTACAATGGAAATCATGCATCAGTCTGCCAACCGGCGTATCTACATTACGATATTCACCGTTTACATATAAAATATGCAGACCATCATCAAATAACACATGTTTTTTTTCCTCAATTGTTCGCTCGATATGATACAACGGTTCTCCACATCCATACTTATCATCTTCTGTAATAAATATGACATACGATTCGGGAAGATCATCGAAATCCATTCCCTTTTCCAACAAATCCCGGTCAATCATACTTCCATGAAACCGCGCTCTTTTCGAGCCACTGCCTTCTTCCGCTCTCTGAATCTCCAGATTAAACCATTCATTTTCCCGATCCACTGCCTTTATATCCAGCCGAATCGACCGTTTTGTGGCACTCTTGTACTCCACCTGTGCTTTCGTCTCGATCACCTTCAGGTCATCCCGTTCCAGCACCACCTGCAAAATAAATTCTACCGCTTCAATCTTTCCATCCAACGCCTCTGAAAAGAAATCATCATCCATCAGCTTCAGTCTGTCAATCCGGTTCAGATACTTTTCCTGCCTGTTCATCTCCATCTTCGCCATACACTCCTCCTGTATCGCCCCGGGGGGTGATGGTTCATCCATCCAATCTTGTCGACACAAAAACCATATCACAGGTGAAAATACATTGTAAAGCGTAAGTTTGGAACATTTAGAAAAAGCACGCAATCATGCGGGTTTACAAGCAAAAATAATCTTTAAAGGTGCGAAAAAACCGCCGAAAGCCCAAACTCCCGGCGGTCTAATATCCCTAATCTCTCCTAAATATATCTCTCGTATATACCTTGTCCACCACATCATCCAGGCAAGCATCATACCGGTTCGCAATGATTGCCTGCGACATCTCCTTAAACTGTGCCAGATCATTCACAACCTTGCTGCCAAAGAATGTGCTGCCATCCTCCAAAGTCGGCTCATACACGATTACGGTTGCACCTTTTGCCTTGATCCGCTTCATGACACCCTGGATGGAACTCTGCCGGAAATTATCCGAGTTACTCTTCATCGTCAAGCGGTACACACCAACGACAACTTCCTTTTCCTTCGAAGCATCGTAGTCTTCATTCGGTCCATACGCCCCAGCAATCTCCAGCACCCGGTCCGCAATATAATCCTTTCTCGTCCGGTTTGATTCCACAATCGCTTCAATCAGGTTTTCCGGCACATCCTGATAGTTCGCCAACAACTGCTTTGTGTCCTTCGGCAGGCAATATCCTCCATAACCAAAGCTTGGGTTATTGTAATGTGTGCCGATTCGCGGATCCAGACACACACCGTTAATGATCTGCTGCGTATCCAAGTCCTTCATCTCCGCATATGTATCCAGCTCGTTGAAATACGATACACGCAGCGCCAGATATGTATTTGCAAAAAGCTTGACCGCCTCTGCTTCCGTATACCCCATGATCAGCGTGTCAATGTTCTCCTTGATTGCGCCTTCCTGCAACAGTCCCGCAAATGTATGCGCCGCCGCAACCAGTCGCTCATCATCCATATCCGTACCGACAATGATACGGCTTGGGTATAAATTATCATACAACGCCTTTGATTCCCGCAGAAATTCCGGACTGAAAATAATGTTTTCACAGCAATATTTCTCCCGGATGGATTTCGTATATCCCACCGGAATTGTGGACTTGATTACCATAATTGCAGATGGATTATACTTCATTACCAATTCAATGACCGATTCTACCGCAGATGTATCGAAGAAATTCTTCTGACTGTCATAGTTCGTCGGTGCCGCAATTACAACAAAATCTGCCCCCGTATAAGCTGCCTCTGCATCCAATGTGGCAGTCAGATTTAACTCTTTCTCTGCCAGATACTTCTCAATATACTCATCCTGAATCGGACTTATATGATGATTAATCTTCTCTACTTTCTCTGGAATAATATCAACTGCCATCACCTCATGATGCTGCGATAAAAGTGTTGCAATTGATAATCCAACATATCCCGTTCCCGCTACTGCAATTTTCATATTTTTCACTCTCCTGTGTATCTTATTTTTCCCATGACGCTACTTATAATCACAATCCCTAAATCATCTTTCAAAAATATACTTGATTTCGAGATCATCAAAATCTCTTTCTCTAAACTGTTCATAATAATCTTCATCGTCATCGAAGATATAATATTCCGCCAACTCTTCACTTCCACTTACAATTATCGTCAATTCATTCAAAAACTGAGGGTCGACAACTATATCATCAGGAAGGTTTGAAATACAATCATCTATTTCTTCATACGCCAATTCTTCAACATCGGAATCAATCTTTCGGGCTAATGTATCACCATCAATACGCCATCCATTATCGTAGTAATTTTCAATAATTCCTTCAACATTCACATTATATCCGCCTACTTGTACATCCATACAAAACCACTCTATTATTTCTTTAAGAACATCCTCGCATGTCTTTACATAATCCTCTCGTTGATCACCTTCAAATAAATAATCTATTCGCTTAATAACATCAACTGCTTCTTTCAATTCCAAAGTAGAGAGCATTTTCATTAATTGCGATGTATCACATATAATCTTATCCAATTCATAGAATGAACAAATTTTTTCATCCCATAATTTTTTATTCATATAACTAATTGATACTTTTTGAACCTCAAAAATGTCTATATACCGAAGATGCAAAATATATTCTTTAAAATATTTTTTATAATCCTCATCTAAAATGTTATTTACCGCACAATAATATACTATAAACTCTTCTTTCTGACTGTCAGTATCAAACTCATACTCAAGAATTGTTTTATCCTCAAAAATTTGGTTTAATTTTATTTCATATTCTTCGGCAGATAACATCCTTTTTAATTGTCTAACACTCATACTGTTAGATACTATTGCATTTCTTTCTGGAATATTCTTTTTCAAATGCTCTGAAAGGAAATCATTTACAGAAGGATTCGCTACCGACACCATCTTTTTATCTGCACAATCGACAATTTTTATCATCGAATTTTGTAATCTCTTTAATGATAGTTCGAAATGATTAACACTCGAATCCACTCCTTGCATTGAGCCTATTCTACGCATATAACATTTTCTCACAATGTCTAATGAAATAGTTGTATTGGTTAATGAGTACAGTGTATTCAGTAATATACGATCCGTGTTAACCAATCTCCTGTTGTACTCATTTTCCCAAATCTGTTCTGGATAATCTAAACATTGAATAACAAACTTAGAATACTCAGATGGCTTAACAGACTCAAACTGTCTTTGATTTGTTACAAATTCAACTATTCGGGGATTATAATTTTTATGCTTTACAATTTTTAAATATTGTTTTTCCTTTTTTATATCATCAAGATATTCTTGTGGTACCCCGCAGAAAAACAAATGGTTGTACAATATCTTCGCTTTTTCAATGGTCGATATTTCTGACATATCTAAGATAAAAGCTTTATATTCCTTTTTATCTAAACTTTTTTGTAATTGGGGAGTCCTTTCCGTTGCTTCTTGATATATAGTAACCCTTGAATTCATAATCAATAACTTATTGGAATTACTCTTAACGTATTTAATTAAAGACAGTAATTCATTTTCTTGTGTTTCTTTCATACTAAAATACGCTTGTCCAAAGCAATCATCTAATAATATTACTTCCCTTGTAGTCGGTGATATGGAAAGCGCCTTTTTTAATGATGCCAGATCCGCTCCATCCGACGTATATCTAACCCTATAACCCAAATTAACATAATGCAATACCAACATTTTGGATGTAATAGTTTTTCCAACACCCGGATTCCCCACAATAATCAAAACGTTACACTTATCCAAACATGATATTGCACAATCATATGCAGACGTTTTTACAAACATCTGTAGCGACTCATTTATATCACTTAAAAGTACCTCGCTATCAATACAAATATCTTTCGAAAAAATATCTGATAAAACATTTGTTGACTCAATCCATAATTTAAAATGTTTATGTAGAATATCTGCATTTTCAGGTTTATCAAGAAAATCACTTATTTCAATTATAGAAATAATATTCTCTGGAGATTCCATATACTCTGAAAACATTGTATATATCTCTAATTTATTTTGTGGCGTCAATTCCTTTGAACAACAAACGTAATATTTCTTAGGATTGTTTGCTTTGACTTTAGGAATTTCTTTTTTTAATGACGTTAAAAGACCTGCAATATCTGTTTTTACATAATGTTTTACTTGTACAATAATGCCTTTATTCCGTACATTATCCGTTAAATCGATGCCTCCATCACGACCTGTTCCAAACCGTTGTAATTTTCTTCTCAACAACTTGGACATAACGTCTTTACAAAGATATTCAAATTCAACATCATTTAAGTTTGAAAAATTAAGCATTATTATCCCCCATATATGTACTCTCATTATTTATCTCATAACAAATATCTTCTACAACCAATGTTTTTAATACATTCTTTGATTTCAAATCTTATCTTCATGTAACTCGTCCAAGTCTCAAGCAAAACACTATGCGGCGAATTATTTTTTATTAAAAAATTTCAATGTTCTATCAATAACCTTGTCCAAGTCATCTTCATCAATATTATAGTACATTGGTAATCTAACCAATTTGTCACTTTCTGAAGATGTATATTCATCAATCCCATCAAATCTTCCAAATTTTTCTCCAGCTGGCGCAGAATGAAGAGGCACATAATGAAACACACACAATATATCTTGCTCTTTCATATATTGTATATATTTTTGTCTTGTCTCAAGATTTTTGCATTTTATATAAAACATATGGGCATTATGTACACATCCATCTGGTATTGTCGGCAATTCAATATCTCCATTTTCTTTTAAATCCTGAAATGAATCCCAATATCTTTTCCATGTAGATAACCTGTTATCATTTATCTCATCTGCCATCTCTAATTGTGCCCACAAATAAGCAGCATTTAAATCTGATTGGAGATAGCTATCCCCAAAGTCCACCCAATTATACTTTGCAACTTGTCCTCTAAAAAACTGACTTCGATTTGTTCCTTTTTCCCTCAATATCTCTGCTTTATCAATATATTTATTATCATTAATTACTATCGCACCACCTTCACCCATTGAATAATTTTTTGTTTCATGGAAAGAGTAACAACCAAAATCACCAATTGTTCCTAACGCTTTCCCCTTATATGTACTCATTACTGCTTGTGCTGCATCTTCCACAACCTTAAGATTATATTTCTTAGCAATTTCCATTATGGTGTCCATTTCACAAGCAACACCTGCATAATGTACAACACAAATAACCTTCGTTTTCTTTGTTATTGCAGCCTCAATTTTCTTCTCATCTATATTCATAGTATCTGGTCGAATATCTACAAATACCAATTTTGCTCCCGCAAGAACAAATGCATTTGCTGTACTTGAAAAAGTAAAGCTTGGCAAAATAACTTCATCGCCCGGCTTTATATCGCACAGCATTGCCGCCATGTCAAGTGCAGAAGATCCACTCGTTGTTAGCATTACCCGTTTTGCAGAAAATCTCTCCTGCATCCACTCATTACATTTTTTTGTAAATGCTCCATCTCCACATATTTTATGATTCTCTACTGCTTCTCTCATATACTCAAATTCTTTACCCACAAACGGTGGAACATTAAAATGTATCATTTATCACACTTGTAACTTTTAGTTACTTTCCCCTTTCTTATTTACTAATTTACATTTAAAATTATATTTGATGTATCTTTTCTAGGTGAACATAATATTTTCGCATTTTTATTTGCCTTCCCAACAGTCAACATGCCAATGATAACCATATTGTGAGATAAATTAATTATTTTAGATAATTTCTTGCGTCTATCAGAATAATCATCCCATATTAAAGGGCAACAGTCATATCCATAATATTTCAAAGAATAAATCAAATTCATCATAAACAAGCCCCCATCTACAAATGCTGTATTCATTTCTCCATCATACCAATAGGAATTCAAATCCGAAGCAATTATAATGCAATTATTCACACCATAAAAACCATTGTTTCCTCCCTGTATCTCCATAATCTTATCCACTTTATCTTTCTCATTTACCAGTATCGCGTGAACTGACTGTCTATTACAAGCAGAGGGAGCAGTTCTTGCTAATTTAATAATGTCTCTAAATTCATCTTTTGTCACGAAAGAATCTTTTGCATATGTTCGAATGCTATGTCTGCTTTGCGCAAACGTTTTGAAGTCCAACTGTCCAGCATCCATTATGTCATAATTAGCCGACGATGATATTCTATCCCGAAGAATATTTTGTCTTTTATATTTTTCTAATTGAATATTTGAAACATCTAATTGATACTTATCTTTATTATCTATATATTTTTCTAAGATCTCACATGCATCTAAATACGAATCATATTCATAATCATATTGATTAAACTCTATATATTTATCCATCAGCCGTAACATATTATTAACTTTTTCTTTTCCAAACCCTTTTCTTGGAGTGTTCATTGCCAATCCCTTATCAATTTCATGAGTCAAAATCCTAAGCTTTGTGACAACCCACTCAATATTTTCTTCTCCTTTAGATGCAGATGAATACTTAAAATTTCGTTTGGCCATTCCCCTGTAGTACTTCGCCCATCCATAAGGCATCCCATTAACTTTCATGTATATCTTTTTTATCAGTTTCTTTATCATGTTACAGAGCCCTCTTCCTCTTTATTAATCGCTTGTATGTATCACATAGAAATGGCATGTAATATCCAATACCAATAATGATAATTACAACATCTACAACATATACAAATCCATCTTTTATACTCGGAATAGAATTAATAATTGCCGCAATTGTCAATAATCCTGTAGTTAACACTAAGTGTTTTATATCAAAATTAAACCAAAGCTTTCTAGAATACAAAGTTCTAATCCAAAAATAAAAAACATGAGAAATACCCGTAGCAATTGCTGCACCAACCGCCCCTTTCCAAGGTACTAAAATCCAATTTAAAATAAAATTGACAATAGTTACCGCAATAGAAAAATATAATGTATACTCTGTTTTTCTAGCAAAATCAATTCCAGAAACTGTTGTAGAGATTATCATAGCCATTACTGGATATAGCAATAAAAATGGTAATATATATTTCGTTGATGCATATTTTTCAGACAAAAGTATTGGTAAAAAATTTTTTAGCAATAACACTCCCATAAAGCAAGCGCTTGCAAAAAAAGCAATCATTTTTTGAACCATCTCATATTTTGAATTTTCAACATTTTCAGATTTCCATCTAAAAACTGTTGGTGTCCAAAAAGTTGAAAAAGCCTGCTGTAAAATCGCAACCATATTTGCCAATGTCATAGATACTTGATAGTATCCTAATTCATCATAATTTGAAAATACTTTTATAAATATTTTATCTTCTGCATTAAATATAGCTCCAATTACGGTTGCGGGTACAAGTGGCAAGGCATATCTTGTCATCTGTTTTATTAATCTCATATCTATTTCGTCTAATTTAAATCTAAACATTTTATGATACAAAACCAATAACAATCCATCGCCAACATAATGAGAAATCAATGTGCTATAAATAATTGCCAAAAAATCTTGTCTTACATTAAACAAATAAAATAATGTACAGCCAAAGGCTACCGCCTTAACTATGAGTGAAAAAAAAGAATACTCAAAAGCTCTTTCTTGCATCCTTAAATTAACTAATATAAACCTTTCCACCAATAAAAATGGTAACGCAGCCGCTAACATATATACCACCAATTCATGATGGCTTGATTCAAAAAGAAAGTACGAGATCAAAGGAGCACACGGAATGACTATTAAAATCAATACTATTGTAATACAAAATGGCACTATCATAGAATTTAATAATACCTTTGTTTTATCCTTATGCTCATGATATTCCCTGATTAAGGCCTGATCATATCCCAAATATGCAACCATCAACAAAATAGTATACATTAGGTTAAACATACTTGTTTTACCATATTCATTAGGCAAAAGGTAATGCGTTGCTACAGGGACCGACACCGCACTGAGTAATGCGCCAAGAATGGGGCCAAGTGAAAATCCAATTAACTTTTTTAATGTTTTCATAATTAGTATTTCTCTTCAAAAATTTTTCTCCATCTTTCTTTGAATTGTTCATCAGAGAAAAAATCATCTATAGCCTTTCTGTTAATTTGTTTTAATTCTTGTGTATCTTTTTTACAAATATCTTCCTTATCTAAATCTTCCACCGAATATACCTGCGCTCCTATATCTTCGAAATACTCCTTACATGCATTCATTGGATTAATATATACTCTTTTCCCTAAATACAATAAACTTGCTATATTACCAAGGGCTTGTTGCCTATTATGATTAAAAACAGCTATATCTATTCCAGATAATAATTTGGTATATTCTTCATACGTCATGAAATCTACTAATGGCTCAAATTTTTCTCCCAACGTCATTTTTCCATAATTTATTATATGTTCTCTATATTCTACATTTTTTGTTGGATATGATAGAACACACTTCACCATTATTGGTAAATCGCTATACTCTTTTAATCTATCTATTATTTCTTCATATTGACATTCCCTTGTGGCCGAATTTCCTAATAATATATTAATTTGATTCTTGTCTTTCCCGGTTATCTCCATCTCTGGAGTATAAAAATCATATGAATACGATGCCAAATAGAACTTTGCATTTGTATCATAGTGTTTTTTCAAAAATTCATAATCGCCTTTTATATAACCAACTGCTTTTAATCTACTAATAAATTTCTTTCTAAGTTGCTCTCTTTTTAAGTTATCATTTCTATTCCAATAAACGTTATATAAATCATATCCCCAAATATTCCAAAAATATTTTCCCGTACATAATGGTTGTAACAAAATCAATACTTTCATATACATATCAGACAAAAAAAGTGCATGTATAATCACTTTCTTAGCCTTTAATATATTTTTTATCAGATATAAGGCACATCCTAATTTACTGCTAAAATTAATGCTATAAACAACGTTATTCGCAGTTACCTCTCTTATTTCTGAACAATTTTTTTCTCCAAATACAAGAAATCTATGATCATTAACATTAAACAATTTATTAATTCGTTTTATATAATCTTCAGTAAACTTTTCGTATGCTATTATATGTAATATCATATTAATTCCCCTTTATTGCTTCCAATAATTTCTTCACGGCTTTTTCTCTTTGAATATCTAACAATTTATCCGCATATTGATAATCAACATTATATTTTTTATTTATTCCATCATATAATGCACTATCTATTTTTAATAACGATAGTAAAGAAATTACCCTGTTTTCAGTTCCACAATATGGAACGGAAATAAACTGTTTCCTAAAAATAATAGAAAACGCAGTCCCATGAAAAGAATTTGTTATAATAAGTTCTGCATTAGCTATAAGATTCAAGAAATCAATGGGGCCTATTCCCTTTAAATTAAAAAATCCATCAGAATTCTTTTTTCGCCATTCATCACTTATAGTGTACACTGGTAATTTATACTGTTTAGAAAATTTTTTCGCAGTTTCTATAACTTTCTTATCTCTGCCAAATTCATATACTAATATATATTTATTCTTAATAATTTTTGTGGGATAAATAAACTCTTTCCAGTATTTTTCTTCAATAAGCAAAGTTGGATCTAGAATATAATCGCACTCTGTATTTTCGTCAGTACATTTCTTTACAAAATCTACATCATTAATCTCTCTTACTCCAATAAACCTGAAGTTTGTTAATACCTTCTCATAAAACTTTATTTCATCGTATTCTCGATTTTCATACCCCATGCTCACTGAAAATGCAATTTTTTTTCTTTTTTCATATACGAAATCCAAGAAAAAAGTACTATCATTACGAGTTATTCTCGTATTCCATATTTGATCACTTCCCGCTATATAATAATCATAATTATCAATTAACTTAGAATCATATATTTGTTGGGGTGAGAACTTCATTAGCGATCGAAAATCCTCAAATTTTTTTTTCTTTTGCTTCTTACGTCTATAACACATAAAATTTTGAAATATCGACTTAGCTAATGTGTATATATTTTTACCTTTCTCTATCTTCCATAAAGGATATCTATTAATCAAAAAAGGTGAAACATAATCTATTAATTCACTTTCTCCGCAAACATTGTTTACAAATCTTTGCATAGCATATGCCTGTAATACTGACCCATAGTTATCAGCTCTTGGTATTGTAAGAATCCCTATCTTATACATTTTTTCTCTTCTTTCTTTTGCATGTTTTAAAAATTCTGTATATGAAGAATATCTTGGTTCTGAGTTTAAAAACGAATTTAATATTTCAGATTCTTCATCTCCACTCCAATTCAAACTAATATTATTCTTTAAAAGTTCATTTCTATCTCTCTTTAAGAATAGCGAGAAAAAAGGTCCCATTTCATTTATTTGGGGGACTCGTCCATATTTACTTATAAATGTATTTACATATTCAACGCCTTCATCATCCATATTTCTAATCCTTTTCTTTACATATTCATCCATAGTACAGATGATTTTCGCAGGATTTCCAGCAATTACACTATTATCTGGAAACTCTCCCTTGACAACGCTACCCGCTCCAACAATACAATTATTTCCTATTTTTGCCCCCATTAAAAGGATTGAATTCATACCTATAAAAACATTATTTCCTATTTTAGTAACTCCCGCTTCTCCGACAATCAATCCTGCATATTTTCTAACCACCGAGCGAGAGTAATCATGTGCTAAAATTACTGTACCTTTTGTTATTTTACAATAATCACCAATCTCAATCATCCAAGGTCTTTGGAGATCAATATTAATTGTATTTGGATAATAAAATACAGTACCTTTTCCTACATGAATCCCTTTTTTTCTCAAGAGTTGAACTAAATCTTCACTCTTCATAAACTGTGGAAAAAATTTAATTAATATTCTTCTTAAAACACTCATTTTTCAAGATTGCTCCTTAAAAATATCAACTCTGTATTTGTCATACTTGTCTGTATTTTTTTATCTATTTTCTGGTCTTTAAGATATTTTATTTTTTTATAAATTGACGTTTTATTAAATCTTAAGAGGTTTCCTTTAATAAATAGTTTTATATTTTTTTTATCTTTAGGCAAATAATTAAAATAAAACTTCCACGCATCTTTTATTTCTGATGAGTGACAAAATTTATATGCATATTTTACTAACTCAGAACACTTATTATAATATATATGATCTCGATATTTTGATTGTGATATGGTTTCATGAAATTTATTAAAAAAAAGCCGTTGAGCTTCTTTTAAACCATAATAATTAGGCAAAAAACGAACTATCCCATTATCTTTAATTATCAAAATCTCTTCTATTGGTTGTATATATATTTCATCTGATACTCTAACCATAAATTCAACATCTTGATACCTTTTAAATTCTGTATCAAATTCACCAACTTTATCTATTATAGATTTTTTTATAAATATATTACTCCCACTTCCTATAGCCCCATGAGATATAAGAATTTCTCTTTTTAAGTTTCCTTTCTTTCGTGGTACAAATTTTTCAATGCAACGATTTTCTGCAATAACCACAACCCCCGTATAAACAGCGTTTATTTTTTGAGGATTTTTCTCTATTGCCTCTACACATTTTTGTATTCTAGTCGGATAAAACACATCATCATCATCTAAAAATGCAATATATTCTCCCGTCGAATTCCTTAGCCCTGTATTTCTCGCAGCTGAACCATTCATATTAGTTTTATGTACCAAATATTTAATTTTATTATTGACGATGAATTCTGATAACATCTGTGCGGTCATCTTCTGTTTCTCTGTACCCTTACCATTATCATCAACAACAATTATCTCTATATTCGTATATGTCTGTTTTATTACGCTCTCGACCGCTCTTAATAGTTTTTGATCACCCTGATATGTAGTTATTATTACCGTAACCTTGGGATTCATCTTTTTCACACCTTTCAATTATATGTTGATTATTATTAGACAAAATATACATAAATGTTAGAATTGCATAAAAATAAAAATTATTACGATATACCTCAACTATCATAGCAACTAAAAAAGCAAAATAAATTATTTCCGTAAATCGCGATATTGTTGTTTCCGTTTTCTTCCATTTCTTTGTCCCAACAATGTTTAATAATATCCAACCAGCAAATCCAATAAATCCAGTCTCAAGTATCACAAACAATAATTGATTATGGGGATGTATTTGTTGTGAAAAACTAGGGCAATAAAAATAATAACCATTTTTTACTCCGGTTCCCATGAATGCATTAAAACTATCCGATTTTATATATGAAAAAAAGTCTCTCCAAATATAAGGTCTTCCAGACAACGGGGTTTTTCCTAAGATGAGAGATATCTCTTTTATTTTTTCATATATAAAATCTATATTGCTTGAATAGACAACCAAAAAGCAAACTACAAAAAAAGCTAAAAACAATTTAAACGGACTTAATTTGTTTAAAATCTTTTTGTTTCGCGTCAAAAAACATAGTAGCGCTACAACAATTAACGAAATAATCATTGCGCCGCATTTCACTACAAAAGGGGTTATTACTGCCACTGTAATGAAAAAAAATGCTATTTTTTTATTATAAATATTATAATAAATTGCATATATATTTATTATTATTGAAAATAATAATATTGGCGTCATTAAATTATCGAGATCCAAAAATTGAACACTACCTGCTGAGGATTGAATTACCCCCCCTGGTTTTACAATCATAAATATAAAATTTATTGCAAGTAATATATTTATATATCCACCTATATATTTAATCATTGAATCCGCATCTTTTTGCTGCCAAACAATGATAATTGCCGCTCCCGACAGATCAATTGCAGTGGTCATCAACCACCTTAAAAGACTTGCTGAACCTACTACCGTTCCAGCTAAAGAGACAATCTGCATAACTAAAATAATCTTTAATAATTTATTTTTCCAAAATATATTAAAATACATTAAAATAACGCAAACAAAAGAAAGCAAACGCCATACATTATATACATTATCCAGTATTGGAATATACTCAGTTATTCCCGGTTTAATAAATGGAAAAATTAATAAAAATGATATCAAATTATTTTTTTTAATTTTCATATTTTCCACCTGCTAAATCCAAGTAAAATTTTTCTAACTTATTTACAACATCTTTTATATCATATCCTGCCCCTATTACCTCAACATCATCTATATGACCTATCCCAGCTAACTTTATTGCTACTTTTGCCCATTCCTCAACTGATTGATTTAACGATAAAAACTTCACATTTTTATTTATAGAAACTTCCTTTGTTATATTTGTTGAAAATAAACATGGAATACCCGAACATTGCGCCTCTATTCCTGCTACAGGCAGCCCTTCATATAATGATGGCATTATGTAACAGTCCGATGCACATAAATAATCCTGCACATTTTCCCTTACCCCCAAAAATATAACATCTTCTTTCAACCCCTCATCGTTCACTTCATCCTCGTAATTTCGTCGTAACAAGCCATCTCCAAGCAAAATAAGTTTTATATTCTTATATTCCATTTTCATAGCAGACATAATTTTAAATATAAAACTTTGATTTTTTTGTTGTGTAAACCGTCCTGTATTAATAAAAACCATATCATCTTGAATCTTTAATTCTCTTCGTATTTCATTTCTTTTTTCTTCATTAAACGAAAATTTTTCTGTATTAATACCATTATATATTACTTCTACTTTGCCTTCTCTAATTGCACTAATAGGATAAACCCAATTTGCTGCAGCCATAGAACACGCAAAAAAATGTGTTCCATATTTCATTAGTATCTTTTTACAATATTTATAAACTAAAATCTTTAGTTTTGACTTTCCACACACTTCTGCACTATGAGAATGATAGATGCGAGTAGTAACTCCTGCTTGTTTTGCTGCCTTTAAATAAAAAGCCCTTAACGGCGTAGTGTAATGTATATGAACTATATTATAATGATGTGTTTTTAAAAATTTTTTTAATAGTTTAGCTTCTTCTATCACCCGCAATAAAGTATTCTTTTTCTCTGAATGAATATAGTATTTTTTCCCTCCTAATGATTTTATTTCATCATCATAAAACTCCTTACAATTTCTTAATACCAAAAAATCGAATTGTATTTTTTCACGATCAATATTTCTATATACATTCATTATGAATGATTCTATTCCCGCTGCTGATAATTCTTCCGTTATATGTAATATACGTTTTTGTTCCATAACCTTAATAACTCACCTTATTAATTATTTTATTTATCACTACTAACCCAAGTATTCCAATATACCTTTTTTTCTTCATCATTTTTACTGATATCTTATGTTTGAATGGTATATTGCTCATATTGATATTCTTTAACACATCTTTGAAAACGGTATTTTCACATACATTTTTAATTGTTTGATTCTTTTGTTTTAAAGAATCTTTATTATTTGAAGAATAAATATTATTGAAACAAATTACATTTAAAATTGCTGCGCAAAGTTCATCAACACTCTTTCTTTCTTTTTCTGTTTTATATGTATTATATATTATCTGAACTACTTCACAGTATTTTTTTATGCTTTGAGAATTGTATGTTCTAACTACAGATGACAAAGAATAATAATATTTATATCCAATTATATTTAGATAAATAAAATTTCTTGCTTTTGAAAAAACTCTATAGTTAAATTCTGCATCTTCACAATAAATCAAATCATTATTAAATTTTTCATCTAAAATAATGCTTTTTTTATAACATTTTCCCCAAACGGTTCCTATTAACCTTGCTGCATATGGTTCAAATTCCTTTACATTATCCTTACATTCTAACCTGTAATTATTCTTGTCTAAAAGTTCTGTTTTTTCCCGTTTAGGGTATATTTTCTTAAATCCCAGAAAATATATATCCGCCCCTTCATCTCTTTCTATTTCTATTTTTAGTTTCTTCAAACATCCTTCTGCCAACTCATCATCTGAATCTAAAAAAATTATATATCTACCTTGTGCCAATTCTAGTCCAATATTTCTTGCTTTTGACACGCCTCCATTTTTTACATGCTCTATTCTATAATTTTTTCCATTCAATAACTTATCCAATCCATCAGTTGTCCCATCTGTAGAACCATCATCTATTAAAATAAACTCATAATCATCCTCTTGTTGATTAACAACACTTTTTACACATCTGCATATACTTTCTTTGGCATTGTATGCCGGAGTAATAATTGTAAACAGTAAATTCCCCATAGTTAATCCTCATTATTCACAAACACATCTTCATACAACCCACAAATCCGCTCCCACGTGTACGCTTCCGACACACGCTTTTTAGCTTTTCTTCCAAGCTCCGCGATTTCTTCTGGCTTCATTGCATCTGCCTGATCAATCAGCCGTGCGAGATTTCCATCTTCACGACTCCAATACAATGCACTATCTTCTGCCACTTCCTTGTTAAATCCAACATCCACCAGCAGATTCAGATCTGTGCTTCCCAAAGCTTCAATCAAGCTCGGATTCGTACCTCCGACTGTATGTCCATGAAAATACGCATATGCGTTTTCGCGTATCTTCTTTAACAGTTCCTGATTGTACACCGTTCCAACAAATTTGATTCGTTTATCCCGTTTGAAGTGCAATTTTTCTTCCAGTTCCGCTAAGAACTTCTCATTTACATTCGTGATGATAGCAAAATCTTTCTGACTATGACTCTTCATGAATTCCCGAATCATAATCTCATACGAATTCTCCGGCACAAACCGTCCGACTACCAAATAATAAGATTTTTTATATAATCCCTTTTCCTTATACCAGCTTGTCAGCGCTGTATCCTCGTCCGACAGTTTGCTAAGCGTCAGATCCGCGCCATACGCAATATACGTTGTTTTCGGATTCCGACCTTTAATTCCTTTTCCATCATAGCATTTATGAATATACTTCTCTATATTAACAGAGTCGCAGATTGCCAAATCACTCCACTTGACCATCATCTGTTCTGATATTTTCCAATATTTCCGAATTGGTGCTGACCATTTAGCACGCATCCACTCATGTCCATCTGGATTTAAATACACGATTCCACCTAATTTGTGTATCTTCCTATAGTAATGTCTTGCAAAAGGTCCTATACGGCAAGCCATGATATAAACAATCGGATGCTGTATATGATTTTTACAAATATGCTCACAACATGCTTTTAATGCAGCCACATCATAATAGATTGCCTGCGCAGGACCGATCTGCGGGACATGAATCTTAAAGCAATGTGCATTGTGAAACACAAACTCTCGGTCATTGATTCTTGTCACGCCCTCTACTTTCGTCTCATCCATGCATCCATCGCCATTCTCCTTACATGCCACATGATATTTGATATTCTCTTTGTTCTGATGATATTCTGTGAGCTTGTATATGAATGTCTCGTAACCACCATACGCACCTAATGATTTCGCTCCTACACAATATACATGCTGTACTTCTTTCCCTTGCTGCATCTTTTATCCCTCGTAAATCCGAATATCTGAACTATATCGCTATCTACACCGCTCCATCTCCACCAAGCCATACCTTCACCGTCAAAAGCAGTATCTTCACATCCATACCAAAATTCCAATTCTCAATATATTCCTTATCCAGCTCCACGACCTTCTCGAAATCTGTGATTGCACTTCGTCCGCTTACCTGCCACAGGCCGGTGATGCCCGGTTTCGTTGCGAGTCTGGCGCGGTGATGCAGGTCATAGTGGTTTGTCTCTGATTCAAGAGGTGGTCTGGTTCCAACTAAGGACATATCACCCTTTAATACATTGAAGAACTGTGGGAACTCGTCGATGCTTGTTCTTCGGATGAAATCGCCAATGCCGGTTTTATGTCTGCCATCCGGCAGAATCTTGTTGCCGATGACACGCGGGTCGAAATCCATCTTGAACATCTTCTCATCACCCAGCTTATTTTCCTTCATGAGTGCTGCCTTTCGTTCCTCGGCATCCGGATACATACTGCGGAACTTGTACATCTTGAACCTCTTCCCGTTCTTACCGACACGCTCCTGCGCAAAGAAGATCGGTCCCGGAGACGCAATATAGATCGCCGGTGCCACGAAAATGAACAGGATTCCGGTGAAGATACATCCGATGATGCCGCCAATGATATCCACCAGCCGTTTCATCATCAATGCTCTTGTGGAAGCATAGTTGATGCTGGTCGTGAGGACGGTATAATCCCCGACCTTCTCGATAAACTGTTTCTTTCCCTGTACGCTCGCCACCTTGGCAAGTCCCAAATGAACGATGACGCCCGTCTCTGTGAACCGATCCACCAGCTCTTTCGAGTACATCGTATCGCCCGGTGTGACGATCAGGACTTCGTCAATCCAGTTGTTGACAACATATTCTGCCGCATTTTCTGCATTTGCCACGACCTCGACGCCCTCGATCGTCTGGCTCGTCAGATCAGTATCCAGCACAACAGCACCTGCGATCCGATAGCGTGCATAGTTATGCTCCTGAATATCCTGAATGACTTTCGCAATCGCATCCTCTGTCGACACGATCAGGATGGATCTCCCTCCTTCGTTGGTTACCTTATTTTTAATGAATTCTTTTCGCAAAAAACGGACGAGATACGTAAGCACCGCATAGATGACAAACGTCAATACCAGTGCCAGACGTGAATAATTCTGTCCCTCCTGAAGCATGAAGAGATAGAGCAGAGATACTCCACCCAGAATCACACTATGTTGCAGCGTCATACCAAACTCTACATAATGCCCCCGTTTCAGGACATTCTTCATCGTGCCAAGTCCGACCAGCATGACAAAATCTGCGATCTCGATAAACACTGCCATATTTCTATATAAAACTACTGCATATGGATTGAATCCGTATCCGCTTACCGCATAAGCGAGTACAAACGCAATCTGCAATACAACCATATCTAATACAATAAAGTCAATATGCTTTATCCATCCACTGGAACTCTTCCTGTACATATCTTCTTTTGATCCCCTTTGTCCCACATCGATCCCTGACATATATGACCGATGCCAATTTCTCCTACGTTTACCTCTATCTAAATTGCTACTATAATGTAGATAGAAATCAATTACAATAGACCTTGCAAAATTGACACTTAATCTGTCATAATTGGTATTCATCCTTGTAAATAGGGAGTTTTCTGACATACTTTCTGCATTTTCCGATTGTGCAATTTGTTGCCTGAATGCGAGAATTTTTGTTGTGCTTTGACTATTTTTATTATATAATGAGGGCAGTGTTTTATGAAAGGAAGGTATATTACATGAAATTTGGTTACTTTGATGACGCAAATCGCGAATACGTCATTACAACGCCTAGAACTCCATATCCATGGATCAACTACTTAGGCACACAGGGATTCTTCTCCTTGATTTCTAACACAGCAGGAGGATATTCCTTCTACAAGGACGCTCGTCTTAGAAGAATCACACGTTATCGTTATAACAATGTTCCAATCGATATGGGTGGCCGTTACTTCTATATTAATGAGAATGGCACCATCTGGAATCCGGGCTGGTCTCCAGTGAAGACAGAGCTGGATGCTTACGAGTGCCGTCATGGTATGGGTTACACCATTATCTCAGGTAAGAAGAACGACCTGAAGGCAGAAGTAACTTTCTTCGTACCACAGAATTACGATGGTGAAGTACAGCAGGTAGTTCTGACAAATGAAAGCAATGCAGAAAAGACATTCTCATTCTTCTCATTTGCCGAGTGGTGTCTGTGGGATGCTCAGGACGACTGCACAAACTTCCAGAGAAACTTCAGTACCGGTCGTGTAGAGGTGAAGGATTCAACCATCTACCACAAGACCGAGTACAGAGACAGACGTAATCACTATGCATTCTATTCTGTAAATGATACCATCGACGGTTACGATACAGACCGTGATGCATTCATCGGTTTGTATAATGGTTTCCACAATCCACAGGCAGTTGAAGCTGGCGTAGCAAATAACTCATTTGCAGATGGCTGGTCACCAATTGCTTCTCATTACAAGAAGATCACACTTGCTCCGGGCGAGTCTAAGACACTCATCTTCATCCTTGGTTATGTAGAGATGCCGGTAGAAGAGAAGTTCGAAGCAGATGGAAAGACGATCAATAAGGTAAAGGCGCTTGCTATGATGGACAAGTACAACACACCTGAAAAGGTTGCTGCTGGTCTTGCAGAGCTTAAGAGCACTTGGGATCATCTCCTTGGCATTCTGAATGTTGACACACCAGATGACAAGGTTAACCGCATGGTTAATATCTGGAACCAGTATCAGTGTATGGTTACATTCAACCTCTCACGTTCTGCTTCCTATTTCGAATCCGGTATCGGTCGTGGTATGGGATTCCGTGATTCAAACCAGGATATCCTCGGTTTCGTTCACCAGATTCCAGACCGTGCAAGAGAGAGAATTATTGATATCGCTTCAACTCAGCTTGAGGATGGCGGCTGCTATCATCAGTATCAGCCACTTACCAAGAAGGGTAACTCCGATATCGGTGGTGACTTCTCCGATGATCCATTGTGGATGATCCTTTCTGTTTCCGCTTACATCAAGGAGACTGGCGACTGGGGTATCCTCGATGAGATGGTTCCTTATGATAATGACGAGTCTAAGGCAAAGCCAATGCTTGATCACCTGAAGGTTTCCTTCTACAAGATCGTAAATAACCTTGGACCTCACGGACTTCCACTTGCGATGCGTGCAGACTGGAATGACTGTATCAACCTGTCATGCTACTCTGACACACCGGGTGAGAGCTTCCAGACATATACAAACCCTAAGTTTGCTGCTGAGGGTGGCTACTCTAAGGTGGCTGAATCTGTTATGGTTGCTACACTCTTTACTTATGCAGGTCCAAACTATGTATCTATCCTGAAGCACCTCGGCAAAGATGACGAAGCTGCAGCTGCTCAGGCTGAGATCGACAAGATGAAAGCAAATGTTATGGAATCCGCTTGGGACGGTGACTGGTTCATCCGTGCATACGATGCAAACGGCGAGAAGATGGGTTCTAAGGAATGTGAAGAAGGTAAGATCTTCATCGAGCCACAGGGCTTCGCAATCATGTCTGAGATCGGTAAGGATCAGGGCTGTGACAAGAAGACACTGGCAGCCATTGATGAGAGACTGAATACAAAGCATGGTCTTGTACTCAATAACCCGGCTTATACAAAGTACTACATCCAGTACGGTGAGATCTCTACATATCCGGGCGGATACAAGGAGAACGCCGGTATCTTCACACATAACAATGCATGGATCATCTGTGCAGCAGCTTACGCTGGTCAGGGTGATCAGGCATTCAAGTACTACTCAGAGATTGCTCCTGCATTTACAGAAGAGACATCTGATATCCACAAGACTGAGCCATATGTATATGGACAGATGATCGGTGGTAAGGATGCTGGTTCTGATATCGGTCAGACAGGCAAGAACTTCGGTCAGGGTAAGAACTCATGGCTGACAGGTACAGCTGCTTGGAACATGGTAGCTATTTCCCAGTACATCCTTGGTGTACAGCCTGACTTTGACGGTTTGAAGATTGATCCTTCTATCCCTTCTGCTTGGGATGGTCTGAAGGCTTCCCGTCAGTTCCGTGGCGACACATATGAGATCGAAGTTAAGAACCCAGATCACGTATGCAAGGGTGTTAAGAGCATGACTGTTGATGGCAAGGCTATCGACGGAAATGTAATCCCTGTTGTTGGCGATGGCAAGGCTCATAAGGTTGAGGTTGTCCTTGGCTAATTGATGATTCGTGAAACAATTCACATATAAAATAGCAGCGGCTGCACGATGTGCAGCCGCTGTTTTTGTATGTAGTGATGACATAAAAAAGGCACCACCCGCCGGGTGATGCCCTCATATGTAGAAAATCGGTTTTAAGTTCTGATTAGTCCTCGATACCGTTGTTCTTAAGGTAATTAACAACATCCTCTACAGTTGCCATAGCTGCTACGTCATCTGCAGGGATCTCGCAGCCATACTCCTCTTCCAAAGCCATAACAAGCTCATAAAGATCCAAAGAATCTGCGCCAAGATCATCCTTGAAAGATGTTGAGAGTTCGATTTCGCTCTCGTCAACGCTAAGCTGGTCTGCAATAATTTCCTTTAACTTTTCTAACATACTATTAATCTCCTTTATTTACATTTTATAACTTCACTTGCATATCGGCTAAGTGGCTTTCATACAAAAAAATATACAACAGCCTTATAGTGTATGTCAAGCGTATATTCATGATTTATTACTTTTCCTTGCACACATGGATATAGGGTTTATATCAAAAAGCGATCCGTTCAAACTCTGGCACAGGCATCGGCTTTGCAAAATAAAATCCCTGCGCAATATCACAGTTGGAATTCTTCAGAAAATCCACATGCGCCTTTGTCTCAACGCCTTCCGCGATTACCTGCAGATGCAGATCCTTCGCCATGCCGATGGTGTGATTTACCACAATCTTGCCCTTCTCCGAAGCGATCTCACTGTCAAGGAATTCCTTGTCGATCTTGATCGTATCTACCGAGATATTTCGTATGAGATTCAATGAGGAGAATCCCGAACCGAAATCGTCCACCTCCAGCTTAAATCCCAGCTTCTGCAGACGGTCAAGCACGCGGTTCAGCTCCTCCGGCTTGTCTAAGAACAGGGATTCTGTGATCTCCAGATTCAACATGTCCGGTGTGAGATCGTATTTGTGGATCAGCTCCATCAACGCCTTTTCCAGATCGTTGTGCTGGATATGATACCTTGATATATTCACGGATATCGGCACAACCGAGCGTCCCTGATCCAGCCAGCGGCGGATATTCTTGCACGCCTCTTCCCACATGTATTCATCCAGCTTCAAAATGAAGCCGTTCTTTTCAAATAACGGAATAAAATCATTCGGCGGAATCAACCCCTTCTCCGGGTGCTGCCATCTGCAAAGCACTTCGGCACCGCACAGGGAATTGTCCTTCAGGCGGTATTTGGGTTGCAGATACATCTGATATTGATGCTCGCTCAGCGCTTTCTCCATATCCTGCTCAATCTGTCCGGCACGCAGCATCTCCTCGCGATAATGCTCATCATAAAATGCACAGAACTTCATAATATTGCCCTTTACGGTGCGCTCTGCCATCATCGCCCGGTCGCACATCAGATTCACCGGTATACTTCGGTCATCCACCAGATAAATACCGAATTTTGTCACGATATCATACTGAAATGGATTGTTGCTGATCTTCTTTCGCAGCTTCTCAATCTCTTTGATGATCTCGCCCTTTTTATCATAGCTCATGTAAAAAACGAACATATCCGAGTGCAATCTTGCGTAATTATTCTGTTTGCCATATGTCTCCTGCAATACCCGCGCTACAAAACGGAGCACCTGATCGCCCTCCGCAATACCATGGATATCGTTAATATTCTTAAAACGCTCAATATCCAGCAGGACAATCGCATAGTTCTTGTACAAGTCCTGAATTGCAGCCTGCGTCTGATCGTAAAACCGAATCCGGTTGGAAATGCCCGTCAGCTTATCTACCTCGTCTGGTGTATGGTTCATCAGCTTGACCGCCTGCTCCATCATGTTCTGCATAACAGCCTGCTCGTTATCGCCGAGTGCCACCAATGTTGCAAGCACTGCATCTCTGCCGTCAAACCATGCAATATCATGGTAACGCCACGTTGCCACGCCATCGAGCAGCTCCTCATAACGCTCCCGCACCAGCGGTGCCTGCGTCTTGATATGCTGCATCGGGCAGTCCATGCAAGGGGTATCCTTTGTGCAAAGCACCTCGTGACAGATCATGCCGACACGATTTCCCATCAGGTCAATCGCCTTGTCATTCTGGTACAGAATCTCAAAAGTAGAACGATCAATGACGATACTTGCCTCGCATCCAGCATTCAAAATGGAGTGTATGACCTGCTTCGTCTCCTGCATATTTAATTCCTCGGTTATCATACCGAAATTCATATATCCGCTTCCTTTAATTAGGTAAATATTTATTTAGTAAACAACACAGATTTACTATAACAATGTTGGAATTTTATGTCAATCGAAAACCGTCAAATACTTCCATTTACTAATAATTTTCTATGTTTTTACCATATTCTTCTCCATGTTTTATATAATTTTTTCTATCAATTTTTATACAGACTTTGATTATTTCGGTAACATTTTTCAATCTGTTTTACAATCTTTATACTCCTGATCATCTTTTCTAATTTTTTACGTCTTCATAGTCCTGGCAATTATTTCCAACATAGTTTATTTCCTAATTTACCAGTTGACAGAATGATGTTTTTTCTCTATACTGAATAATAAGAATTATTACTATTTATGATTTAGTATGAAATACTATTCGTATACAGATAGTGTGCAGAGTGCGTTAACTCATATATAGTTCAGAGTGTATTAGCTCATATATAGTTCAAAATGTGGCAGCTCATATATAGTTCAAAATGTGGCAGCTTATATATAGTGGCATACGGTGTATTAGTATATATAGTAACGGAGGTATCTATGGCAACAAGCAAATATAGTCATCAACGAGAAGCAATTATAAACTTTCTGACGGGCAGAACCGATCACCCGACTGCGGATGTTGTCTACCAGTATTTGCGGAACGACCTCCCGACGATCAGTCTCGGTACGGTCTACCGGAATTTAAACCAGATGGCAGCGTCCGGCAGGATTCTTCGTCTGCATGTAGACGGAAAAACCGATCACTACGACGCCTGCACCGACCCACATGCCCACCTTTTATGTACGAAATGCGGTGCCGTGCGTGATATCCATATGAATTTCGAGGATGATCTGATCGCACAGGCTTCGGAAATCTCACCATGCCGTGTGGATGGCGTATCTGTGTTATTTACCGGTTTGTGCGAAGACTGCGTAGACTGTATAGACAATGAACTGTAATTGGCGATGAATTGTAATTGATGATGAACTTGCCGATTCATAATAAATCTCCCAATATTTGACATCTGTGTCTGTCGTATTTGGGAAAAATAACAGAATCATAACAATCCCCCCAATATTTGACATCTAAATTCGTCGTACTGGGGAAAATATATGTAATAATAAAAAACTCCCCAACCATTTACGCTTTCAACAGGCTTCCGGCTGGGGAATTTTTTGTTATATAAAATTATTCCCCAATCAGTCACTTACTCATTAGCTTCCGGTTGGGGAATTTCTCCCGTTTCGCCACTTTCTACCCAACAATCTATTCTACTGCATCAGAATCATTGGATTGATTGGTACGCCATTCTTCATCAGCTCGAAAAATACATGTGTACCTTCCTCGGTATAATAACTGCTTGGCGGTGCAACCTCACCAATATTCTGTGCGGTTGTGATCGTATCGCCCTCAGCGACAGTAACGTTCATCAACTGTCCGTAGATTGCTTTGAATCCATTTCCCATGATTACGGTCACAGTTGTTCCATGCTCTTTATCCTCGCTGACAGACTCGACAACGCCCTCATAGGCTGCCAGTACATTTTCGCCCTCATCCGCAGCGATCAGAATACCCGGATTGCAACGATAAGAACGAAGTGTCTTGAAGTACACAGTTGTGTCCATGCTGTATGGCAAGATGACCTTTCCATCCACCGGCCATACAAGCGCTCCGCCTTCGTTGTAGGCATTTGCAACGACCACACCGTCTTCATTGACGATCACGCCATCACTGCTTGTCTCTGCTGTTTCTTCGGATGATGCATTGCCATCGCTTGTGCTTTCATCTGTATTTTGTGTTGAGTTGCTTTCCCCAGTCTTGGTATTTTCAGAGTTCGCACTTTGTACATTACTATTTTCCTCAGACTGTGCGCTTGCATCATCAGTGTTCCGGTTGTCGCCGGAATCTGCCAGTTCTGCATCGGTATTGCCCGCAACCGCTTCATCGGAATTTGCCTCCGCGGTTTCCGGCATCTCCACCTTTGTCTCTGCAATCTGTTCCGTTGTCTCTGATACTTCCGGTGCATTCAGATCCACCGTCTGCTTGTCTACTCCAAACTCGCTTTTGTAAGTATTGTAATTATAGATTACCATCAGACCAACGAACGCCAGGACGCCTGTGCCTATCGCAATATACAGTCCCTTTGTCCGCAAAAACTCTTTGAATCGGTCCATACTCTGCCTCCTTTTGATTTGCTAATGCTAGTATGGACACATTATTTTCCTTTTATTCAATTTTTTTCTTATACACCTTTGGGTACATACCTTTTCAGTATGTCAATTACTGTCCTGATCTTTTTTGTTTAACTGGTCATTCACATTATGCTCGATAATTTTCCCTTTTGTAGCAATTACCGCTCTCTCATAACGTGCCTTAACGGATTGGTAATTCTGTCTGCCCCATTTTGCAATATAATCTTCTTCCGTATAATATTGAAATTCCAGCTCCGACGCCGGTATCACAGTTGCATCGCCCATCGCATAATACACCTTCGTCCGCAACGCAACCGCCTGCGCCTGCAAATAGCTGTCATCCGCGCTTGCATCCACGATTCCCGGCATGATATGTGCTATATATTTCTCCACATCGACCAGCTCATTTCCCGCTTTCGTCTGCACCAGCACATCTCTCCCGGTTGAAATGCGTTCCAGCGAGGCAGTCTCATCGCCCTGCCTTCCATTGACGCAGAACGTGACAAGGCATGGCACCACGATTGCACAGACAACCGCTGCTAAAATATATGGAAATACTTTCATGTACAGCAACCTTTTTCTCGCTCGTTTTATTATATGTACAAACGCGGAGCAGCATGCTGTATTTTTGTATATGTTACTTTATTTTGCACAAGAACAGCCATGCAGGATTTTTGCGTGCCACTGTGTTTGATTTATAATCAGAGCTGGTTCTGCATGAAACGCTAATTCTGTTTACATACAAAATTACTGCTGTTTCTGCGTGTAATCCCAATTGCTTCCGGCTTGACATATTCCGTATAATGTCTATAATGATAACAGAGTGTTTGTCATCTATGGCTGCGCGAAGGGGCACACCACCGCGGGTGTGGTTTTTTCGCGTGGCTTTTTTGATATTACTGGCATCTGCATTATTCTTTTATTTAATTGCTAATGCAGATACAAGCAATACTACATTTCATAAATCGGAGGTTTTTACTATGGAAAATAACAACGACGTTTTCATGCTTGGCGGACATGAATTTCATTCCCGCTTTATCTTAGGTTCCGGGAAATACAATTCCCACCTGATCCGCGCTGCAGTCGAATATGCCGATGCAGAGATTGTCACGCTTGCCCTGCGCCGTGCCAATACCAGACCGGAGGAGAACATTCTTGACTTTATACCGAAGAACGTAACACTGCTGCCGAACACATCCGGCGCAAGAAATGCGGAGGAGGCAATCCGCATTGCCCGCCTCGCACGAAAAATGTCTGGTTCTGATTTCGTAAAGATCGAGATCATGCGTGACTCCAAATATCTGCTTCCTGACAATCAGGAGACGATCAAGGCAACTGAAGTCCTTGCGAACGAAGGTTTCGTGGTCATGCCTTATATGTACCCAGACCTGAATGTTGCCCGTGATCTGGCAAATGCAGGTGCAGCCTGTATCATGCCTCTCGCATCACCAATTGGTTCCAATAAGGGACTTGCGACGAAGGATTTCATCCAGATTCTGATTGATGAGATCGATCTGCCAATCATTGTTGATGCCGGTATCGGCCGCCCTTCACAGGCATGTGAAGCCATGGAAATGGGGGCCGCTGCCATTATGGCGAACACCGCAATTGCGACAGCCGGTGATATCCCGATGATGGCAAGCGCATTTAAGGATGCGATCATCGCCGGTCGTAAAGCATATCTGGCTGGACCTGGACGCGTGCTCGACAAGGGCGGTGCAGCTTCCGATCCTCTGACGGGATTTTTGCGGTAAGATTTTCTGTTGGTTGGAGCTTTTCTGCCTGATTTGCTGCAATCTATGTATCACAATTTGTATGATGATTGGAGTTTATCCTGCTTGATCTGCTCCGACCTCTGTTATGACAAGGAGGCAATATAACAAATGGAACAAGAATATACGATAGATAATTCCTACCTCTCTCCGGAAGCGCAGAAGCGCAAAAAGGAACTGGAGGAAAACCCTGCATCCCGTACCAACCATATGGAATATATGGATGGCATGGAAGTGCTGGATTCAGACATCAAGGACAAGGTTCGTGCAGCTATGCAGTCCTATGATTACAACGCTTACACCGATACAGATGTGTGCGCAGCCCTTGCAAATGCAAAGCAGGGGCACTGTGACATCGAGGACTTCAAAGCGCTTTTATCCCCTGCCGCTCTTCCACATTTGGAGGAAATGGCTGCCTTAGCACAGAAGGAGCGTCTGGCACATTTCGGCGACTGCGTGTACATTTTCACGCCATTATACATCGCGAATTATTGCGAGAATTACTGTGTGTACTGTGGTTTCAACTGCTACAATCACATTCACAGAAAGAAACTTACCGAAGCAGAAATGGAAGCAGAAATGAAAGTCATCGCAGATTCCGGCATCGAGGAAATCCTGATGCTGACCGGCGAAAGCCGCGCCGCGAGTGACGTAAAATACATTGGCGAAGCGTGCAAGCTGGCTCGGAAATATTTTCGGAATATCGGTCTGGAGATCTACCCTGTCAATACCGATGAGTATCATTATCTGCATGAATGCGGTGCCGACTACATTACCGTCTTTCAGGAGACTTATAACCCAGACAAATATGAGACACTTCATCTGATGGGGCACAAGCGTGTTTGGCCATACCGTTTTGACGCGCAGGAGCGTGCACTTCGCGGTGGCATGCGCGGTGTCGGATTCTCCGCTTTGCTGGGGCTGGATGATTACCACACGGATGCGCTTGCAACTGCCCTGCACGTCTACTACTTACAGCGGAAATACCCACACGCAGAAATGTCCATTTCCTGTCCGCGTCTGCGTCCAATCATCAACAACGACAAGATCAATCCAAAGGATGTCCATGAAAATGTCCTCTGCCAGATCTTATGCGCTTATCGGTTGTTCCTGCCTTTCGCAGCAATCACCGTTTCCTCCCGTGAAGAAGCCCGCTTCCGTGACGGCATCATCCGTATCGCCGCAACGAAGATTTCCGCAGGTGTATCGACCGGTATCGGCGATCACAAGGAGAAGTACGAGGCGCATGACGGGGCAAAGTCTGATGCTGGTCAGGTATGTGCGAATGATAGTACACAGACCAATTCCGGGCTGACTGACAAAAATGGCAGT
>DHJV01000054.1:3319-25148 GCA_002404515.1 Lachnospiraceae bacterium UBA4711 | reverse complement strand
ATGAAGATGCAGGTATCGGTTTCGGAAGCGACAGATTGTTTGAGAAAAATGATCGGAGGCGAGAGCATGGGAAACTGGTTTGAGAATATGGAGCCAATGAACATACAGGAAGAACGTGCGAAGACGAAGAAGGCAGAGGAAGAACGGGATAAAGCAGAAAAATCGTTGATTGATCTTATGAAAAAAGTGTTTGGAACAAAAGATATTGTAGTGAAAAATCTTGTAGAATCCTACGACAAAACCGAGGACGAAGCGAAGAAGCTCGTAGAAAAATACTGGTAGATATCGCTGCAGGGTCAGATAAGAACAAGGAGGAATCCTCCCTTGCGAAAAGCATATATAAGTGATATAAATAGGAAAGAGTGAAGCGCAGGATGGAGGAAGAAAGAGCATGAATTATATCAAAGAATTGCGTGATGGAGAGATGGTATCGGAAATCTATCTCTGTAAGAATAAAGTGGTTGCAAAGACAAAGGCTGGAAAGACATATTACTCTTTGCAGCTTCAGGATAAAACCGGAACAGTCGATGCGAAGATCTGGGAGCTTTCGAATGCGATTGCGCATTTTGAGCCGATGGACTATATTCGTGTGGATGCGCAGGTGACGAGCTTTAACGGTGCATTGCAGTTAAATGTCAAGCGCGTGCGCGTGGCAGATGAAGGCGAATACAATGTGACAGATTATATGCCATGTTCAACGAAAGATATCGATGCGATGTTTCAGGAATTACTGGGACTGATTCAGGGTGTAAAAAATCAGTATTTACATAAACTATTGGAACTGTTCTTTGTTGAGGACAAGGAATTTGCAGAGAAGTTCAAGAAGCATTCCGCAGCGAAGTCTATTCATCATGGATTTATAGGCGGTTTGCTGGAGCATTCCCTGTCTGTGGCGAAGCTGTGTGAATACATTGCAGCGAATTATCCGGTTGTCAATCATGATCTGCTCGTGACAGCAGCGATCTGCCACGACATCGGTAAGATCGATGAGATTTCTGATTTTCCGCAGAACGATTATACCGATGAGGGACAGTTAGTCGGACATATTGTGATGGGCACGATGATGATTGCGGATAAAATACGTGAGATTCCGGGATTCCCGACGAAGCTTGCAAATGAACTGAAGCATTGTATTTTAGCGCATCATGGAGAACTGGAATATGGTTCGCCGAAGAAGCCGGCACTGATCGAGGCGATGGCGCTTGCGCATGCCGATAATATGGATGCAAAATTACAGACATTTACCGAGATTATCCGGGAAAATGCAGACAAGACGGAATGGCTTGGATTTAACCGTATGTTTGAAAGTAATGTAAGATTGACAGGTGAAAAAAATGAGCGGTGAAGTAAGAAAAGCAATGACGATATTATATAAAGTGCATAACGGATTGTATGTGAATCTGACAAATCGCTGCCCGTGTGCATGCACGTTCTGTGAACGACAGACCCGTGACCATGTGTCGGAGGTAAATGATGCGCCTCTGTGGCTGGAACATGAGCCGAGTGTGGAGGAAGTCATTGCGGAATTTGAAAAGACAGATGTTGCGCCATATGAAGAGATCGTATTCTGCGGATTTGGAGAGCCGACCGAGCGCTTGGATGCATTGCTTGAGATCGCAAAATATCTGAAAGCACATTATGATAAGCCGATTCGTATCAATACAAATGGTCTTGGAGACCTGATTTGGAACGAAGACATCACGCCGAAATTTGCGGGCTTGATTGATACGATTTCCATCAGTCTGAATACACCGGATGCGAAACGGTATCAGGAGATCGTGCGAAGCAAGTTCGGCGAAGGTTCCTTTGATGCATTGCTGAAGTTCGCGAAGGATGCGAAGCGATATGTGCCCAGGGTGATTTTAAGTACCGTGGAGACGACGATTACGAGAGAAGAAGAGGCGAGATGCCGGGCAATCTGTGACGAGTTAGGTGTTACCTACCGGATTCGCCCATTTCATTAAGGAGGCTGGCAAATAATTTGTCGCAGGCGAGTTAACTATACATGGTAAATAACCGATAATATAAATAGAGATGGGGTTCCATCTCCATAAGCACAGGGAAGTGCGGACAATTCTAAGGAAGGAGCAAAAGAACATGGGAATGACAGTAAATGCAATGGCAGGTATGCAGGCTGCAAGCGAGACCGTTTCTGATTACAGCGTAACAGCAAAGACTGCGGAGACATCTGAGAAGAAGGCTTCTGCTGAGACAGAGAAGGATGCGGTTTACGAGAAAGGCACGCAGGAAAGCGCCAAGGCACCATATTCCATCAACAAGATGAGCAAGGAAGACCGCGCAGCTTTGGTAAAGCAGCTCAAAGCGGATCAGGAAAGCAGACAGAACAGTCTCACGAATCTCGTATCCCAGATGCTTGGTAAGCAGGCTGGCATGTACGGAATTGCGAACGGAGACGATTCCATCTGGAAAATCTTTGCAAACGGAAATTTTACCGTGGATGCAGCAACAAAAGCGCAGGCACAGGAAGATATCTCCGATGATGGATACTGGGGCGTAAAGCAGACCTCACAGAGATTGTTTGATTTTGCAAGTGCTCTCGCCGGTGACGATGAGGACAAGATGCGCGAAATGCAGAAAGCAATGCAAAAAGGCTTTAAGCAGGCAACTGCCGCATGGGGCAAAGATCTGCCGGATATCAGCAATAAGACATTGGATGCGGCTAATAAGTTGTTTGATGAGTATTACAAGTCAAAACAAAGCGAATAAATACACAAAAGGTTTGCTATTTCTAACAATTCAGTGTTACAATAAAAGGGTCTTTGACGAGATCCTTTTATTTTTTTGACGGAGAGAGAAAATGTTACGTTTTTGGTATGTGATTATCATTTCTTTGCCATATATTATCTACTATATGGCGAGGGGAAGTTATATAGAAAAAAACGCGGAGCGGTATTCGGAGGCAGACCGTTATCGCGTGGCGCTTCGTGTGATTCATGTCATGAAACGAAACGGCAGAATTCGGACGAGCGTGACGGGTGTGGAAAACCTGCCAGCGGACGGTGGTTATGTGATATATGCCAACCATCAGGGCAAATACGATGCACTTGGAATTATGGATGCGCATAAAAAGCCCTGTACGGTCATGATGGATGCGAAACGTTCGAAGATGATTATTGTTGATCAGTTTATCACATTGATCGATGGATGCCGGATTGATAAGACAGATATCAAAAGTCAGGTTGAGGCGGTTCGCAAAGTGACAAAAGAAGTAAAAAAAGGCAGACGATACATTGTATTTCCGGAGGGTGGATATTTCCATAACCGAAATGCAATCAAGGAATTTATGCCGGGCGCGTTCAAATGTGCAGTGCGGGCGAATTGCCCGATTGTTCCGGTTTTATTGATAGATTCTTATAAGCCATTTGAGATCAATTCTCTGCGGCGCGTCAGAACACAGGTGCATTTCCTGCCGGCAATCTATCCAGAAGAATATGAGGGGCTTACAACGGAGCAGATTGCGAAGCTGGTGCGAAACCGCATTGTTGATGCAATGCAGCAAAAAGCGTGTGCATAGGAACATTCGGGGAAAAGAGGAGGTACGACCGATGGATATCAATCAGGTGTTGATGGATTATGATAATATGTTTGGAACGCATTCTTTGGAGGATATAGAGGAGTTTCTGACGACGAATATTGAAGTGGCGATGGATGAGCGGGATTATGCATCGGCACTTTCTCTGCTGAATGAAATGATGGGGTTATGCAGGGACACAAATCAGAATGCAAAGGGACTTCGGTATTGTGCGGATATTGAGGACATACTTGTAAAGATGGGTATGGAAGGAACGGTGGAATATGCGACGCGCCTGTTAAATGTGGCAAATGCGTATCGTACCTTTGGTTATTATATGAAAGCGCAGAATCTGTTTGAACGTGTGGAGGTGATATATCGGGACAAGCTTTCCGCGGGTGATTACCGATTTGCGACTCTCTATAACAACTGGGCGTTTGTCTATCAGGGAAGCGGGGAGCTGAAGAAGGCGGAGGAGACATTCCGGCGGGCGCTCTCGGTCGTAGACCTGCAGCAGAATGCATGGATGGAGCAGGCGACAACCCGGTGCAATCTGGCACAGGTATTGCTGCAGCTTGCAGGTGGTGCTGCCATGGGTGCAAACGGACAGCGGGTAGATGGTACAACGGCATCTACCATGTATGAGGAAGCACTGCAGTGCCTGGAGCGTGCGCTCCGTATCTTTGAATGGGACGGAAAACGCGACTTCCATTACAGTACGGCGCTTGCGATGATGGGCGATGCGCTTTGCATGCGTGAAGCGTATGTGCAGGGAGCTGATTATTATATGCAGGCGATGCAGGAGATGGAAAAGCATGTCGGCAAATCCGATGCATATCTGGAAATCGAAGAGCGCTATAAGCAGGCAAAATATTATGCCGAGGAATTGAAAAAAGAAAAAGAAGCGGAAGAAGAGGAAGAAGAACAGACCGCGGTTTTAACTGCGGATATGAAAACGAATCCTTCTGTAAAATATCTGACGAATATTGTCCATATGGGAGAAGCGCAGGCGGAGACAGTACCACAGGAAATTGGGACAAAGGAAGCAGTGCACACACAGCCGGATTATGTGGATACGTTGTCAGAGGATACGGTTCAGCCAAATGCTGAGAATAACTGGCTGCATATCTGCAAACGGTTTTATGAGATGCATGGAGTTAAGATGATCCATGAGGAATTTCCGGATTATGAGGCGCGGATTGCCGTCGGACTGGTCGGTGAAGGCTCGGAATGCTTTGGCTATGATGATGCCATTTCGCGGGATCATGATTTTGCATTGGGATTCTGCCTGTGGCTTTCGGAGGAAGATTATCGGAGCATCGGAGGTATGCTGCAGAAATCGTATGAGCAGCTTCTTGTCGATTTCGGCGATGAATTCCTGCGTGAAAATGGGATTGAAGCACCGACGAACTCGGTCAACAGGGTGTTGTCACATAGAAGAGGTGTTTCTTCCGTGCGGGAATTCTATGAGAATCTGCTTGGCGTGAAGGTACAGAAAACTGCAGAGGGCGGTTATATTCTCCCGGATAGCTGGCGGCAGATTTCAGAAGAGAAGCTGGCAGCTGCGACAAATGGAATGGTGTTCCGGGATGACGCCGGTGCGTTCACAAAGATTCGGGAAAGTCTGCTTGAATATTATCCGACGAAGGTCTGGATGATGCGTCTGGCAGAGAAGCTCCATGGATTTGCGCAGACAGCGCAGACCAACTATGCGCGTATGATGGCGCGACAGGATTATGTGACAGCAAATCTCTGCGTGGCAAAGGGCATGCAGTACACGATGGAGATTATTTATCTGTTGAATCAGAAGTATGCACCATATTATAAATGGATGCGGAAGGGCATGCAGAGTCTGTCACTCATTGACAGTGTGGCTCCGATTCTTGACCGGATTGCAGTAATTCCGAATCAGGCAGCAGCATGGGAAGGTCGTACTTACAATGCCTATGAGACAAATTATAAGGACGAGATCGTGTCCTGCTTTGAGGATATTGCGGAATATCTGTTGATGGAGCTTAAAATGCAGGGTGTTGTAAAGGGCACGGATACATTTTTGGATGTCTATGCGCAGGATCTGGTACAGCGTGTGGATCGTGGCGATTTTGGCGCGGTTGAGGATGCCGAGATGGAAGCAAATTATCGAGAGTATGTGAACGATCTGAAGCAGGCGGCAAAAGAAAAGACAACAGAGAAATCAAAATATGATCTCGAAGAAGAGATGGGACTGGCATATGAGTGGAGTAAGGAAGTGCCGTTTGACCGCGAGGAAACGATTGCGGCAATCATAGATGCGGAGTGGAAGCAGTTTGGAAGCACGATCTATCCGGATGACTGGAATACATTCTTTATCATGCGGAAGAGCCGGTATCTGACCTGGCCGAACGATCTGCTTGCAAGCTATCTGCAGGATTGCAAGGCAGGAAATGCTTTGCAGGTAGAGCGGAGTGAGAAACGGATCGGCATTGAAGAAGACCTCATACAGATCCAATTAGACTGGCTGCAGAAATTCATCGAGAATTATCCGAAAATGGCAGGCTATGTACGGTTTATCTATACGAATGATGCACAGGAGACGATTGAATCAGCACTGCGCAGAGACATTGCTGTCTATGGAGACCGGACGTTTATTTTGTTTGGAAAGTTTGTGACCGATATTGCACAGGCGGGTGGCAACCTGACGTATGACATTATGAATTATATGGCATGCCTGTATGGGTATGGCGGAGTCGAAGATGCAGAACGGCAGCTGTAGTCTCAATATAGAATAATAGAAAAGAACTCGTAAACACACATACGCATTTGCATGTGCATATATTTACGAGTTCTTTTTTGTAAATTCTAATATAATTTCTCTGTCTCGCAGATCGTACCACCGCCGACGACAATATCACCATCATATAAGACAACTGCCTGTCCTTTGGTGATCGCGCGCTGTGGATTGTCGAAGATCACTTCAATCCTTCCATCAGGAAGCGGATTCACAGTTGCGGGTGCTTCCGTATGACGATAGCGCACTTTTGCCGTGACGTGGATCGGGGCATCCAGGTGGTCAATCGAGATCAGATTCACATCATCCGCGACAAGACGCTTCGAGAAGAGGTCTTCATTTCGCCCAAGGACAACCTGATTTTTCTCGATGTCCACATCCATGACATACATCGGTTCTTTCAGTGCCAGTCCAAGACCCTTGCGCTGTCCGATCGTGTAACGGATGATTCCCTTGTGGCGCCCTAAGATATTGCCGTGGACATCAACGAAATCGCCCTCCGGGTAAGTCTTGCATGCATGCTGTTCGATGAACTTTGCATAATTTCCATCCGGTACAAAGCAGATATCCTGACTGTCGTGTTTTTTCGCATTCACAAATCCATGTGCTTCCGCAATGGCACGTGTCTCGCTTTTTGGCATGCCGCCGAGTGGAAACTGCGTGTGTGCAAGCTGCTCCTGCGTCAGGGAATAGAGCACGTAGCTCTGATCTTTGCCTGCATCGACCGCTTTCTTCAACAGGTAGCGCCCGGTTGCCTCATCCTGTACGATCTGCGCATAATGTCCGGTGACAACGTAATCCATCCCAAGCTCCTGTGCCCGCTTGTACAGATATTCGAATTTCAGATAGCGGTTACAGTCGATGCAGGGATTCGGCGTGATGCCACATTCGTAGCAGTGCACGAACTTGTCCATGACCTGCTCCCTGAAATGCTCCTTGAAGTTCATGACATAATAATCCATGCCCATCGAATGTGCCACCGCACGGGCATCCTCCACGTCGTCTAAGGAACAGCAGGTGTGTTCTTTGTTGATGACGATATCATCATTCTGATATAATTTCATGGTGGCACCGATGCATTCGTAGCCCTGCTCCTTCATCAGAAAGGCTGCCACGCTGCTGTCGACACCGCCGCTCATAGCGATCAATGCTTTCTTATTCATAGTTCCTCCGAAAAATTCCTTGGACTTTTTTGTTTTATAATAGTATAGTATAAATATTGAAAATATAAATAGTCATTGCACATCCGCGCAATTTTTCTATATCATAATATAGTATGAACAGAATTGCAATATATGCGTCCGGTATAAAATACAGACCGGCATATGCATCTGAGGGTGTGAGGTGGTTATGATTTGAATAGATATTGGAGGCAGGTCATGGGAACAATTGTAAATAAAACGATTCAGGAGGCGACCGCGCGCCTGAAGGAAAATTACGAAGCACAGAAGATTTTTGATATGTCACTTGGAGACTGCGTGCCAGACCGGGATGCGATTATTTCAATCATAGAAGGACTGCGTACGGTTACATTTCCGGGATTTTTTGGTTCGGAAAATATGGCATATGTGTCGAAGGATAATTTCGCCGGAAGCACGCTGGCGATTCTTTACGAGCGGTTATTCAAACAGATCCGCGTCGCATTGAAGTTTGATAACAGGGAATTGCAGGATGCGGAGATCCGTGCGAAAGCAGAGGAATATACATCGACCTTTATTGCGAAGATTCCGGACATTCAGGCAATGATCTTAAAGGATGTGGATGCAGAGTTTAATGGAGATCCGGCGGCGAAGGATCATCAGGATATCATTCTTTCTTATCCGGGCATCTTCACAATCTTTGTATATCGTTATGCACATGTGTTGTATGAATTAAATGTGCCGTATATTCCGCGTATCATGACGGAATATGCACATGGACTGACCGGAATCGATATCAATCCGGGCGCGACGATCGGCGAATATTTCTGTATTGATCATGGTACCGGAATTGTCATCGGTGAGACGACGACAATCGGCGAACATGTGAAGATCTATCAGGGTGTGACGCTTGGTGCACTTTCCACACGCAAGGGACAGCTGCTTTCCGGCGTGAAGCGTCATCCGACCATCGAGAATAATGTTGTGATTTATGCGAATACTACTATCTTAGGTGGCGAGACTGTGATCGGCGAGAATTCTGTTGTAGCCGGCAACTCTTTTGTCACGACATCCATCCCGGCGAACACGAAGGTCGCTTCGATGCAGCCGGAGCTGGAAATAAAAGAGCAGAAGTAGGGATTCGATTTATGCAAACCAAAGATCATCTTGCCTTAGGGCGTTATCTTGCACGTGCATTTGAGATAGAAGAACCATTCAAAAAATACGCATTTGTAATTGGAAATATCATGCCGGATGTTGACAAATGTTCATACATCCACGGATATTTTCAGTTGCTGTGCGCACATAGACAACAAAAAGATGCGGGACCTTTGTCGCTCAATGATCATCGGCGTATGCTGATCGGTGGTCATACAGCGGAAGGGTCTCGTTTTTTCGTCAACCGGATGTACCGCGTGCTGCGGAAGCGGGATAAGCTGTCGGTGTACGATTATTACCGGCTGGGGAAGGCGACGCATTATCTGGCAGATCGCTTCACGTATCCACATACGATGCGGTACACCGGGGGATTTTTCGCACATATCCGCTACGAGAAACAGCTGCATATCTATATGCATGATATGCTGGCAATCCTGCCGAACATGCGGGAGGCAGCAGAAATCTGTTTGGCGCGGACGAGCTTCAACAGCCTCTATCGCGCGTATCGGAAAGAATCAGGGGGAATCGGAACGGTTTTGCACGATTGCTTTTATATTGTGGCGGTATGTATTGCCTATTTGGAAAATATCTTATATAATAGGTAGCAAATAGAGTGTAAAAAAAGTAAACATTCTGATATGCATACACAAGGAAATGAAAAGCAAGAGGGAAGGAGCGTGTATGAGTGGACAGATCAGAATTTGAGTCGCGTTATTTTGACCTGGCAGCAAATGCGCCGGGCAAAACATTTTTATTTTATGGCAATATAAAAGAGGATACGACACGCTGGTCGGCATCTGCGGTGGAATATTTTGGATTGCCAGGGGAGATTTTCGGAGATTCTACACGGGAATGGATCAGCCGGATTCATCCGGAGGATGTCGAAGACTATACGGAGAACATCATGGATCTGATGCATGGTGTGACACCATATCACAACTGCGAATACCGGATCCGGAACGCACAAGGGGAGTATGTGTGGGTCAATTGTCGTGGGTATATGACTTATGATGCAGATGGAAATGCAGACTGGTTTGGTGGATTTGTCACGAATATGGGACATCGGACGAAGATCGATGCAGTTACAAATCTGTGGACGGTGTATCAGTTCCGAAGCGAATTAAACCGTTTGCTGGATGACCATGCGCGGGGCGGAGTCCTCATGATCGGTCTGGAGAATTTCAAGCGGATCAATGCGGAGTATAGCTATAATTATGGCGATAAGGTACTTGCACTGATCGGCGAAAAGCTGCTCGAAGGTGTGCGGCATAATTGCCATGTGTTCCGTATGGATGGTGCGAATTTTGCAATTGTCATGCAGGATGCAGGTGCGGAACGTGTCATAGAGTACAAGAATTTCGTCCAGAACTTTATGAAGAATCTGGTCGTTTCCGGTCAGGCGGTGCATCTGCAGTTTAAGGCATCTGCAACCTTCTTTCCGGAGGATGGCGAGTTCGTTGACCAGCTCCAGAGTAATCTGTTCTATGCACTGGATCATGCGAAGCTGACGAATACCGACGATGTTGTATTCTATAGTAAGGAATTATATGCACAGAAGAAATATACGACGCGGCTGAAGGACACCATCCGTGAGTGTGTCGACGAGGATTGCAAGGGCTTCCGTATTGTGATGCAGCCGATCGTGGAGACGAAGACGGAGATATGCGATGCAGCAGAGGTGCTGCTGCGATTTACCCATCCGGAGTTTGGTGTGATCGGACCGATGGATTTCATTCCAATTCTGGAAAACTCCAAGGAGATTATCCGGGTTGGTAAATGGGTGATCGACCAGTCGTTGCAGACACTCGCGAAGTGGCGGGAGCAAATCGGGCATATGCCGTTAAAACGCTTGCAGATCAATGTGTCTTACATACAGTTCAAGGATCCATCACTTTTGGACTATGTTGTGGAACGTCTGGATCATTACCAGATTCCACATGATGCAATCATGTTGGAACTGACAGAAAGCTGCCGTGTGGAGCATACATCATTTTTATCGGAAGTCCTGCAGAAATTCAAGGATGCGGGGATCAGCATTGCACTGGATGATTTCGGAACCGGATATGCGTCACTCACGGTACTCAAGGATATCCCTGCAGATATGGTGAAGCTTGACCATACGATGACACGAAGCATCACGGAGAAGCCAAAGGACAAAGCGTTAATCGAGTTCATCGTCACTTATTGCAAGAAGGTTGGAATCGCAGTCTGCGCCGAGGGCGTCGAGAAGGTGGAAGCACTCTCCATCGTGCACAACGCAGGCGTCGAATGTATCCAGGGGTACTATTACGATAAGCCACTGGAACTCGATACGTTCTACCGAAAATACATAAAGTAGACGAAACACACCATATCAACTGCACATATCCAGTATCGGTTCGAGTAAATACGATGTATTGAAACTAAGAAGTTCTAAATGCTCTGATTTACACTATGGTAACGAACGCAACCGCCGCCAATTCGCCATCCGTGGCTCAGTGGCGGCTTGTTTGAACATCGTGTTCAAACATTGCTGTGTACTTACAGAACATTAAGAACTTCTAAGTTCCAAACATATGTATATTACTCGAATCCGATCTGGATATCTATGCATTTGAGAGGTGTGTTTCTTGCACTTTTTCAAGGCTGAGGTAGAACGTAAGGAATTTGCAGAGCCAATAAAGTAAATAAAGAAACCACATGGATACAATTCTAAAGCAGACCGTTGAAGCACGTCGGCACTTAATGAGTGCGTAGCACGAATTTAGTACCGCTACGTGCTGAACCGAGCGAGAGCGCGTCTGCGTAGAATGTATCCATGTGGTTTCTTTTTAGTTATATATGCAAATTCCGTTAACCGTTAACTTAATCTGGACTTTACGTAATTGAAATCCTGATTATACTGGTTATCAATTTTCTCGTCCCCGAACATGCAGTCCGTGAACATATCGTTCGTGTTCGTACCCGGCGATACAACGAATCCATCTCCGAAATCTGCTTTTCCAAGGAACACACTCTCGTAGAACATGTGATCCATGTTCGTTACCTGCTCTGTCAGGAATCGTTCTGGGAACTTCAGACCATCCGGGATTCGGCATTCTGAGAACATGTACTCCATGTTCGTGACATGTGAGGTATCAAAGATCTTACCGAAATCAAATGCCTCGGATACCGAGCTCTGGTAGAACATATAACGCATATCCTCCACTTCCTTCGTGTGGAAATGGTCACCGAGGGAGAAGCCCTTCGGCATAACGCAGCCTGCAAACATCAGATTCATATCTTTGATGCCACGTGTGTTGAACAGTCCGCCGATCTGGAAGCCTTCCGGAAGCGTTACCCAGGAGAACATACCACAGCAGCTGCTTGCATTAATTGGAACTTCCAGACGTCCGCCTTTGAATTCCCGGTAGTTAAATTTCAGGATCTTTTTTCCATTCCAGTTTTTCGTTGGCATAAAACAGATTGGATTGTAGAGAACCCAATGCTTGTCGCCTGTGCCTTCCTGAAACCATTTATAATTTGGTACACCAATCCGGTTCTGGAACCACATACGCTCGGAGTCATCATTGACATCAATAAAGTAGGAATTTTCTTCATATACAAAGTGGTCACGACCGAATATTTTCTGACGTTCGATTTCTTCTTTCCCGGCTATCATTAAAATTACCCCCTGTTGCTAATCAATTCGTACAAAAAGTGCATGATAATTTGCATATTTTGCACAACAGTCTATTTTGATTATAGCGGATACAGGGGGCAGTTGCAACGGCAAAATCGATTATTGTGCAGATTCTGTCATGGTTACAGACTGTTCGACGTCGTTTTCGTCTATACTGTAGGAACCGCCCTGTTCCAACAGAGCGTCTGCGTCAAGTCCCAGGTCTTTTTCTGCCTTTGTGAACCATGCAGGTACATCGTTCGGATTTGCTTCGTCCGTTGGAATATTCATCGTGTTAAAGATGTATTTCCCTTCTGAATTGAAAATGTACTCTGCCCAGCCATAGCTTTCCACGGTTCCACCAGCGATCAGGACATGCTTATTGCCTTCGGAATCGGTATAATCATGCCGGTAATAGTCGGTTTCACTGCACTGATCGGTGATGTCTGTTTTTTCGCCGTTAAGCGTTAAATACAGGCGTCCATTCTCGGCGGTCGTGTAAGAGAGATCACCGGTTGACTCAATTGTAAATGTAACGGAACTTCCGTCCTCGGAGATTTCTACGTTCGAGCCATTTGCCATAACAATGATTGTGTGTACGAGCGAGGAGCCGGTTGCTGCGTAACAGATGCCGTTTGATGCGGCAAACAGCATGACCAGACATGCGGCAGCATAGCATAGGCGCCGAACCACACGGGTTGTGCGGCTGCGCCGGATGGATGCCGGATTTAAGTTAATCTCTGCGTCGGTCGTCAGGCAGTCAAATGCCTGCTTATATTTTTCATGATTCGTCATAGTTCCAATCCTCCTTTTGTGGTAGTGCCCCCTCACATCCGTTCGGCGGCAGGTCGTCGGCGCATCCTGAATATGTGCTTCGCACATATGCGCCCTCCTCCTTTAACTTTTCTCGGAGAGCGGCACGTCCACGGTTTAAGCGAACCTTGACATTGCTCTCGCTTACATGCAGAATCTCTGCGATTTCTTTGATCGTGTAATCTTCATAATAGAAGAGATGAATGACGGTGCGCTGTTTCTCCGGGAGCTGCAGCACTGCCTCAAACAGGGCACTGCTTTCAGCGTCTGGGAAATCCAGTTCTTCCATATAGCTCTCCAGGGATTGCCGGTGTTTCCGCCAGAATGCGCGAACCGTATTCTTGGATTTGTTGATTGTAACCCGCATCAGCCATGCGCGGATATGGGTTTCATCTTCAAACTCCTTCTTCAGAATATGATATTGCAGGAAGGTGTCCTGCACGACATCCTCTGCGTCTTCGCGGTTCTGACAGATACTGAATGCAATCCGGTATAAATGGGACTGATAGCGATCGATCAGTATCCGTATTGGTATCTTCATAGTCATATCCTCCGTCTGTTTCAAAAGGCCTTTCACAGATTATACACGTGGGGGATAAAAAAGGTTACAAAAACTTGACAATTTAAAAAAATCGTGGTTTAATCTGTTACTGTAATGCTTTATTGCACTAAACCATTAACCCGTTAGAGCAATAAAAAAATAAAGAAAATGAATATGCAACGAAGCGGTGCATATCGTTGAGGAGGAAGAGAATCATGAGAAAATTAAAGAAATTACTTGCAGTTGCATCTGTCGCTGCAATGTCACTTTCCCTTTGCGCCTGTGGCGGCGGTAAGGATAAGGACACTTATACCGTAGGTATCTGCCAGCTGGTACAGCACGAGGCACTCGATGCTGCAACAAAGGGATTTAAGGATGCTCTGGTAGAGGAGTTTGGTGAAGATGGTATTAAGTTTGATGAGCAGAATGCACAGGGTGATGCAAATACATGTGCAACGATCATCAATGGTTTCGTAAGTAGTGATGTGGATCTGATTCTTGCAAATGCGACTCCTGCATTGCAGGCAGCAGCTGCTGGTACAGATACGATTCCAATTCTTGGTACATCTGTAACAGAATATGGCGTTGCACTGGAAATTCCGGATTTCAATGGTACAGTCGGCAGAAATATTTCCGGTACTTCTGACCTTGCACCACTGGAGAGCCAGGCAGACATGATCAAGGAGCTGTTCCCGGATGCAAAGACAGTTGGACTTCTGTACTGTTCTGCAGAGGCAAACTCTCAGTATCAGGTCGATACAGTAAAGGCAGCTCTGGAGAAGCTTGGATATACATGTGAGTATTATTCATTCTCAGATTCTAACGACCTTTCAACAGTCACAACATCTGCAGCGAATGCAAGTGATGTCATTTACGTTCCAACAGACAACACCGTTGCAGCGAATACAGAGATCATCAAGAATATCTGTATGCCAGCAAAGACTCCGGTTGTTGCCGGCGAGGAAGGTATCTGTAAGGGTTGTGGAGTCGCTACACTTTCCATCAGCTACTATGATCTGGGTGTTGCAACAGGTAAGATGGCAGCAAAGATTCTGAAGGGTGAGTCAAAGATTGAAGAGATGCCAATCGAGTATGCACCTCAGTTTACAAAGAAGTACAACAAGGATATCTGTGACGAGCTTGGTATTACGGTTCCGGATGATTACGAAGCAATCACAAATGAATAATGGAAAAGCATAGCGAAAACAAGCGTATTTACTTGATTTTTGTTGTATAAGTATAGTATATTAGTCGGGTAGAGTTTTTCTACCCGATTTTTATTGAAGAAAAATAAAGGAGAGAAAAAAATGGATGTAAGTGCTTTATTGAATGCCATGCCAGGCGCGATTGCCCAGGGTCTGATCTGGGGTATTATGGCGATTGGCGTGTACATTACGTTCCGAATTCTGGACATCGCCGATTTGTCTGTCGATGGAACAATGTGTACGGGAGCAGCCGTATGTATTATGTTGATGCAGAAAGGCTATCATGTAGCAGCCGCGATGGCGATCGCGACACTTGCAGGTATGCTTGTAGGTCTGGTAACTGGTTTGTTCCATACGACAATGGGAATTCCGGCAATCTTAGCAGGTATTCTGACACAGCTTGGTTTGTGGGGGGTAAACCTGAAGATTATGGGAAAAGCAAATCAGCCGATCAATGTCGACAAATATGATCTGGCAGTTTCCCTTCGTTACATAAAGAGAGTTGCATTTTATAAGAATTCAATTTTTGTAGTATTTGTATTTATGATCGTCGTAATCGGAATTTTGTACTGGTTCTTTGGAACGGAGCTTGGCAGTTCCCTCCGTGCAACGGGTTGTAACGAGAACATGGCACGTGCACAGGGTATCAACACGAACTTCAACAAAGTACTTGGTCTGATGATCTCCAATGGATTAGTTGCATTTTCAAGTGCATGTCTTGGACAGTATCAGGGATTTGCAGATATCAATATGGGTAAAGGAGCGATTGTTATCGGTCTGGCATCTGTCATTATCGGAGAGGCAATCTTCAGCCGCATCTTCAAGAACTTCGCATTGAAGCTTCTGTCGGTCGGTATTGGTGGTGTGATTTACTTTATTGTGCTGCAGATTGTTATCTGGCTTGGTGTCGACACCGATCTGTTGAAGCTGTTCCAGGCGCTCATAGTAGCAGTGTTCCTTGCAGTACCTTACTGGAAGGGAAAACATTTCAATAAGGGTAAGAAGCTTGCGGCATCCGCAGATAAGGAGGCGTAAATACTATGTTAGAGCTGAAGAATATTTATAAGACCTTCAATGCGGGAACGGTCAATGAGAAAATGGCATTAAAGGGACTCAATCTGACACTGGAGGATGGCGATTTTGTAACCGTTATCGGTGGAAATGGAGCAGGTAAGTCTACGATGCTAAATGCAATCGCTGGTGTATGGCCGGTCGATCAGGGACAGATCATCATAGGAGATACCGATGTGACAAAGCTTCCGGAATACAAACGTGCTAAATATCTCGGACGTGTATTCCAGGATCCGATGACCGGAACGGCAGCGACGATGGAGATTCAGGAAAATCTGGCTCTGGCACTCCGCCGTGGAGACAGCCGTACATTAAAGGCAGGAATCACGAAAAAAGAGCATGCTAAGTATCGCGAGATGCTGGCGACATTAGGGCTGGGACTCGAGGATCGTATGACATCGAAGGTAGGACTTCTGTCTGGTGGTCAGAGACAGGCGCTTACATTGCTGATGGCAACCTTGAAAAAGCCGAAGCTTCTGCTTCTCGATGAGCATACAGCCGCGCTTGATCCGAAAACTGCGGCAAAAGTATTACAGACGACAGATATGATCGTCAACCGAGACAATCTTACCACGTTGATGATTACACATAATATGAAGGATGCAATCGCACACGGAAACCGTCTGATCATGATGATGGATGGAAATATCATTCTGGATATCCGTGGCGAAGAGAAAAAGAAGCTGACGGTTGCAGATCTGCTTCACAAGTTTGAAGAGGCAAGTGGCGAGGAATTCGCGAACGATAAGGCGATTCTTGGCTAATCTATGAATCAGTAGATATGAACGAAGAACAGGTATTGATTGCACGTTTGCAGGACTTGGCGAAGCGTGCGTACAGACAAAATATTTATACATACACCGGATTCCTGACACCCGCGGAGCTTGCGGTGGTCTATGAGAAGCAGGCAGAGTTCTCCTTCGTGGGGATGACCTGCTTCGGTGGAACGCCGGAGTGTGAGCGGCAGATGGTACAGTTTGGTTCCGAAGAATTGTTTGGATATGCGGGTGTATTCCCAATTTCCATTATTCTGGTAGAACCATTGTCAGAAAAATTTGCGGAAGATTTAAACCACCGGGATTTTCTTGGTGCGCTTATGAATTTAGGGATTGAACGATCTGTGCTTGGTGACATTCTGGTAAAGGATGGAAAGCGGGCATATATTTTCTGTCAGGAGAATATTGCTGCATATATTATGGAGCAACTGACAAAGATAAAACATACAAACGTAAAAACGTCTCTGGTGGAGGGTGAGCTCGAAGATCTGAAGCCAACGATGGAAGATCTGCATGTGATCGTCAGTGCACCTCGCTTTGATGCGATTATTGCAGCAGTCACAAAATGCTCCCGGAACGAGACGTTGAATCTGTTTCGGGCGAAGAAGGTTACACGGAATGGAAAAATAGAGGAACGCAACAGTCTGGTCTTAAAGGATGGAGATAGTTTCTCGGTTCGTGGCTATGGAAAGTTTCAGTATTGTGGCGCTGGAAGTGAGACACGCAAAGGCAGAGTGAATATTTATTTAAAGAAATATATTTAGGGGTTTCCGAATGACGCAAGTCGTGTTAAAATATGTGATAGTGGGGTTCTGTCACTTAAAAAAGGGAAACGATGAGGCGAGAAGGATATGATCAGTAAGTACATTACAGATAACGGAAAATTCAGACAGATTGATGAGTTTATACCCGGTATGTGGATAAATCTGACGGCGCCGACGCAGGATGAAAGCTTGGAGATTGCCAGACGTTATAACGTAGATCTGGCAGATATACGTGCTGCACTGGATGATGAGGAGTCATCGCGTGTGGATGTGAATGATGATTATGTCTTGATTTTGTTCGATATTCCATCGGTCGAGATTCGACACAATCAGGAAGCATATACGACCATCCCGCTGGGTGTTGTGTGGACAGACGATGCCATTATCACTGTTTGTTCGGCGGAGACACCGGTGCTCAAGCACTTTATAGTCAACAATATTCGTGATTTTACAACGAAGAAGCAGGTACGTTTCACATATCAGATTTTATATCGGACAAGCATGTTATATCAGTCATACCTTCGTATCATTGACCGTCGCAGACTGGAGATGGAAGAACGTATGGGCGGTGCAACCGAAGATGCCGATATCGTCAACCTGCATGAGATGGAATCCAACCTTGTATATTTCGACACATCGCTGCGTGCAAACCGTATGGTCGTCGACCGGTTGACAAGATACAGCGGAATCCGAAAGTTCCCGGAAGATCAGGAATTGTTGGATGATGTGATTGTCGAGAATCTGCAGGCAATCGAGATGACACAGATCTATCGTGATATCTTAAAAGGTACACGGGAACTGATGTCGACGGTGATCGATAACCGTTTGAATAACATCATGAAGCTGCTGGCTGCAATCACGATTGTAATGTCTATCCCGACGATTATTTCGGGATTATATGGTATGAATCTGAATGGCGATGGTATGCCATTTTCGAAGACACCGTGGGGATTTACAATCATATGCGTATTTACGCTGGTGGTTTGTATTGTTGTCGCGTTGATACTGCGAAAACGAAAGATGTTGTAGGGGATAGAAGATAAGGGATTGAAATACATTGAAAAATTTGAGATTTAAGTTCGTAGTTGCGTCGAGCCCATTGTTCGTCGCCACGCATCTTCCGCGTGCGAACTATATGATAAAGCACAAAGAAAAATATACAGAACAGAAGCGGTATGATTTTGCAATGAAGATCGAGAATCATATGCGCAGACGTGCCCGTACCAAGACGGATGTATTTGGCAGGGAGAATCTGCCACAGGATGGCGGATATATCATGTATGCCAATCATCAGGGAAAGTACGATGCGCTTGGAATCATGCTGGCACATCCAAAGCCGTGTGCGATGCTGTGGGAAGAAAAATCCGCGGATCGTCTTGTTGCAAGACAGGTATGTGGTCTGGTGGAGGGAACAACCATTTCCTTTGAAGATCCGAAGCAGCAGATTGGCGCACTCAAGACGATTGCCGAGCGTGTGAAGAACGGAAAACCATATTTGATTTTCCCGGAAGGCGGTTATACGGATAATAAAAATGAGTTACAGGAATTCAAGTCCGGGTGCTTTTCGTGCTCGTTAAAATCCAGGACACCGATTGTACCAGTTGTAATCTATGATTCCTGGCGGTCGATGGATACGAACACCTTCGAGAAGGTTCGGACACAGGTACATTTTCTTCCGCAAATCCCATATGAGGAATATGGCAAATTACGGAAGCATGATGTATGTGAGTTGGTGAAGAAGAGAATTCAGGAGAAGCTTGACGAATTAAAAGAAGCAGATCCGAGGAGATGAAAGACGTGAAGACAGGTATTGTATTAGAGGGCGGTGCGTTCCGCGGACTTTTTACCGCAGGGACTCTGGACTGCCTGATGGATAATCAGATAGTATTTGACTATGTGGTAGGAGTATCTGCCGGCGCTGGAAATGCGGTCAATTATCTGGCAGGGCAAAAGGGGCGTACGAAGTGGACGATTACCGCAAGTGGAGAAAATGCGTATTATGGTGTCAAGCAGATGCGTAAAAGTAAGAAGATGCTTGATCTGGATCGCATGGTGATAGAATTTTCGCATAAACAATATCCATTTGATTTTGAGAAATTCGTTGCGTCACCATCCGAAGTAGAACTTGTAGTGACAAACTGTGAGACAGGAAAAGCAGAATATATCGCGAAGACAGACGATGAGAAACGTATGCTGACAGCTGTCAAGGCATCCTGCTCTGTGCCTGTGTTATGTAATCCGGTTGAGCTGGATGGATTCCATTATATGGATGGAAGTCTGGCAGATTCGATTCCGGTGAAGCGCGCATTTGAGGTTGGATGTGACCGGGTTGTCTGTATTCTGACAAGAAAGCCGGAAGAAGCGCCGACCAATTATGGAAAGATACGTGTGTTGATGCGGACATATAAGAAGAAGTATCCGGCATTTTATGATACACTGATGCGCAGAAGAGAGATGTATGCGAAGCAGTTAGACCGGATCGACCGGTACGAGAAGGAAGGAAAGCTTCTCGTGTTCCGTCCGGAGCTTGACAGTATCAGTAAGTTTGAACAGGATAAAGAAAAGCAGGAAGCGTTCTATCAGAACGGATATGATCTGATGAAAGCAAACCTGCAGAAAATGCAGGATTTCCTGCTGGGAAATTAAATCTTGCGGCTGTATTTGTACCACAGATACATATACGCAACGAGTGGGTTGTACTCTGGAAGTGGGATGATTCCAAGAGATTCGTACACCGCTTTGCTGTCATAATCGGTAGAACATGCAGAGATTCCGGTCAGATAGATCGGGATCTTTTTTTGTGCCGCCTGACCGGTAAGTGCAAGCAGGGATGGATTTTTCGTGTTGATCGTACCGGAGTGGTATGCGTGAATCAATACAGCCCGTGCATTGCCTGGCAGATAATACTGGATGCCCGGCAGGGATTGAAAGAAGCAGACCGGGCAGGTTGTATCGAAGTGAATGGATGATGTACCTGACGATAGCGGTGTGCCCTCGTTGGTCATGGAACAGGCATCGGAATCCTCTGGCATTGCAGCCTGTTCCAGGTCGGAAAATTCCTGCAGGACAGGCGCGATTGCATCCGCATATGCATCGTAAGGGCGTTCGTACAAACTGTCATCAAACGGATAATGGTTGTAGATGCCAAGTGCATTGTAGATCTTCGGCGTGCTTCCGGTGTTGCAGTAGGCGATTCCGACGGCGGTTGGGAGCATTGGAAAAGCAGTTGCATAGTTCGTTGTTTCTGTGCCAGAAGAATGAGGAGCATTGTCTGGTGTGGATTGTTTGTTATGTGCGCATATCCAGTTGCGGATATAATCGACGGCAGCAGTGAAGTTCGTCAGTCCATTTGCGCGCGGATCATCCAGGATATAGTTGCTGGATACGAGGATAATTGGAATACGGGCATATGCAAAGCGCATACCGAGCGCAGCTGCGGTAAATGGCAGGGTATCCGTACCGTGGGTGACGATAATGCCGTCAATGTCATCTGTGTAGCTTCCTGCAAGTATTTTTTGAATGCAGGCAATGAGCAGATTCAGATGAGAACCATCCATATATTCGCTCAGGGTTGTATATGGGGATTCTGTCTGAAAGTGTGGGATGGCTGCCCCTTTTTTCTTTTGTTCGGCTTCATACATTGCCAGCAGTCGATATGGCATCTGTGCATCGGTGGAGACAAAGTTTTGCTGGACAGACGAGCCAATTGTGCCGCCGGTGAAGATAACTGTGATATTCATAAAACTACTCCGTTTCATTTTCTTATAGTTTTAACATGATATTTGAGATAAATTCATGCTGTTCAGTATAAAAATTCGAGGAACCATGATGTTTCTCGGCGGTGGCCTGAATCGAGGTCAGACCGATTCCACTTTTCTTTTCCTTCGTGGAAATGTATTTTCCGTTTCGTTTGCACACGTTGCCGTTGAAACTGTTTACCATTGTGATGTACAGACAGCCGGGTGTATCCAGATCTGCCGACAGCCGGATGAAACGGTCTGAGCCTTTTACGTGTCGGCAGGCGGTGACAGCATTGTCAAGCAGGTTACCGAAGATCAGACAGAGATCAATATCGGAGATTGTAAGCTCTTTTGGGATGACGACCTGCAGCTTCGTTCGGATGCCATAGCTTTCCGCAAGGTTAATATAGTAATGGATCGTGGCATTGACCACAGGATTTTCACAGTAGGTAACAGGTGCCTGCACGTTGGATATTTCGGATGAATACTTGGATATGTATTCCTGTAGTTTCTCGTATTGTCCGGTCTGGGAAAGCTCGTTCAGTACAGCAATTGTGTGCTTGAAATCGTGCCGGACCCGGCGGGTTTCATCCAGATATGCCTGCATTTTCTCGTACTGGTCTGCCTGAAGCTGATACATCAGAGCGGTGGAATCCGCTTCTATCTTCTGGGCGGATGTGACG
>DHJV01000054.1:0-3257 GCA_002404515.1 Lachnospiraceae bacterium UBA4711 | reverse complement strand
CAGGAACTGAAACAGCAAAAAAAACAGGAACAGTACGCCCTCAATTACCATTGCAATCTGGAAGATACGACCGACACGGATATTTGCATAATCAATCGGGATCATGTAGATGTTGCAGAAGGTGATAATGGCGGGGATTGCCCATGCGATCCGCCAGAACAATAGTGTGTTGAAATTCTCAAACAGCCACTTGAATTTCTGGCGCATGCTGAGAAGTACAGACATTATAACAATACTGACTGCGTATTGTATGGTCAAGCCCAGAACGGAATTGTCGCTCAAATTGGAGGTTGGATCAAGCTGCGCGGTAAGATAATCATTCATGATGCAGCCAAATGACAGGGCTGCGGTCGCACATAAAAACATATAGAGCAGCTTCAGTTTTTCCAATTTGACCATCAAAAAATAAGCGATCAGACAGATGCCGAGCAGCGGAAAGAAAAACAGGTTCGTATAGTAGGAACCTGACAGGTCAATCCATGCCAGAAGAAAACAGACTGCAACCATGCATGGAAGCAGTATAGGATATAGTTTTTTCTGAGGGATAATGAGCCAGTCCGCAACCGGAATGATACACAGAAAGATACCGGGGAGGATGACACCGTATTCGGCAGCCCGATAAAACAAATTCCTAAAATTCATGAGAGCCCTCCCTTCGATAAAGCCTTCGTGCGCCGGTTAAACTGGCGTGTGATAAATGCCTGTGTGATGGCAGTTGCATTTTTCCTGTGAATCGAAAATACCGTGGCATCGGACATCGTGCAGGTTGTATTTTCCATTTGCGAGACATAGTCCAGATTGACGAGTATACCCCGGTTAATCGCCAGAAACCGTGGATCTTTCGTGAGAAGCGCGGATGCTTCGCGGAATGGCATACGGCAGCGGAACACGTCGCGCCCATGAATCTGCAGATAGTTGGAGTCGGACGTGATATAGCGGATATCGGAATATAAAATCGGAATCTGTTTCCGGTCAATCGAGATCACAAATGCCTGCGTATCCGTCGGTTCCTCCTGTGTGATTGCAAGCTCGTCGAAGAGCCGTGCGATCATATCTGTCGATACAGGCTTTTCCAGATAATCAAATGCGTGTACCCGGAATGCATCAGCACGATGTTCCGGGCTGCTTGTCAAAAAGATGATCGGTGTACGCGGTGCAATCTCACGAAAGGCAGCTGCCATATCAATTCCGGTTGCATCCTGCAAATAGATGTCGAAGATCACAAACGAATATGAGATCTGCGTACAGGCAGAGAGAAATGCGGCACAGGTTGTATAGCGGTCACAGGCGATCATGCCACCATGTGTGCGGCTGTAATCCATGATTGTAGTATATAATTTCTGTAACTCTTCCGGGCTATCATCCACGATGGCAAGCTTCATATCCATTTCCTCTCCAAATTGTAATTTTTACCATTGTAGCACAATTTTTTATAGGAATCTATGCGTTGGAATGACATTTCGTCCCAGAAAAATGCATTTCGTCCCAGAAGTATTGACGAACGTGCCAATGCATGATAAGAAAAAAGATATAAAAAAATGTAAAGAAGGTAATATTTAGGATAGAAAAGTTCTAAATAGTAGGAGAGGAAAATGAAAGTGAGAGAGAAATTAGCACGAAAGGTGATGGCAGTCGTGATAGCGGCAGCCGCTGTGTTTGCGATGAGCGGAGGGACGAAGGTTGCCACGGTGAAAGCAGAAGACGAAGCCGCGGAAGTAATTGATAGTGCTGGAACGAGTGTAGGAAAATATGGTTCGCTTGGAGAAGCAGTAAGCCATGCAGGTAATAATTACACAATTAAAGTATTGAAAAGCTCAATTGGGGGAGATGTACTGAGCGTTGGAGATAAAAATCTTACAATTGATCTGAATGGAAACAATCTTGTGATTTCCTCTATTTCAATTGATCGGGGATTGACAATAAAGAATGGAACAATGTTAACAGATATTGACAATGCCAGTTCATCCGGGGATTACGGAACACTTGTTGTAGACAATGCGATGTTAACATTACCAAATGGCATGCAATGGATGTCGGATGGCGGCATGCAGGTGAAAAATGGAAGTACAGTTAGTTTGTCGTCAGGATTGTTTAGTTTGACGAAGCTGTCTATGGATCAAGATTGTGTATTTTCTGTTGCATGTTATAGTGGAATTTTTAATTATGGAAGACCGGGGAATGGATTTGAAGCGGTAAAAGAGTTTCTTCCAGAGGGATATTCGGTGGGAGTATATTTCAATGGAACGGATAACATCCAGACTATTAAAGATGAAAATGGAAATAACGCAACGAATTATGTACTTCGTTATCGCAGACTCTCCGATTCCCAGCTTTCCGTTACATTGGATCCGGACACTTATGTCTATGATGGCAATGAAAAAAGACCAGCTGTGACAGTGTCCTATGAGGGACAGACACTGACAGAGGGCGTAAGCTACACACTCACTTATGCCAATAACAAAAATGCAGGAACCGCGAGTGTAACCATTGATGGAAAGAATAGCTTGCATGGGCAGATTGTGAAAAACTTCACCATCAAAAAGGCAAATCAGAATGCACCGACAGGATTGACACCGACAGCGGAATCAGATGATGGGAAAAAAGATGGACAGATTGCAAATCTGACAACTGCGATGGAATACAGTGTGGATCAGACAAATTGGACAACTTGCACAGGCACGACGCTGACGAAGCTTTCTGCCGGTGATTATTATGTAAGATATAAGGAAACTTCAAATTATTTTGCTTCTCCGTCTACAAAGGTTGTGGTTGCAAAGGGCACCGTTCCGGCGACAACCGGAACGCAGACCACAACGGAAACGGAGACAACAGAAGCTGCGACAACACAGACATCGGGGACAACTGAGACTACGACAACTCAGCAGACATTGGTGGAACAGCCGAATGCCAGCACAACACAGGCTGACACGGAGAAGACAACAGAGTCGAATAAGAAGACAGATTCTGCAACGGCTACCGGTGATGCATATCCATTGGCAATCATGGTTACCTTGATGCTTGGCGCAGGCGTTTGCATTGCAGGCATGATTCGCAGAAGAAAAAACGAAGAATAGTTAATTGTGAATAGGACTCAAGTAGAATGATTGCAGAAAATAGGAGCAGGATATCAAAATCCTGCTCCTTGCTTTTTTGAAGAAAATAAATTATGTGGTATACCGCGGATGCGGAGAAGTGGGTGCAGAAGAGAATATTTGGCCTGAAAAACCCACAAGATGGGTGCGGGAGGAAAAAAGCAA
>DHJV01000114.1 GCA_002404515.1 Lachnospiraceae bacterium UBA4711 | reverse complement strand
GGAGGCAATCAAGATTGATGTGCCAAATACAAGCTGTACAGGTGGTATTACCTATTCCGTTCATTGCCAGACCTACGGCTGGCTTGACTGGGTAACGAATGATATGCAGGCAGGTACATCCGGACAGGCGAAGCGTCTCGAAGCAATCAAGATCAAGCTGACCGGAGAGATGGCAGAGAAGTTCGATGTGTATTACCGTGTACATAGCCAGACGTATGGATGGCTTGACTGGGCATGTAATGGAGAGATTTCCGGAACGTCCGGGCTTGCAAAGCGTCTGGAGGCAATCGAGATCGTGCTTGTAGAAAAGGGCGAAACTGCACCGGGCGAGACGAAATATCCGTATGTTGATGCCGCGGTCGCAAAGCAGATTGAGAAGGAAAAGGAAGAAGAAAAGAAACGGCAGGAAGAAGCAGAGAAGGAAGCAAACAACAAGGCAACCAGCGAGAATCTGTGCAAGGTTCTGAGCGAGGCTGTGCTGGTTCCAACCGTGACAAGAGATACAGCGGTTGATGCGAAGGTACAGGAAGTGCTGGCGCAGGTTGTAAAGCCGGGAATGGATAATTATGACAAGCTTCTGGCATGCTATAAGTGGATTATAGACAATTCATTTTATAAGTATGATGGCTACACAGGATCATGGAACAACACCAACGTTTCGTATTCTAATATTCGAGACCGACAGGTTGTCAGTTTTGCAAAGACAATCATTTGTGGTGTGAATGGGCAGCGTTATGGAACCTGTATCAATTATGGTTCAGCGATGGTTGTATTTGCCAGAGCACTCGGATTTGATGCATATCGCGTCGGAGGCGAGACATTACGTGCAGATAACTCGTATGGCGAGCATTACTGGTGTGTCATCAAGATTAATGGAATCTGGTACAACTTCGATCCACAGAATGCCGATAATAATTGGGCAGATCCACTTCGATATTTTGGTAAAACAAACAGTGAATGGTTAGGAATCGGCTACAAATTCACACATGGAAGTGAGAGAGCCGAGGATTATATCGGTGGTGGAACCTATAAGTAAAATAGTGCTTTACAAGATGAAAGTCTTGTGGTAAGATATCAAATGCCGTCACTTGGTTATAGGATCACTCCGACCATAACTCAGCGACTGGACAAAATAAGAAAATGGAGGAAAAAAGCATGATTACAGCAGATCAGAAGAAAGAGATCATTGAGAAGTATGCTCGTACAGCAGGTGATACAGGTTCACCGGAAGTGCAGGTTGCACTCCTTACAGCAAGAATCAACGACCTGAATGAGCACTTCAAGGTACATCCAAAGGATCACCACTCAAGAAGAGGTCTTCTTAAGATGGTTGGTCAGAGAAGAAACCTTCTCGCATACCTTAAGAGCAAGGATATCGAGCGTTACAGAACACTTATCGAGCAGCTTGGTCTTAGAAAGTAATAATAACAAATTAGTAAATAAACTTAAAATCACACACTACAAAAGGGATTGCATATGCAATCCCTTTTTTTATGCGTCTTATTTCGTTGGCTGGTTATTGTCTGTGGGTTCCAGTGTGCCAAGCCACGGGTTATAGATGCTGCCGTCAATGGCACTGATTATAACATATGCAGTCTGCGTGGTATATTCGTGCTTATTTGGATATTCAAGATAAAACCATGCAGGGGTGAGGGAGTAGGAACTATGGTCCGCATCGGAGATTCGGATCAAACCATAGCAGATATTTTGTACCGTCATCTTGTTTGATGCTAGTGAGGAAGCACTGTCTGGTATAGAATATGGATCTTTTACGGAACAGGAATCAATATAAGCCTGTGCAACCGCGTCAATCTGATCAAAGGAAAGTGTTGCGGCATGTTCTGTTTTTATGGAATCAACCTTCATTGGATTATTCCAGATCAGATAGGAAAGTCCATCACTGTCTACATTTGCAGTCAGGGATTCATAACCGTAGAATTCGCGTGTTTCATCTTCCGGAAAGTCTATCGTGTAACCGGAATCGTCCCCTTGGATGTCGGCATTTGAGTAATCTGTCAGAGTTGTCTGCAATAGTTCGGTTGTATATGGAGCTGCAAGTCCGTTCAGACTGCGGCAGGCATAAATTAGATAGGAGTCAACGACGGAAGCACCGTCATTTTGCGGTTCCGTTACAATCATGGAATCGTCTATACTGTAATGCCCCATATCGAAATGGTAGGCATTTAAGGTAGTCTGAATAGTGTAGTCGGTCAGACGGAATGTTTGCAGATAATCTTCCGCAACCTGTCTGGCTTCTGTATCGGAATAGGTACAGATATTTTCATCATATGTATCTAAGAAGGCTTCCTCAATTGGAAACGCAGGCAGATCGCCTACAGAAAAGTCAACCAAACCAATGGCATAATCCTTATATACGATCATACGGCAGAAAGCACAATTCTGTAAAAAGGCAAGGTAATAATGCTCACCACGAATCGTGCCTTGCAGAATACAGAATTTGTGTGGCTTAAAAGTATATGATGGGTCATCCTCCGGGTTATAGGGATTGATATACCATTTGATTTCACCGTCGGTTTCTACGACACGCTTTGCTGCATCGGTATCTTGTTTCTTCGTCGCAAGAACATTTGTGGCATCGTAGTATTCTGCAATCATATATTCTGGAATCGTCGAGAAATCCTCATAGCTGCGGAATGTATCTTCCCATGCGCCGCAGGCAGAGGTTAAGTCCTCAATCGAACGAAAATCATATGGCATAAAGAGTGAATAACTTCCCTCGTCGAAGATCAGGTCTGCATACATCTGGATGTCTTCGTCCGTGAAGTCAGCACGGGACAAGGACGCAACCGGTGCTGATTTCTCGGCAAGCGAGGTATCTACCTGTGCCTGTACAGTCAGAGTCCCCTTGTCCCCCGGAACCGTGTAGTCGAGATTTCGAATAGGGTCATCTGTGGCATCAGACGTAGATGCAGTGTCTCCCTGATAGATGACAGTCTCTTTCTTGCCGCAGGCAGAGAGACAGGATGCGAGAAGTGTAATAATTAAAATCCAAGATAGTTTTTTCATATGCGTTCTCCTTTCGCTTTAGTTGATGTTCCCGTTATAATCATGATAGATGCTTCCGTCGATGGCACTGATTATGACGTATGGGGAAAATGTACAAAATGGGGAAGAAAGAGATTCCCCATCAATCATGTAATACCATGCAGGGATATACATATAGGAATCAGATTCTTCGTCAAATAACCGGATCAATCCATATTGAATCTCCTTGATTTTGTAGGTGTTATCCGCAGAGAATGGTAAGGTCGTCCCATCGAACTTCGAGATGTAATCTTTGGCGATTGCGTCAATCTGATCAAAAGAGAGCAGTTGTGCATTTGTCTCTAAGACTTCCTCTACTTTCATCGGATTCTGGATAACCAGATAGTTGATACCATCATTTCCGACATTCGCGAAGATGGCTTCGAATCCATATCTGGCATTCGTGTAAGAATCGCTGGAGCTGCTGTTTTCGCCGGTTGTCTCGGAGACCAGTTCGCGGGAGAAATTGAAATCCGTATGAACAGGAGCGATACCGTCCACATTTCTGCCGCCATAGAGCAGATAGGAATCATAGGAATACCCATCGTTTGAAGGATCGCTGGCTATGACTTCCCCATCTTTTGTTATCTCGTAATTGGGTTTTATGGTCTGTGCCTTCTGTACATCCGTGATTGTATAATCGGAGATTCCCATAGTCTGAAGCGTATCAAGCACCATTGCTTTTGATTCTTCCTTAGAATACTGACACTCATCGGAGTACGATTCATTCTCATAAAGAGGATTTGCGTAGGTGTCGTAGTATTGCGGATATTGGATATATGGTTCGTAGATCGTGTGGAGCAGCATCGTACAGTACGCATCCGTCTGTATAAACGACAGATAGTAAGGCTTCTGGCTGATCGTCCCTTTGATGATGCAGAAATTTGTATAAATATCTGCATTCTCGGTGGAGGCGAAACGATACCATTTCAGGGAACCATCCGTTTGAATCGGGGTGACCACGTTGTCATTCTCCATACATTGCTGGGCGATATAGTATTCCTGCAGCAAAGAGTATGGAATGTCTGCACTGTCACTGTACTGTGCGATTTCCTCCTGCATATCGGCACACGCACTTTTTACTTCCTCGTCCGGGCACAGGACATAGGGCAGAGCTAAGGCGTAGCTTCCGGCATCGAAGATGGCATCTGCAATCCGCTTCATATCCTCCTCGCTGTAGTCGTTTCGTGAGACTTTTACTACAGGCGAGCTTTGTGCCGATAAACTGGTATCGACATCGGCATCCACCGTAAATGTCAGGAGTCCGTCTGTGACCTCATAATTCCGGTGCAGAACCGAAGCGGTGGCAGCATCGCTTGTCGTTGCCGGTTCATCCACGTATGAGATATCTTTCTTTTTTCCACACCCAGACAGGGTGGATAGTGCAAGGATAGATATGAGAATGCCTGCAATTCGTTTCTTCATAAGATCGTCCTCCTGTTAATCTGATTTATTTCGTTGCTGATAGATGTAGCTGGGTGCGTTTCATAATTATAGGATACAAATGTATCCGAAATGTATCTAAATGGTTGCAGGTTTTCACTTTTATGGTATTATATTTGAAGAAAATGTCTGATTTTAGACAATTATAGACGAAACAGGGGAAAATAGCGATGGAAATCATGAAATATGCGATACAGGGTTACGAGGATGTCACTGCAGAGCATCTGCTTGGGATCTTCGGAAATCCGATCAAACATACATTGTCACCGGTCATCCATGACACGCTCAGCGATGCACTCGGACTGTCAGAGCGGTATGTGCCATTTTGCGTGGAGGATGATGATTTGTCCCGTTGTGTGAAGCTTGCGTATGACGAGGGCGTGCTGGGACTGAATATTACCGTGCCACACAAGCAGCATGTGATGGAGAGTCTCGTGGATGTCGATATAGCCGCGAAGACGATCGGCGCGGTCAATACACTTGTCCGTGTGGAGGGTGGCTATAAGGGCTACAACACGGATATGCCGGGACTGGCGAAAGCGTTAGAGACAGAAGGAATTGCGTTAAAGGATGAGACGGTTATCATGCTTGGCGCAGGCGGTGCCGCACGTGCGGTCGCGTATATGTGTGTCAGCTATGGCGCAAAGCAGGTGTATATCGTAAACCGGACATTTGCGCGTGCACTGGCGATTGCGGACGATATGAATGCGTTTGCAGGGAAGACGGTGGTACAGGCAGTGGCTTCGGAGGATTATCAGAGTATTCCGGATGGAAAATACCTGATGATCCAGTGTACCTCAGTTGGACTGCATGAGGGCGATGGGATGCCGTTTGATTTTGGCGATGCGTTCTATGCGATGGCGAAGGCGGGCGTTGACCTGATCTATAATCCGGCACAGACACCATTCTTAAAGGAGATGGAGAAGCTTGGCGTGCCGGCGGTAAATGGCTTGAAGATGTTACTCTATCAGGGAATCCTTGCATATGAATTGTGGAATAATCTGAAAGTTTCTGAGACACTGACGGATAAAGTGTATCTGGCACTGCAGGATGCAATCTATGGGAAGAAGCGCGGCGATAACATTGTCCTGATCGGTTATATGGGGGCAGGAAAGACAACGGTTGGAAAGGCACTTGCCAAGAAGCTTGGATATGAATTTATTGATACCGATCTTTATATTGAGGCACAGGAGGGGATGAAGATCCCGGAGATCTTCGAGAAGAAGGGAGAGGCGTATTTCCGGACATTGGAGACAAATGTCATTAAAGAACTTCGGGAGAAGACACATTGTGTGATCGCGACGGGCGGTGGACTGCCGCTTCGCAAGGAGAACAGCAATCTGCTGAAAGAAGTCGGAACCGTATATTACCTGATGGCAGATGCGGATACGACCTATGCGCGGGTAAAGCATTGTACGAACCGTCCGTTGTTGCAGTGTAACGATCCGTATGCGAAGATTCAGGCAATGATGAAAGAGCGGGGACCAGTCTATGCGCGTGCCTGCCATATCCGCGTGCGGACAGACCGCGGAACTTTAGAAGAAGTGATGGAAGAGATAAAATGAGTGGAGCAGAAACTATAAATCGAAAAAATTATTGCGATGGAATGCGGGATGCGATTCCAATCGCACTTGGATACCTTGCGGTCGCATTTACACTTGGGATTGCGGCTAGAAATGCTGGAATACATGCACTTCCGGCAACCATTATGAGTCTGACGAATACAACGTCGGCGGGAGAATTTGCTGCGATCACAGCGATTGCCGGTGGTGTCGGTTATGCCGAGCTTGCACTGATGCAGCTCGTCATAAACTTACGTTATATGCTGATGTCATGTGCATTGACACAGAAGCTGGATCCGAAATTCTCTGTCGTACACAGGTTCTTCCTCGGATTTGGTGTGACCGATGAGATCTTCGGCATCTCGATTGCGCGAAAAGGTAAATTGAATCCGTGCTATATGTATGGTGCGATGTCGATTGCGATTCCGGCATGGACGATTGGCACCTGTCTCGGTGTGGTACTCGGCAACGTATTGCCGGGTGGCGTGGTAAGTGCGCTTTCAGTCGCGTTATATGGCATGTTCTTAGCCATCATTATCCCGCCGGCGAGAGACAATAAGGTGATCCGCGGGCTTGTGATCATTGCGATGGCGGCGAGCTTCCTTTTCACGAAGATACCAGTGATTAAGAATATTTCTTCCGGTATGAAGGTGATTATTCTGACTGTTGTGATCTCCGGCGTGGCAGCCGTGCTTTTCCCGATTCCGGATGAAAACACGGGAGATGAGGAGGCAGAACATGAAGCATAATATTTATCTGTACATCCTTGTGATGGCAGCAGTCACATATCTGATCCGTGTCCTGCCACTCACATTGATCAAGAAAGAAATCAAGAACAAGACGGTTCGATCGTTTTTATTCTATGTGCCGTATGTGACGCTCGCGGTTATGACATTCCCGGCGATCCTCACGGCGAGCAACAGTATGGTGGCAGCAGGCATTGGATTTGTCGTGGCACTGATTCTTGCATGGCGTAGGACAAGCATGTTCGTGGTGTCACTCGTTTCGTGCGCGATTGTGTACATACTGGAACTATTTATGTAAGAAGTCACACAATTTTCACTAAAATGACAAAAATATGCAAAAAAAATCACTTGATAAAGTTTGCCTTTTTTCCGATATATTTGTATAATAAAGCGAATAGTGTTATACAGTAGGTGATAAATATGAGATCGACACAAAAGAGACGATGCAGATCCAATCGGGGTTTCACGCTTGTTGAGATGATCGTGACGATGATGTTGCTGTCGATATTGCTCACAATATCAGTCATGGGGCTTATGGCATGGCAGGACTGGTCGGACTTCAACCAGGCGAACGAATATGCAGAGACCATGTTTTTGACAGCGCAGAATCAGTTGTCGGAATATAATGCAAATGGAACTTTAGAAGATTTTGCAAAGAAGACAAAAAATTATAGTCCAGCCGAGGTGAAGCTGGATTCGATATATTACGAAGAAGGACAGGCGTACAGTGATGATTCCGTTTGGGTGACGGTAAATAAGGGTACGCTTGTTTCTGTGCGTGCAAATAAGGGTGATTACAGTCTGTATGCGGCAGGAAAAGATACGACAAGCCCGACGGCACCGATCGTATATCAGCTTTTACAGGGGTATCTGTATGATACGTCTATCTTAAATGACGCGATCTGCGTCGAGTTTTCCTTAGAGGATGGACAGGTGTTTTCTGTCCTTTATTCTGCCAAGTCAAATGGAGATGAGGTAGAAATTTTCGAGTATGACAATGACAATGATTTCCTTCGGGGGACGGTCAATATTGCCACACGGTATGAGTCTTATCGAAAAGACCGTATGATCGGGTATTATGGTGTGGATACATTGTCAACGGCATTAAAGGGGACAAAGGAAAAACCATCCATTGACGAAGTGAAATTAAATAATGAAGATACGTTAAATCTGTCGTTTAAAGTCAGCAAACCGACGAATGCCGCACAGAAAATGAACTATGATATTACTGTCTATGATGTGGATTCGGATTTCTGTGCCAGTGAGCATATGGCAGATGGAGTTCCGGTTATGAAGTTTACATTAGAAGGAGCCAAGGTCAAAAATTATGCGAACCGGCAGGCACAGGCGTGTGCAATCACACGTTATGTGAAAGATGAGACAGGAACCTGGAGTACGCAGGAACTAGGAGAGTTCCCAATTCTTGCGTGGAGCGATACAGATGGAACAATCCGTATCGTATTGGATGCAGCGGATTTTCAGGCAACTTCTGCCAGTTATGAGTTGAATCTGCCGACTTTACGGGATGCAGCCAAAGCAGATGCGGTTGCCAATGCAAACTTTAAATTCAAGTCAACCTATACATTCCATCGGTTTGGACTGGATGCAAATAAGATCAGATGCTCCATCAAGGGGTATGGCGCTGCATATGATACAACAACAGAGCGGCAGAGTAACACATCGTATGTTTATTTTGCCGAGGAAAATAACAACACGGATGCCGCAAAGAAGGTTGTAAATTACAACTATTCGATTGCAAATGCAAGACATCTTTATAATATGCGTTACGTGACAGACATTACAGCGAATACTGAAAAGTCTGTCGATGAACTGCGCCTGAGCAGTGCGCATTATGAGCAGGATAAAGATAAGGTGCTGACTTGCCATTTCCAGTTATCAGATGATATTGACTGGACGGAATTTGTGGCGTCAGGGACATTTTATAATACGAATGGAAATGATATTAAGATAAATGATGAGACTGCAGATTTGGCAGAAACCTTTATCTCGATGAAACAGCTCCGTGCGGAAGATTCTCTGGATGGTAAGAATGCGGATGGCGAGTCGTATATGATCAAGGGACTTAATATGTCGCAGGCAGGAAATGCCCTGTGTATGTTGTATACGGACAAAGAAACCGGCGATGCAGACGAAAAAAAACCGGTTGGTTTGTTTGCCACGAATTATGGAACCATCGGAAATCTGAAACTGGATGACGTACAGGTAACTTCTCCGGGCGATTATGTTGGCTCTTTTGCCGGAATCACGGTGTATAGTGAGAATCTGGTTAAAGAGACAGCGGGCATCTTAGAAAATCTGGAAGTCGTAAATAAAGATGTGGATGCAGAGACAGCCAGCTTTATAAAAGGAAAGTCTTATGTCGGTGGTATTACAGGAACACTGATTGCGGATTCAGATTCGGTTGTTTCAGGAGTCACATGGAAGAAGCTTTCCAATGCCGCAAAGGTAACCGGACTTTCATATGTGGGAGGTGTTGCCGGTGAGCTTCGGACAGAGAAGAATCGGTCAACTGCCATCATATTGGAAGACTGTGAGAATACAGGTGCCGTATATGCGGTCGTGAAGGATGGCGAAGATAAAAAGGACAGCAAATTTATTGGCGGTATAGCAGGAAGCTGTGTAAACGAGTATGCGGCAAATCATACAGACGATACATCAGCCCTTGCCAATATTACAATCAAAAACAGCAGCAGTACACCGTTTTATTCGAGTGAAGATTTACAGGCATTCCTTGGAAATCAGGATGGAACTGCACTTGCAGCTTATGCAGACAAGGTAGTTGGAACCTATGTAGGCGGTATTACCGGTTACAGTTATTTTAGTACGCTTGAAGGTGTGCGTGCAGAATTGGATAATGGCAAGCACAGCTATGTATTCGGACATGATTATGTCGGTGGTATTGTCGGTTATGCAACTGGTTCTGCGGAGTTATCGGGTGCGGACGATACGAATGCGGCTGGCAGAAATGACAACTATGTCATTGGCTGTTCCTATGTCGGTGGTGTGATTGGCGCGAATGCAGATATTGATCTGGCAAAGACACAGGAAGAGACAGGAAGCAGCAGTAACGATACACTGTCGTTAGTTGAAAATGGAGCAAAGCCAATCGTGGTATCTGACGCTGTGAATACGAAAAATACTGTATCAAACTGGCAGAATACAGGGGTTGTCTATGCAACCGGTATGTATGCAGGTGGTATCAGTGGTTATAATACAGGGTCTCTGATTGAAAATCGTGATACATCGGGTGCAGCGGCTGGTGCTGGAACATATCCGGTTTCTTATGCAGCTGATTACGTCGGCGGAATCACTGGTTACAATCATGGAGTGATTAAAGCAACTGGCACAATAAATAACAATGTACGTATTGTCGGTAAAAATTATGTTGGTGGTATCGTTGGATATAATGACAGTGGCGCGGAAGTTACAAACTACGCTGTGACGGCTGGAAGTATAGACGGAGATACGGAAAACGGAAGCTATGTCGGTGGACTTGCCGGATGCAATGCGTCGATTGCGATGCTGCAGAACACAGACGGAAGCGCGAAAAAATTATATGTAAGCACACAGAACATCAGCGGCAAATATTTTGTCGGTGGTGTGATTGGCGCGAACATTATCAATACGAATGGATATAACCAGAATGTTCAGGTTGAGCAGGGACAGGGCAGTTCATCCAATGTGGCGACCAATTCTTCAGCAGGAAATACGACAGAACTATGTTATGTGACTTTAGCCGTAAGATCGTATTATTATAATCAACCGGGGGCATTATATTCATTTGTGATTCACAATGACAGTACACAGAGTATTACAGACTGGCATATTGTATTCCATTTTGGAAAGAATGCAAATGTTCAGCAACAGCCATATAATATGGACACGAATAAAACTGTCATCACAGAAACTTCATATACCTATTATCCTAGCGAAACAAGTAATACAAAACAAATACCGGCAAATGGTACGCAATATAATGAAATCAGTGTTTTGTTTGATAATTATATAGATTATTATTCTTTTGATGTAACAGATATTGAGTTTTTCTATACAGGTGGAGATGGAAATACATCTACGATTTTACCTGGAAATATGGGAATTACTGAAAAAAATAAACATGAAGTTTCAACTGATCAGTCACCATATACATTGACCATTACTGGATCAAAGGATGGGTGGGATGGTAATTTTATAATTGCAAATGATAGTGACGAAGATATTTTTGATTGGTCGATTGAAATTCCTCTTGAAGAAGGGGATGATTTACAATTTACTAATGGGTGGCTTGCTTTGAACGTAAACTGGGAGGTAAGAGACGGTAAAAAATATTGTATTCTTACACCGTTGGAGGAAAAAAACACATATATTAAAAAACATACAGACAGCACTAATTATTATATGCCATATTCGATGAGTTCAGATGAGGCTGTTGAACGGATGAAGAAGAATGCAAAGCTTATTTTTTACACGAGTAAGCTTATTCAGCAAACGGAAGACATCAAATATGCCCGTATTCAAACTTCTGCAGACATGGCGGACTTCTCTGGTACGATCACAGGCAGTGCATTTACCGGTGGTTACATCGGATACACGATGCTTGTAAACAGTACGGATACAACTTATGCGAGAACAACGGCGGAGAATGTAAGAAAGCTGACCATAAATCAGACATCCGAAGAGACAGTGGTTGATAAGGTATGCAATGCCAATGTCCAAACAAGCGAAGTGCAGATATATGTGACAGGCACAGTTGGTGCCGGAAGCGTGACAGCAGATACCTATGTCGGCGGACTTGTTGGATATGATGATGCAAACACGTTTTTACGTATCGAGAACGCGACGAACCGGGCTGCTGTAACGGCGAAGACTGGTTATGCTGGCGGTATGATCAGCGCAAGCCGCAAGTCGAACAACAAGATTCTGACAAGCAATAATTATGGAACCATCACAGCGAAAGAAGCTGCAGGTGGTATTGTCGGTGAGAACAAGGGTACAGTCAATCAGTGTAATGTAAGCGCAACGATCGTAGGTAACCGTGGTACATCTATTGCAAGCTATGGCGGTATCGTCGGAGTGAGTGGTATCGCGACGGAAAAAGCAGAGGATACAGATGCGGCACAGGTGATGGAATGTACATTTACAGGAAGCGTATCTGGTGCTGGAGATGGCGTGACAGCAAATGTTGGCGGTATCGTTGGTGCCAATGGATATAATTCAACGGTCAAGGCAAACACGATTGGAAGTGCGGATACCGTCGTGCATGGTGACATGGTAGATGGAACTGCATATGAAACTGCAAGAGCGAATGTCGGTGGTATCGTCGGTACAAATTATGGAACGGTTACCTCAACGGATAATTCTCAAAAGGCAGAAGGAAATACAACGATTGACAATTATCTCGGATATACCGGTGGTGTTGTTGGATGTAATCAGAAAGATGCTGTTGTAAAGGGTACAGAGACAGAGCAGATTATCACAGCGGGCACATGGCATGTGACAGCGAAAGCGGCTGGAGAAAATACGGCTGTGGGTGGCATCATCGGACATTCGATGTCTGGCGAGAATCTGGAGTACCTTACGAATCAGGCAGAAGTTAAGATGGCTGCGACCGGAAATATTGCGGTTGGTGGTATCGTTGGACAGATGGAGAATCAGACCAGTGATGCGATGACATTTACAAAGTGCAACAATTACGGTACGGTTACCGGAACATGGTATACGGGCGGTATGATTGGATACCTGCGCTACAAGGGTGTGAAGTTTAATAGCTGTACAAGTGATGGAGCCGTGACAGGTGGTACAAGTGCAGATGCGATGGTTGGATATGCAGATGCCGATATCGCGAACGATATTCAATATGCAGATTGTACAGTAAATGGAACGAAGTATTCGAAGACTACACAGCTTGCATCGAATGGAGCAGAAGAAAAACAGGTTGTTATGGATGCTCCTGAGGGTAAAAAGGAAGCAGAGACAACGGCTGGAGCGACGGAACAGCCGGATGAGACAGAGAATGCTGTGACGGATGTGGATACACAGGATTCTACGACAGAAGCAACAACCGAGGAAATACAGACTGTCCAGAAGCTGGAAACACCGGATGTCAAACGATTGGCAGAGGATGCGCATGTTCTGCAGTATTACGATGGAACAAAATGGACATTGACAGCACCGGTACAGGATGAAGATCTGGTTGGAACGTATGAGGCACGGGTATACCGGTTCGAGGTGCAGGATGGCGCCGATTATTACGAGGTGCAGATCAAGGATGCAAATGGGGCATATGGTGTGCTGTATGTACAGCCAAAGACCAATAAATATTATGTATACTATGCAGGAAGCAACGCAAAGATCCGCAGAGAGAGTCTGTGTGAGGCAAATCCATACACGGAATTTGCGGGCATTCTGACAGAAGAAAAGCCGGTAAATGTAAGTTACGCCGTAAATGTACGGCTGGAGGATACATCGACTGCAATCTGCGCAAAGGTGGCTGCAGAGGGAAATCAGATTTCTGTGTTACTACCGGATACAACGACGTTCGTTGCAGTACAGGCGGTTGTTGGCGAGACACATCTGGATACCTTTGAAAGCTCGGATGTTGCAGTGTGGAAACTGATTCCGGTGGATGATGCAACCACGACAGATGCCAGTGCGATCACAGAAGCCGAAGAGACGGATATGGTGATCTGGACCGGAACTGTGAAAAAGGAAGCGGCAAAGACAGAGCTTCCGAAGCTTGCAGGAACAACGGTGACAGTAGGGAGTGGCACAACTGCAAAAGAAGTTGTGAATTATACGGTGGCAGTTGAGCAGCCGATGCTCGTACAGGTGCTTGGATTTGATGCAGAGGGTACATTGGTACAGTCTGTGTATTATACCGCAGATCAGACAAGCGCAAGCTTTATGCTGGAGAAGGATACATGGTTTACCGAAGATGTGAAAGACGTGCAGATTCGGTTTGCGGCAATTTCAGAAGATGGACTTGCCGAGTGGACACAGCTGCAGACTCTGACCGTCAATGGAATATCAAAATAATAGAAAGATAATTACAGGCATATGCAGAAAAAGAGAAAACGCAGACAATTTCATAAAGAAGAAAATCGTGGCTCTGCGATGATCGTGGCGATTGTCGTCAGTATGGTTGTCGTTGTGTTCTGCTTATCGTTGCTGCTTGTAAGCTATGCGTTGTTTTCGTCTTCGGTGCGCCGGGTGACACAGAACCAGTGCCGGGAGCTTTCAAAGACGATCAGCCTTGAAATTGAAAAAGAATTGACGACACCGGCATATACAAGCTTTGATATGCAGAGGAAAGATGTGACAGATGGAAAAAATCTGCTGTGGCAGTATCTTCGCTATAATGTCTGCCAGGGCAACTGGCCGTATTTTGAATCGGAGAGTTCGACTGATCATGGAGAGAAGGCAGCGTACCGGTATTTTACCCTCGCGGCGACCGGTGGAGATACGACAAAATATGCAGCAATGGCGGATGATATTTCTGTTTGCATTTACTGGGAAAATGATGGAAGTTATCAGACATCGAAAAACGATATTGTGCTTTGTGTCAAAGTGACATGTACCAAGGGAGACCAGACAGCATCCATGTTGTCAAAGTATAATCTGTCCTGTATGGATTATGAGGATGCAGAAAACGGTGTGGATATTGGAGATGATACGGTGAATCCATCGAAAAATAAAATTCTGAAAAAGGAGCATTGGAGCTGGAGTTTTCTGGAGCGTGAGTAACATGAAGAGAAGAAAAATTGTGCGGCAAATGAATAATGCAGGTTCGACGATGGTGGAAGTAATCGTTGGTTTTGTGATTCTTGTTATGGTTCTGGCAGAATGCATGGTGCATCTGCTCGGCGTATCCGGAGAATTAGTGAAGAAAAGCAAGGATATGCAGGAAAATCAGCGTATATTGAATGAGGAAATGTACAAAAAGGATGCAGATTTTGAGAAGCTTACAGGTACAGGTATAACATTGACAGTAGATACAACAAAGACAGATACGCAGAACACGGCACAGACAACGAGCTTTGCGATAGAAGCGGAGCTGGATCGCTATTATAGTGATCGCGCTGATCTGACGGTGTTCCGGGTGATCCATAAAAGTGTGGAATCAGAGTAAAAAGAGGAGTCAGTCATTGAAATGAAAAAACTGAAGCAGCTTTTTCAAAAATTTCATAATAAGAATCAGGGACTCACACTGGTGGAAATGATTGTGACCTTTATGCTGATCGGGCTTTTCATGATCGCGGCGAGTAAGGTGATTGCAAATACCGTGAGTGTCTATTATGAGGCAAAAGGAACCGCGAATGGCATGCAGGTATCTGCGATTATTGCTTCAAAGATCCGCGGGGAAATCGAGGGCGCACGGAATGCGACAATCACGACGGAGATAAAAAATGAGGATGGAACGACGAGCGAGGTCACATTGCCGTATGTCATGCAGCTGTCGACAGATGCGGCACTGGGTGGTCAGAATGGAACATCCGGGTATAATAAGATCGAGTTTACCGATGCACAGGGCAGCCATATCTATATTGGCGTGAATGAAAACGGATATCTTGTTGTACATTATTATCCGGTGGTGGTTGCAAGTGGTGAAGTGAAGAGTACAGACTGGGTATTTGACCAGAAAGCGTATATGGGGTATTCCATCAAGGAGTTGAAATTTACGCAGCCGAAAGGAAATTACGCGGATAACATCATTTATATGAGTCTGACACTGCATAGTCCGCGGTATGGCGATTTTACATATACGGAATATATCCAGTGCTATAATTTAGATGCAGAGTCCGACACACAGATCAACTGTAAAACAGAGTAAAAGGGGTAGAAAATGAATTATTTTTTATATGCAATGATATACATATTGGTATTTTTGATGGGAGTGACCGTGTTTTCTTATCTGAATCTCGTCATTGAACGGCTTCCGAAGAAGGAGAAGCTGACAATCCGTCATTCCCACTGTAAGCAGTGCGGTCATGAGCAGACATGGAAAGATGTCATTCCGATCTTTTCACGGATTCGTTATCAGAACCGCTGCAGATATTGTGGCTCCGTACTTCCGATACGTCCGCTCATCATTGAGCTGTTCGGCGGTGCATTTGCAGTATTTTCTGTTGCAATGTACGGGATTCATCTGTCCGCATTGCTGTTCTTCCTTGTGATCTGTGATCTGATGGTGATCACGATGATCGATGCGGATACACAGGAGATTCCGCCACAGTTGAATGTGATTTTGCTGCTGCTTGGTATTCCGGCTATCTGGGTGCTGCCGGGACCAACGATTATAGAGCGTGTGATTGGATTGTTCGCGGTCAGCGTGCCAATGTTTATTCTGATGTTATTTAACGGTTTTGGCGGCGGCGACGTGAAAATGATGTTTGCAGCCGGATTCCTGCTTGGCTGGAAGGGTGTTGTTGGTGCATTTTTTGTCGGCATCATTGTCGGTGGCGCGTATGCTATTTATCTGCTTGTCAAAAAGAAGAAGGGGAGAAAAGAGCAGTTTGCATTCGGACCATTTCTGGCGTTTGGCGTATTGGTTTCGCTGACGCAGAATCTGGGCGATACAATGATTACGACGTATATTGACTATGTAAAGAGCATGATGACTTCAACATATTAAAATAAAAATCATTAAAGTGATAGACACTACAGAAGAAAATTCGTATTGTAAAATGGATTTTAATTACAAAATCCAAAATCTGTTTTGAACTGTGGATTTACAGGCAGTGTCTGGACTTGAGATAAAAAGGAGGAAACATCCTTGATCACTTACAAATACAGAGCGCAGGACGAAAACGGAAAAACAATTTCCGGTACGATGCAGGCAACGGATGAGCTTGATCTGCATGAGCGGTTAAAACAGGAAAAGAAATATCTGATACAGGCGAAAGCACAGGCAGATAAAAATAATACGAAACGGTTGAAATCCAATGCGATTTCTGATTTCGCGAAGAATATTGGCGAGCTGCTTGGCGCTGGTGTTACGCTTGTGAAGGCGCTTCGGATTATTTCCGAGGATGAATCGATCAATCCGAAGGAACGAGAGGTCTACACTGGACTTTCCAAGCAGGTGCGTTCCGGTGTTCCGCTTTCTGAGGCAATGTCAGCAAGCGGCGATGCGTTTCCACCACTTTTTATCAATATGATAAAGAGTGCGGAGAGCAGTGGCAGTATGGACAAGATTGCGTTACAGATGTCTGTCCATTACGAAAAAGAATACCGATTGAATCAGAAGGTCAAGAGTTCAATGACGTATCCGAAGATTCTGTGCGTATTAATCGTAATTGTCGTGGCAATCATCATGGGCTATGTAATTCCACAGTTTAAGGATCTTTTCTCACAGATGGATACACTTCCGACATCGACGACAATCCTGCTCGCAATCAGTAATTTTGTGAAAAATAAGTGGTATGTCCTGGTTATTGCGGCAGTGGTATTGTATATATTCATCCGGGTTTTGTGTGCAATACCGGGAATCCGGTATGCAAAGGACAAGCTGGAGCTGAAACTGCCGGTGATCGGGAAGCTGCGCCGTGTCATTTATACCGCACGGTTTGCGCGTACCTTGTCGAGCCTGTATTCGGCAGGTATTTCGATCATCAACTGTCTGCAGATCGCACGAAATACGATCGGAAATTCTTACATTGAAAAGCAGTTTGATCAGGTCATCGCGGATGTCCGTGGTGGTATGAATTTAAGTGAGAGTATTAACCGGGTAGATGGATTTACGAAAAAACTTTCTTCGTCCATTTCAGTCGGTGAAGAGACAGGTGCGCTTGATACGATGCTTGTATCGATTGCAAATCAGATGGAATATGATTCCGAGGTTGCAATGAATAAGCTGGTTTCTTACCTGGAACCTGCGATGATCGTTGTGATGGCAGTGGTTGTTGGATTTGTTATTATTTCCGTAATCCAGCCGATTTACGGCTCGTATGCGACGATTGCAAATTCGTACTAAAAGAGAAAGCAAACCTATTACAGGAAGGAGAACATACATATGAGTACAGTCATTTATCTGGCAAATCAACAGATACAAGTGATCACCGGTACTCCCGGAAATCGAAAGATTTCTGTCGCGGATTGTTATACAGAAGATGCGCCGGATGGCAGTATCATCAATGGTATGATTATGGATGCGGATGCGTTCGTGAGTTTTATGCAGAATTTCTGGACAACACATAATCTGCCGACGAAGGATGTGATCTTAGTCATCAATTCGACCAAGTTTATCGGTAAGAATATTGAGATGCCGCTGCTCAATCCGAAGAAAACGGAAGAGTTTATCAACCGCGAGTTTACGGATATCAAACAGGGAGAGGATTATATCTGCGGATATTTTCCGATCGGGCAGAACAAGGCGACGAAGAAGATCTATGCCGAGATCATCACGACCGATTTCATCAAAGATTATGTGGACATCTTTGCAGAGATCGGCGTCAAGCTCAAGGCAGTGTATTCCGGAGAGAGCAGTCTGATCCGTCTGACCGCATTGACAGCGGCACAGCAGTACAAGACATTCGTCCTGCAGATCGCAGATCGTATGACGATTACAACGATCCTCTGGGTAAATGGAGAATTTTACTATTTTAACAGTGCCCGCTGCTTCCACGATCAGGGAACCGAGGATTATGCGCAGGATATCGCACGTTCGGTCAGCCAGATCCGTCAGTTCATGCAGGCAAACCAGTTGGATTATCCGATTGAGGCAGTTCTGCTTGCGGGTGTGAATCCACAGGATCTGCCATTATATCAGAATGCGATTTCGCAGCTTGATATTTACGCGCGTGTGGAAGTATTTGCAGATACGCACATTGTAACCAATGGTCTGGATGTACAGGCACATTTCCACCCGATCAGTGGTCTTGCTGCGGGAAATGCAGGCAAGCAGAATTTCTTAGATGGCTATCATGCCGGAAAAAAGAAGGAAACAGAAAGTGGTGGAGTTGGCGGAGGATTCCTTGCAATTCTGATCAGCCTGGCTGTGATGCTTGTGGGACTTGCTGTGTGTATCACGGTGCGTACACTTCGGAAACAGGAATTGCAGAAGCTGAAAGAGTATAATGAGTCTCCGGCAACAATCATGGAGGTTGCGCGGTATGATGTGCTCATGAAAGAGACTTCGTATCTGATGAACCAGTACAATGCAATCGTGGGAGTAAATCAGAATTTATACACATATCCGGTCTGTAACCGTGAAGTGATGGATGTGGTTGATAATTGCGCGAAAGGGCTTGCAACTGTGACTTTTGATTCGTTCGATGCGGATCAGGGCGTGCTGACGATGACGGCGCGTGCTGATACAGTCGATAATATCAATAAATTCATCCGCAATCTGTGTGGCGTGGATATTTTCAGCAATGTTGATTATACCGGATATTCGTATGTGGAATCCGATGAGCTGTGGGATATTCATGTGACCTGCACACTGGCGGAATCTGCCGGCAGACATACCGATACAGATGCACAGCCGGAGACGACAGAAACAATTGATTTGCCGGATGTCGGCGATGCAGAATAAGGAGGGAATCAGTATGAAGTTAGAAATGACACAAAAAGATAAAAACCTCCTGATCATGCTTTCGATATTTGTAATTGTTGTATGTATCGGTTATTGGGGCATCTACCCGGTCGTAAAGGAAATCGTGAATACGAACAAAGAGATTACGACACAGAAGGAAACACAGGAAGAAAATGAGTTAAAGCTGACGCAGGTGCCAATGATGGAAACGGATAATGAGAGGTTTTCAGATCAGATCCAGAGTGTGAGAAAGTCATTTTTCCCAATGATGAAAAGCGCGGAAATTGATAAATACTTTACCGAACTTGTGCTTGGCTACAATCTGGAATCTTACGATCTTGCAATCCAGATGCCGACGGAAGAGACGACGCTGGAGCCGTATGTATATTCCAAACGTGCAGAGATGCTTGCTGCACAGGAGGATACAGATACGACAGAGGCTCCCCAGGGTGCAAAAGCAGAACGTTCCGAGATCGAAGCGGCTGAGGAAAGCGGCGGTATGTCGACGGACAGCGAGGAAAGTTCACTTCCGGCGTTTGACGATACTGTGACAACCGGTATTTATAATGCGACGGTGACACTTCGTCTGGGAGGAAAAGAGAGTGATCTGCTTCAGCTGATCGAAGATCTCTCAAACAGCGATAAGAAGATCCGAGTGTGCAATTATTCATGGTCCGAGGAGCGGAGTATCACGAACCTGACAGAGGATGGTGAGTACGATATCAAGACCGAACGCGTTTTGACATTGACGCTGGAGATCTATATGTACGAGGAGGTGCCGGACGATGGAAATGCGCAGTAATAAAAATATCCGAATCGGTGATGTATTGCAGGAGCTTGGCTACATCAACGAAGATCAGATTAATCAGGCGGTTGCCTACCAGAAGGAAAACAAAGGTGTCCGTCTTGGTGCGGCACTGATTGCACTCGGATTTATCACAGAAAAACAGATGTTAGAGGCACTTGGAAAACGTCTGAATTATGAGGTTGTCAATATCTCGGATCTGTCTGTGGACGTGAAAGCGGTGGAGATGATTCCACGTGTTCTTGCTGAGAAATATAACATGATGGGATACAAGGTAGAGGATACGATGTATTATCTCCTTGTGGACGATCCGCTGAATTTCTATGGAATTGAGGATATCCGCCAGATCGTCGGACGTGAAGTGCATATTTCCCTGTGTGAGAAGGCACCGCTGGAAAATTCGATTCAGTATTATTATTCGGAAGTGTCTGCACGACAGGCGGCACAGAAAGCGTCACAGACGACAACACAGACGAGCGAGGTTATGGAGATCAGTGTGGAAGAGGGCGATGATGATACGCCAATTATCAACCTGTTCAACAGCTTGCTTGTCCGTGCCTACAACTCCAATGCATCCGATATCCATATCGAGCCGTTTGAGAACCATACAAGCGTGCGCATGCGTATGGATGGTGTTATCTGTGACTTCATGACGCTGCAGAAGAACATTCACAATTCCCTGATCGCACGTATCAAGATTCTTGGAGATCTCGATATCGCGGAGCGAAGAATCCCACAGGATGGACATTTTCGTATCAATATTGAAGGCGTGAACCTGAATGTCCGTGTATCTGTGATTCCAACTGTATTTGGTGAGAAAGCAGTTTTGCGACTTCTCGCTTCGGCAGGTTCCATTGATCATATGGGAACATTCGGTATGACGGAACGGAATTACAAGCTTGTAATGCGGATGCTGCAGTCACCGAATGGCATCATTTACCTGACCGGCCC